>JAABTM010000053.1 GCA_011389855.1 Desulfobacteraceae bacterium
GCGGCCTCGTCCATGTTCGGGAGTTTCCGCACGAAACCCGCCAGGCCGTGGATCTCCGAGACGCCGTGGGACGGTCCGAAGGCCGGCATGGCCGTCATTTTGATGCCGTTGGCGATGATCCAGACGATCTCGCCGTCCGACCAGTGTTTCTGGGTTTCGGTTTTGTGAAGCGTGGGCGGTTTGGGGTACAGTCCTTCGGCGAATTCGGCCGGGGATACGCCCGGCGCGCCGTGGCATGTCCGGCAGGAATCGTGAAAATGGGTGATGTAGCCGTCCACGTCCGTGGGCAGCGGTTTTTCCAGATCCTCGCTGTGGGCCGCGATGGACTGGTTGCGCACGGTTTGGATGGCCTTGAAGGTGATGTCCCAGTGCTTTTCGGCGGCGGCGATGTTGTAACCCCCTGCAAAAAGATAGCCGATTCCGGCCAGGATGGCGAGAATGATGACGACGTTAATGACGGTGACAGCTTTATTCATGATCGTTCCTCACGGGTTGACGGGTTCATGACGTTTAATCGCCTTTTCGCGGTCCTCGGTCGAATTCGATAATTCGGGCGAAGTTCCGGTCCGGGCCTTTTTGAACCATATGATACAGGGGACTGTCTTTTTCAACCCGTCCCCCCATGTCATAGGTGAAATCGGCCGCGGCCACATGGCTGATCCAGTACCCGGTCCGCACCGTTCCCGCTCCGTTGTAGCAAGAGTGGAAATGGAGGAAAACGTCCCGGGGTTCGGGACGCGATCTGCGCCATGCCTCGGGCGCATCTTCGAAAAAGACCGGGTTGATCCGATCTCCCGATGGGATATCGAAATCCGTTTTCGGCAGGGTTTTCCGTACCGCCGTGCCTTCGTAGAGTAGATCGGAAGAGCGTCGTGTTCGAAACGCGATCTGCGCCATGCCTCGGGCGCATCCTCGAAAAAGACCGGGTTGATCCGGTCTTCGGTCGGGATGTCTATATCGGCTTCGGGCAGCGTGGTCCGAACCGCCCATCCTTCATAGAGTTTCGCGCCGGCAGGCATGTCCGAACTGTAGAATTTGTTTTCGTTGAAGCAGACGAATCGCAGCCGAGCCAGATCCTGGGGATCTTCGGGGCGGAAATAATATCCCACAAAGGGACCGAACCCGATCATGCGGCCGTCGTGGACCTGCTCCAGCCGGGCCATGTAACCGTGGGGGACTGAAACGGCCTCATCGGAAGCGCCATCGGTCTCTTGGGCCGGCTGACAGCCGACGCTCAGCGCGACGGCGACCAGAAGGCAGGTCATAAGGAATGTCGAAAAAATGCGGCTTTTCATACTTACCCATTTTATTGGGCGTCATTATTTTTTCCAATACAGTGATGACCCCATATTTAAGGAAATGAGTGGGTATTTTTGGTGAAAATGTTGAAATTTTTGATTATTCAGGGATAATGGTTATCGTTGAAAGAATGCGGCCATCTCGACGGACCGTAACGCATTAATCAGAAATGCCATGAAAGGGAAAGCAATGTCCGAAAGAACCCTCAACATCCCCGTCACCGGCATGACCTGCGCCAACTGCGCGGCCAACATCGAGCGGGGATTGAAAAAACTGGACGGCGTCGGCGACGTCAACGTCAACTTCGCTTCCGAGAAAGCGAATGTGTCGTTCGACCCCCAGACGGCGTCGGCGTCCGCGATCTTCGATAAAATCGAAAGCCTCGGTTTCGGGGTGGCCAAGACGAAGACCGAATTTCCCGTCACCGGCATGACCTGCGCCAACTGCGCGGCCAACATCGAGCGGGCCCTCAACAAGAAGGTCCCCGGCGTGGTGGACGCCTCGGTCAACTTCGCCTCGGAGCGGGCCACGGTGGAATATATCGCATCGGAAACGGATCTGGACGAGATCGTCGGGGCCATCGAGAAGGCGGGCTACGGGGCCATCCGTCCCGAAGCGGGCGAGACGGAAATGGACGCCGAACAGCGGGCCCGGGATGCCGAGATACGGGATCAGACCCGGAAGTTCGTCGTCGGCGCCATCTTCACCCTGCCGCTCTTTATCCTGAGCATGGGCCGGGACTTCGGCCTCATCGGCGCCTGGAGCCACGCGGCCTGGGTCAACTGGCTCTTTTTCGCCCTGGCCACGCCGGTCCAGTTCTACACCGGCTTCGACTATTATGTGGGCGGCTGGAAGAGCCTCCGGAACAAATCGGCCAACATGGACGTACTGGTGGCCATGGGATCGTCCGTGGCCTACCTCTATTCCCTGGTCGTGCTCCTCTTTCCCGCGGCCGGCGACCACGTCTATTTTGAAACGTCGGCGGTGATCATCACACTCATCAAACTGGGCAAGATGCTGGAGGCCCGCACCAAGGGCAAGACCGGCGGCGCCATCCGGAAGCTCATGGGCCTGCGGCCCGATACGGCCACCATCGTCGAGGACGGCGACGAAAAGGAAGTGCCCTTAACCCAGGTCAAAAAGGGCGACACCCTTATGGTGCGTCCCGGTGAGCGCATTCCCGTGGATGGCGAAGTGATCTCCGGCGCATCGGCGGTGGACGAGTCGATGCTCACCGGCGAGCCGATCCCGGTGGATAAGAAGGAGGGCGACACGGTCGTCGGCGGGACCATCAACGGCGAGGGGCTTCTTAAATTCGAGGCCACCCGGGTGGGCAAGGAGACGGCCCTGGCCCAGATCATCCGGCTGGTTCAGGAGGCCCAGGGATCCAAGCCGCCCATCCAGGGGCTGGCGGACAAAGTGGCGGCGGTGTTCGTACCGGCGGTCATCGGCATCGCCCTGGTTACCTTTGTTGTCTGGTGGTTTCTGGTGGGCGATTTCGTTCCCGCCATGATCCGGATGGTGGCGGTGCTGGTCATCGCCTGCCCCTGCGCATTGGGGCTGGCCACGCCCACGGCCATCATGGCCGGTACCGGCAAGGGCGCGGAAACGGGGAAAGGGGCGGAAGCCGGCATCCTTTTCAAGCGGGGCGAGGCCCTGGAAACCGCCACCCATCTCGACACCATCGTGCTGGACAAGACCGGCACCATCACCGAGGGCAAGCCGTCGGTGACCGACGTGGAACCCTTCGGTCGGTTTGAAACAAGGGAAGATCTGCTAAAACTGGCCGCCGCCGTGGAGCGGGGGTCGGAACATCCCTTGGGGCGGGCCGTCGTGACGGCGGCCAAAAACGAAGGTCTGGACCTGCCCGAAGCCGACGACTTCAAGGCCTCCGGCGGCTTCGGCGTGGAGGCGACGGTGGGGGGCGATCGGGTCAAGATCGGCAAGCCCAAGTGGTTTGACGCCGATATGCTGTCGGAAGCCAAAGAGCGGATCGAGACGTTTCAGTCCGAAGGGAAGACCGCCATGGTGGTCATGGTCAACGACGAACTGGCTGGCGTGGTGGCTGTGGCCGACACGTTGAAGGAAGAATCCGCAAACGCCATCCGGCAGCTCCACGATCAGCATCTGAAAGTCGTGATGATCACCGGCGACAACCAGGCCACGGCCGACGCCATCGCCGAACAGGTGGGCATCGACGCGGTCCACGCCGAGGTCCGGCCCGATGAGAAGTCGGACCGGGTCAGGGAGATCCAGGAAAAAGGCGAATTGGTCGGCATGGTGGGCGACGGCATCAACGACGCTCCGGCCCTGGCCCAGGCCGACGTGGGGTTCGCCATCGGCACGGGAACGGATGTCGCCATCGAAACCGGGGACGTGATCCTGTCGTCCGGCAGTCTCAAGGGCATCCCCAAGGCCATCGGCCTCAGCCGCGCCACCATGCGGACCATCAAGCAGAACCTGTTCTGGGCGTTTTTCTACAACGCCATCCTGATCCCCGTGGCCGCCGGCGCGCTCTACCCCTTCGAATCCGTGCCGGGGTTCCTGCGGCAGCTCCACCCCATCCTGGCGGCGTTCGCCATGGCGTTTTCGTCGATTTCGGTGGTGACCAACAGTTTGCGGTTGTATCGGGCGAAGGTGGAATAGGCGTGTAGGGGCGAAAAATTTTTCGCCCCTACATGGGGTCGAATTCAATCCGGCGATAGATCTCCTTCATATCCATTTCGAGACCAAGGGATCGAATGGGAACGGCGTCTTCCAGCCGTTCCAGATCTTTCAGCGTCCATTGCCCCTCCTCGTTTTTATGGAAATGCGTCACGAAAACCGAGTATTGATCGATGACGACGTAATCCCGCAGAGAAGGAATGGCCCGGTAGGCTTTGAATTTCGCGCCCATGTCGTAATCCGAGGTGGATTTTGACAGGATTTCAAAAAGGACCAGCGGATTTTTAAAGACATCGGTCCTGCCCTCCACGAAATCGACGCCGCCACACACGACGCTGGCGTCCGGATAAGCATAATGCCTGCCCGGGTCGACCTCCACTTTCATGTCGCCGCCATAAATAAAACAATCCTGGTCGCGAAGACCGGCATGCAGCAGAGACGTAATGTTGACGGCGATCACGTTGTGCCGGTGGGACGCCCCGGTCATGGCGAACATTTCGCCGTGGAAATATTCGCTTTTGGTTTCCGCCTGCTCTTCCATCTCGAAATAGGCGTCGGGGGATATTTGGGTTTGTTTGGGTTGCAGCATTTGGCGATCTCCATTATTTGGGTAGCCGTTGCTGTCATTATGCAGTCGTCAAACGACAAAATCAAGACAGGAAAAAACATGAGTGAACGACAATGCAAAAAAATTCCCACACCCACATCCAATTATTTTCACCGGGCTCTTGCCGCGTTTGACAATCACTTATGCCGCTGGTATCATTCCTTTGCAGCGGCCGAAACAAGGGTTTCCGGGCGTCGTCCCCCTCAAAGACCCCTTTGTGAAATAGGACCAACGATGGAAAAAACGTCAAACGCCGCGGAAACCGGAAAAACCCGGTGGCATCGCATCCTGGGCCGTCTGCTGGAAGGGCTGTTGCCGCCGGTCGGCGTTTTGGTGTTTACCGATTACGCATTGATGAGCGAATCGCCGAAAACCGATATTTTGCTCCTGGAAAACAAAGGCAGGCGATGGACAAAGCGGCAAAAAGAGCGCTTGCCCGACGGCGTGCGGGACGCAAAGGCCGGCAGAATTTTAATTGAGTTCAAGTATTCCGAATCGGTGGGCAAAAGCGCCTTTGCCCAGACGGTTGGATACGACTGGTTTTATAAACGCGCCCAGGGCTTTAAGGATCACGAGGTCGAGACGTTTCTGATCAGCGCCAGAACCCCCCGCCGAAATACCCTGGAAACGTTTGGCTATGGCCCGACGGAAAATACCGGCGTCTATCGCAGCGCCCACCCCCTGCTGGATCACATTGGCCTGCTGGCGCTCAACGAACTGTCGGACGCTCCGCACAACGCCTTTATTAAATGCTTTGCCAGCCGGCAAAAAGAGAAGAATTCGGCGTTTGCCGTTTTGCGGAAACAATTCAATCAATTGGACAACGATGTCCGTTGGGTCTTGGAAGGACTCATGCGGCACTGGTTGGTGGTGAAAGGAGGGCTGGACATGGAAGCGGAATTGACCCCTGAAAAGGTTGTGGAACTCGGCAAACAGTTTGAACGCGCCATTCTGGAGAGCCTGACGGCCGAGGATTTTCTCGAGGTGATGAAACCCGAGGATTTTCTCAAGGTGATGAAGCCGGAGGATATCCTGAAGGCGCTGACGACGGAGGATCGGCTGAAGGGGCTGGGGCCTGAAGATCGGTTGAAGGGTCTGGGGCCGGAGGAACTGAAAGCCGTTAAATCCTACATCGAAAAAATCGAAAATTCTTCCGGCGCGGACTGATCCCCGCGTCGGAAACGGCAAACATCCGAATGGGAGGATGGCCGGGATTGTCTTCTCCTCCCACGCCCCCTTTCGGCCCCCGCCCGGATGGGGCCAGACCACCATCAGACCGGTTCGCCCCCGCTCCAGATCGTATTCCCGGAAAGCGGCCAACAGCTTTTCCATCTTTTGCATGTCGAGGCGACATGCCCGTCCTGTCTATAACGGCTTTCCAGGTTGCGTCGGGTGAATATGGGCGAGTCGCCCGAAAACGATCTCCCGCCGAAGGATCAGGTTTTCCGTCTCATCTGCCGTGCGCATATCCAAGTCCAGCGGGATATTTTGAAAAATAAAAAGCATTTCAATGCCTTGTGCTTATAAATTGACGGGATTCGTCGTTCTCTGTTATCATAACAGATGAGAAACGGCATGATGATTCTATTGACGGCATACAGGAGTCAATCCAATGAACGCATTTACGTACGGTTTGCTTGCAATGTTCTTTTTCTTTACCGGCTGCACGCCAATGGGCGGCTACGACGGGCGCGGCGGGGGCTGGCACATGGGACCCGGAATGATGGGAGGTTACGGCATCATGGGCATTATTTTCTGGATTGTCATTATTGTGGGCGTCGTGTTTCTGGTGAAATATCTGATGCAAGGCGGCGGGAAGCAGGTCGGCGGCGGGTCCGATAAGGCGGCGCTGGATATTCTCGAACAGCGCTACGCCCAGGGAGAGATCGATCAGGAAGAGTACGAAGCCAAACGGCGCGATCTGACCCGGTAGACAATCATCGACAGCAAAGCATATGAATGCGGCCCGGCGCCGCAATCGATGAGCATTGGGCAATCAAGGAGACGATAATATGGCCAGGCGTTTGTGCATTGCAATCCTGATCATGGCGGCTGCAGCAGCATGGCCGGCAGCGTCCGGAAACCGGGCGAACCTGTTTTCGGTCGGGCCGGCATGGGCGGCGGCGGAGTCGCCGGATATTGAATGGTTCAAGGAGGAGATGACGGTTTCCCCGAAATATCTTCCAGAAGAGGAGGGCGTGTTCGGCATGTCCTGGGCCCATTTTTTAACCATGACCTTCCTTGTTCTTTTTTTTCTGGGAACCTTGATCCTTTTTTACATCCGTTCCAAAAGAACCGAGGAGATATTAACCACCCTTTTAAAGGAGGAAGAGCATCATGGGTCACAAAGTTGAATTCAGAACTTCCGGAAAAACCGTCGAATGGGACGATAAATACGAGAGCATCCTGGAACTGGCCGAAGAAAACGGCGTCGGGATCGAATCGGAATGTCAACAAGGATATTGCGGCGCCTGCAAGGTGAAACTTCTCTCGGGAGAGGTGGACATGTCGGACGATTCCGGGTTGGAGGATGAAGACCTCGACAGCAACATGATCCTGCCGTGCGTGGCGGCGCCGAAAACCGATGTGGCATTGGAGGCCTGATCCGGTATGATCGACGATAAACAATTGACCGCCTGGCTTGCGACGATATTCGTCTCGCTGGCGGTGATCTTTCTGGTGTTTCCCGTTCCCGGTTTCGGGGGGACGGGGATCGGCCATCTGGTGGGGATCGTCGGCAGCCTCTTAATGCTGATGACGCTCATATATCCTTATCGGAAACGGATTCTGAACAAAAAGGGGCGGAAAAACCCGCTCAACCCCCACATCTATTACGGCATTGTGGGACCCACCCTGGTCGTCGTCCATTCGGGGCATAAATTCGCCAGCACCATTGGCGTCGTGGTGTTTCTAGGCATGCTGCTGGTGGTGTTGAGCGGGGTTGTGGGGCGATTTCTGTTCAAAAAAGTCAACCGTTTTCGGCATTGTGGGCCCCACCCTGGTCGTCGTCCATTCGGGGCATAAATTCGCCAGCACCATTGGCGTTGTGGTGTTTCTAGGGATGCTGCTGGTGGTGTTGAGCGGGATTGTGGGGCGTTTTCTGTTCAAAAAAGTCAACCGTTCAGTCCGCGAACAGAAAAAGGAGATCGATACGCTCCATGACCTGTTCCGGCAGAGCAAAACGGCCATCAGCCGGGAAGACCTCGAACGGTATCTCGCCGGGCAGGTTCTTTACGAAAAAGATGAAGCGGAGACAGACGCTCCCGGGGGAGAGGTGGTCTACCGGAAATGCAGGGAACTCCAGGAAATCGCTCACGCCATTGCAGAAGGAGAACAAGCGGTTAAAACATTTGCGACCGTCAAGACGGTATTTACGCGCTGGATTCTGGTTCATATCTATCTGTCGGTCTTCCTGTTCGCCATGCTGCTGGCGCACGTTTTGTCGACCTTCTACTATGGATTCCGGTGGTTGTGATGAAATGGCTTCGAAATATCCTCATCGTGGCGGTGGCGTCGGCCCTATCCGTCTGGCTGTTCATGGATGAAAACGCGGCCCGGCCCGGCGCCTTGACGCTGGCCCACGCTGAAAGCGCTTTTTGCGAAGATTGCCATGTCCCCTGGAAAGGCGTATCCGACGATATGTGCATCGGGTGCCATGAATTCTGGGATTCATCCATATTGAAGCCCAGCATTCGATTCCATGAAGCGGAAAGGCATTGCCTGGAATGCCATACCGAACACCGGGCCGGCGACATATCGAAGATGGACCATACCCTTCTCAAAGGGGAGTTGCTCTGCTCACAGTGCCATCTGGACCCGCATGAGGGGCTTTTCGGGGAGGAATGCCGGGAATGCCACGGGATAGAAACGTGGCGGATTCAGACCTTCAAGCACCCGTCCGGGCAAGTATCTTACTGCAATCGGTGTCATCGACCGCCGTTTTCGCACCGCGACCCGGATATATGGGCGTTGATGCAAAAGCAGCATGAGCAGGCGATGGGGGTTCAACTGGACTCCCCCAAAGACTGTTGGCGCTGTCATGTCGTCCACGACTGGCGGCACCTGAGAATGACGCATCAATTGGCGCCGGCGAAGACGAATTCCGGGGATGCATCGGGCTGAGATTCGCGCTTTTCAAATTGACCACGTCCTGCCCGCCTCCAAGCCTGTATCGATTCTACCCGCCGCCGGTTGCTTCGCCCCGAAACCGTGAAGTTTTTACCCGCTTACGCCGCGAGACGTGAAAGCGTCGCCGGAAATTAAACAGGTATTCAGCTTTTTTGATGCTTAATATCGGCTTGTTATGGATTGAAAGGCCTCTGCGGCATATCCTTTGCATTCCTTGGATATGAAAAGGTCGTCGCGTTTCTTTCCGGAGAGCGCAACGGCTTCGATACAGACAAGACAACACGAGGAGGCATCCCATGGCTGAACATATCGGCATCGTCATACAAATGGAAGAAAACGGACGGGTCCGCGTCGCCGCGGACCGCAAGGGCGCCTGCGGCGGTTGCGACCACCGGGGCGGCGGCTGCAAAAGCTGCCTGACCGGCGCCCACAAGATGGAGAGCGAGGCTGTCAACCCCGTCGGCGCGAAGGTCGGCGATCTGGTGAAACTCCAGCTGACGACCTTCAACCTCTATTCGGGCGCTGCGCTGCTCTACCTGTTGCCCGTCCTGGGGGCGCTGGCCGGCGCTTTCCTGGGCGACTGGGCGGCCGGATCGGACGGCGCGATTGGCGTGATCGGGGCCATCTCCGGGACATTTCTCGGCGTGGCCATCGGATACGTCCTCCTCATTGCCATCGATCGCGGTCAGGGGTTGCGATGCCGGTGGATGCCCACCATCACCAAGGTCGTCCGACCGGGCGTCGGCGTCCCGTCAGGCATTGGGTCGCCGGGCCCCGCGGCCTCCTGTTGCGGTTAGTAACCGTCAACGGGGCGGACGACCGGACCTTTGCATCCTCTCTGGACGGTCTCCGGTACGGCGGACGCAGCCATATCGGGCAGCGGAAAGAAAATCAGGACGAGGTCCGGCTGCCGGAACCAGGCGAGAACCGGGACGGCAGGGGAATGCTGTTCGCGGTGGCCGACGGAATGGGCGGGCACAGCGGCGCGTCCATTGTCGGTCGGATGGCCTGCGACGGCCTGGCGGCGTACCACGACCGGGCCATGCCGGAAAACGGTCGAATCCATGCGCCGGCGCTGGTCCGCCATCTGATCGGGACCATCTTTCGCATCGACCGGCGGATCCGCATCGCGGGCAGGAAAGACCCGGCCCTGGAGGAGATGGGCACGACCCTCTCCTGCCTTGCGCTGACGGATCGGAACGCCGTCGTCGCCCATGTAGGGGACAGCCGGATCTACCGTCTCCGGAGCGGCCGTTTGACATGCCTGACCACCGATCACACCTTTGTTCAGGATATGATTTTCGAAGGCGAAGTGGCCCCTGAAAAGGCGGCATCCCATCCCCTCCGCCATGTGCTGACCCGGGCCGTCGGCACGCTGGAACCCCTGGAGTGGGTGGATGCGCGGATCGATCCCCGCCGTCCCGGAGATCGGTATCTCCTGTGTACGGACGGCTTGTACAACGCCCTTGAAACGGACCGGTTGTCGGCGCTGTTTTCCGCGGACAACGATCCCGGCCGGACGGCCGCGGATCTGGTGTCGGCGGCCCTGGAAAACGGCGCCCGGGACAACACGACGGCGCTGGTAGTCGTCGATGCGCCGACGACATCAGGAGAAAACAGGAAAACGAGCGACAGCGACCATGACGACTGACGAAAATGTGTGCGACACCAGTTTGTTCGCGACCGGGGATGTGATCGACGGCAAATGGGTTCTCATCGAGCGGATCGGCGAGGGCGGCATGGGCGTAGTCTATCGCGCCCACCAGCTCAACCTGAAGCGGGACGTGGCCATCAAGGTCATCTCCGAAGCGATGCTGACGAACCTGGAGGACAACCCCGATGAACTCGGCGCCGCCATGGAGCGGTTCCAGCGGGAAGTGCAGACCATGGCCCAGGTGCGCCACGCCAATGTGCTCCAGATTTACGACTACGGTACAACCACGCTGAAAAAGGCGGGGCAGGCCCATCAGGTGGAGTACATCGCCATGGAGTACGTGCCGGGCAACACCTTCCGGTACACCCTGTCGGAACAGGGATTCGACGACGAGACCGAAATGCTGACCGACTGGCTCCGGGAGGCGTTTCTGCCGGTGCTGGACGGGATGGAAGCCATCCACGATCATGGCATCGTCCATCGGGACATGAAGCCGGAGAACGTCCTCATGGACGGAGATGCGCCCAAAATCGCCGATTTCGGGCTGGCCCGGTCCCTGAATCTCCGGTGCGTTTCCAATTCCTGGGACGTGAAGGGAACCTGGCCTTACATGGCCCCGGAGCAGTTCTCTGAATTCCGCAAGGCGGGGATACCGGCGGACATTTACGCCCTGGGCAAGATGATGTACGAGGCGGTGACGGGGAAGCTGGACAAATCCACGCCGCCTTTTAAACCGGTGGGCCTGGACGACCCGTCGACGCCCCTGCTGGAGGCCGTGGACGGAATCATCCGGAAGGCGACGAGCGAGAACCCCGGCGAACGACACCAGAGCATCGCCGAATTGCGGCGGGATGTGCATGCCGCCCTGGCGGCCGCCGAATCCCGCCCGCCGGAACCGACCTCCGCCTTGTCGCGGTCCGCAGTCCGCTGGCTCTGGATCGGCGTCGCGGTCGCCATCCTCTCCATGGCCGGCATGACGGTGTATCATATCTGGGAGGGCGTGGACGCGGAACCCTCCGCCGTGGCCGTTGGGCCTGCCGAAGATCGCGGAAGATCCGAATCCACGCCGGCGGAGACGAAAGAGGAATTGACCCCGACCCGGCTGGCCGCGGACGGGCGTGAGATGCGGCTGTTGGAGGACCCGGAAGATGATCGGATGTTTTACGCCGATACGGCGCTGGTCACCTTTCACCACTACCTGGAATTTTTAAACGAAGTCGCCGACGACGTGTCCGTGGCCGACGGGGTCGTTCAGCAGGGAGAGGCGGTTCTGTTTTATTTCGAAGACAAAGTGGCGTTCCGGCACGACCGCTTTCACCTCCTCGACGCAGAATGGGCGCCGCAGCCGGTCACCCGCGTCACGTGGCGGGGGGCAGAGGCCTACGCCCGCCATTACGGCAAACGACCGCCCACATTCGAGGACTGGTCGATCCTCCGGCAACGGCTGCCGGGGGCCGTGGAACCGCCCGCGCCGGCGAGACCGGAACCGGCGGCGGACGCCGCCGCATCGATGTCATCTCACATGTCGTCGGGGATGCACATGATGGACATGGGGATGCCCATGATGGGATCGTCCAACGCGGTCGCCAAGGAGTGGGTGGCCCTGGCCGAGGAAGGAAAGCTGTCCAGCCGGGTCGTGGCGTGGCCGGACGGCGCCGCATCGCCGACCCTGTTGCGCCGCTACCATCGCCGACCCTGTTGCGCCGCTACCCATGGGAGGGGTTCGTGGATGTCGGGTTCCGGACGGTTATGGATGTTGAAGGTAATCGACAGAAAAAAGGAGAAAGCGGATGAGACCGAAGCAGAAAATACTCGAATTTATCCATCAGGCATATGAAGAAGAGACCGGCGTCCGGGAACGGTCGGATGCAAAGAAAATGGACCCGGAGGATCGCCAGGCCGTCCGTGAACTGTTCGACGGCATGAGCACCGGCACGGCCCGCATCATCATCGAAGAGGAGATGGACGGTCAGGTGGCCGAAGACTACAATATCGCCCCGCTTGAAAACAAGGGCCGCTATTACGCCGCCCGGATCGTCCGGCCCGACGGCAGCGCCATCCGGCGGCTGCTGGTGGACAAGCAGACCGGCGATGTGCAATTCGCCGGGCGGTAAGCGGCGGCGTTACGGCGGAAAGGGAACCAGCGGGGCATGATCCATAGGATTCTCATTTCGCCGAATCGCCGACAACAGCGCTTTTGGCTGTTCTGAATCCAATCTCCTCGAACCCCTCCCAGGGGAAACGCTCAACCACCTCCGGCAAAGAGAATTTATCCTGGGGTGCGCCCTCGACACCCCCGATGACCGCAAACCGATTCGTTTTCAGAGACTTCCCGGAGAGTTTGGCCTGTCCTCTGGTGACCCATTCGCCGATTTCGTGGCTCAATCCCTTTATGCCCAGCAGATTTGGCGTATAAGACGCGGCCGGCAGAAGATAATGGGGGGTGTTCGGTTCATTTTTGTTGGTTCCGTCGGAATTGCGTTCTGTTGAATCATTCGCTTCCGAATTGCCTGCGCCCTTGACCATCGCGTAAAGCATCTCCAGCCCTGTCGGCAGCCGTCCGCCAAAGTAGTTTGCAAACGCCGAAGCGCCATAGCCGGTAACCCGCAGAACAGGGCTGGCGGCATAGGCCGGATCGCTGATGTGGAATCGGCCGTTTCGATAGACGATCGGCTCGTATCCCGCGCGCACCTCACCCAATAGAAACCAATTGGCGCCGCCGCCTTTCGCCACACCGCTTTCGATGGTGATGCTTGAAAGGTTGCGATTCAAAAAACCGGTGAACTGCTGATTTGTGACGAAGAACTCATCCAAGTAAAAGGAGCCAATCTGCACCGACTGCTCGTTATTTCCATCCATGGTCGTGGGAATCGTAAACGCACCGCCTTGAATGAGTTGCTGTTTACCAAGCTGTCCGGACGGGAAGGATTCAGCCCCGGCGCCCGGGGTTTTTGCGTTTGTCCCGTTCCTCGTCCTTGATTCCAACTGGTCCTGGCCGGTGGATGTGAGCAGGCCGCTCAATCCGGGTTCGCCCATAAGATGCCAGACAGTCATCGATAGGACCGACAGCACCGCGACAATTATGCCGGCCCATATCCATTTCGGTTTCGAAAAAAGGGCGGCGGTTTGAATCCCGAATGATTTTTCCGTCTGCTTTTGAAACTCCAACCCATGGATAACGCGCTCAAGTTGTCCGAGCAGGTTCCGAACGGATTCCGTCCGCTCATCTCTGCTCTCTGCGGTGGCCTTTTGGATGATCCGATCCAGCTCCTGAAAAAAAGGCGATTCGGTTTTGGCCAGTTTAGCGCTTTTAAACGGCGCCTTCCCGGATTTTATTTTGCCGTCAGCCGCTTCATAGAGTATTTTGCCGAGGGAATAGACATCGGCACGCTGGTCGGCCCGTTTGAAATCGAAAAAATGCTCCGGCGACATATAAAAGGGCGAGCCCTTCACGTCCATGGATTGGGTGAGGGGTTTTAACCGACTCGAACGCGCCAGGCCGAAATCGGCGATTTTAGGTGTGTCCTGGTCCAGGAGGATGTTTTCCGGCTTGAGATCACGATGCACAATGCCGTTATCATGCAATGCCGTCACACCCGCCAGTACAGGCATAAAATACTGCCTTACCCACGCTTTAAAAAGATCTTCCTCCGGATAGAACCCTTCCTCCGACATGGTGTCCCTGAGAGACCCGCCGGGGATGTATTCCATGGCGATGTATTCAATGGAGGTGTCTTGATCGCATTTTTTTACAGTAATGGCGTCATGGTCAAAAACCTGTAGAACATTGGGGTGGCGGATTTGAGCCATGGCCTGAACTTCACGCCTGAACCGCTGGACCAGTGTTTCGGCCTCTTCGTCTCCTTCATCGATCGAGTCGAGCCATTCCCGAGAAACGACCTTGATGGCGACGTCTCGGTTCAGGTTGCTCTGGTGCGCCCGATAGACCTCACCCATTCCGCCCTTGCCGATAAAGCCGAGGATCACCCACTTTTTGTTGAGCACATAGCCGACCTCGAACGTGATTTTGCATGAAGTCGTCATTTTATCTGCCTTCAGCGCCATTGTTGCTTTTAACCTCCAGCATCGGCGTTGACTCGCAGCGACTGAATTGTTCCGGACTGTTTGCCGATAAAAACATAATCGATGACGGCGACGTCTTTTTTACTTCGAATCTCATCTTTATTATTTCGTTCATGGCTGGGAAAGGATTTGCCTCATTTTGAGAAATAACTCACTAAAACGGAGCCCCATAACAGCAGAGACAATAAATTGCCCGAGAAAAAACCGCCCCACCAGTTTACCGGCATCGGCCCATAATTACAACCCCACATGATCTCTCCTTACTGATTTATGGTGAGACGTCCGATTGCGACCCGACCGTCTCAACCTTAAGAATCGGTGTTGCCAGCACCACCCGTATTCGCCCATCCGGCCGTGGCGCCCCCTGGTCGCAGGCGGCAGGTTGTAGGAGTTTTTTTTTATAATTTTAGACCTCCGCAAGATGGATTTCCAGCCAAACGACATACACAAAATTTTTGGGCGAAATACATAGTCCGCCTTATAGCTTATAGCTTATTCATAGAGTAATCTATTGAATAAGGACGTTGCCCAGTTCAAGTTGGACTATACTTTCTGGATGAATCTGATTGTCGTGGGCCTTGTTGGCTGGTTGGCATGGTTGAATTGAATCATTCCTGGCGCCGCCGAAACAAAGAAGAAGCCTATTCTTTGGAATCATTATTCACGCAGAGAAAGGAGCAAAGCATGAAGAGAAGATCTTTGATGATGGGGGCAAATGGACGCCGGACTGCGCTGGGGCCAAGAGCCCCCCAGCAAGTAAAAGAAGTGTTCGTTAAGTAAGCTGAAGCCAAGGCCGAGATGTTTCTGACGAGTTTGGATTACCTTCGCAAACTCAAAGGTGTCCTCAATCAGGAACAACTCAAAAAACTGGAGGCTCAGGGATTATAAACAGCCTCTATTGGATCGAAAATCCATGGCCTTTGAGAATGTAAAGGCTCAAAGACTGAACAGAAAAGGAGATTGATCATGAGAAACATAATATTGAGCTGTATGGCAATATCGCTTTTGCTGGCTGCCCCCTTGTGGGCGGCTGAAAATCAACCGGTGCAGACACAAAACCCATCCTATTCAGGTGCCGGATACGGAACTGAAGGCATGGGGCCGGGAATGATGGGCCCAGGATCGGGGTACCACGGTCGAGGCTCTGGAATGATGGGCTATGATCGTGACATGGGCCGTGGGATGCGCGGGTATGGCAGGGGGATGGGCCCTGACCCGCAAGGCTGGCAGGACATGCCCCTTGAACAGCGCGAGCAATGGCGCGAGACGCGCTCCCGGTTTATGCAGGAGACCTTACCGCTGAGACAGGAGTTGAACTCAAAACAAATGGAGCTTGAGACGCTCTGGGACCAGAAAAATCCAGATCCTGAGAAGGTAAAAGCGCTGTCGAATCGAATAGCGGAACTACGCTCCAAATTGGACCGGAAACACGACGAGTATCTGACCCAATGCCGACAGGAGTTTGGAGACCGCGGCTGGGCTTGTCCGGGCGGCGGCCGATGGGGATATTGAGATTCAGATTAAGGTTCAGGAGAAGAACAAGTGAATGTTGATATTGCAGTAACGAAAACATGCCACCATTGCCCGCTTATAGAGGCGGAGCTGAAAAAATTGGGGGTTCCCTATTCCATCCGGTACATGGAAGATGACGTCGAGTTCCAGAATAAACACAACATAAAGGGATCGCCGAATATCCTGGTGGACGGTGAACTGGTCTTCAGGGGAATGCCCGCCATATCCGATCTGAGGGCGTACTTCAAGAAGAAGGCTTGAACATCTGTCCGGCGGTGCTGCAACCTCTTTCTGAGAGTTTGCAGCACTTGCAGGACGTTCATATCTTATTTGTCATAGGAGGGCAAAATGAAAAGCAAGCTATATTTTTTATTATTTGTATTGCTTGTCCCATTTATTTTGGCATTCAACCAAGAAGAGAAACAGGTAGTATACGATCCACCTAAACCTAAAGACGCTCCCGATCAAATTCGCAAAGCAGTTATGCTTGGATACAATATCCTTATTAATACGCAAAAGTATGCGGCTGATTATGTGGGCAACGATCTCAAGTGCCATAACTGTCATTTTGAAGGTGGAATTACAAAAGGAGGAAAAAACGGCGGTATTTCTTATGTTGGCGTCGCCGCTAAATATCCTAAATATAGAGAACGACAAGATTATGCTGTAGATTTAATGACGCGTGTTAACAATTGTTTTATGCGCAGTTTGAAAGGAAAGCCTCTCCCTGGAGATAGTAAGGAAATGACCGCTTTGCTTACATACTACCAGTGGATTTCAAAAGGAATTCCGATTTACGCAGATATTCCTTGGCTTGGACTTCAGAAATTAGAGAGCGACCACAAACCGGTTAAGGAAGCTGGTAAGAAAGTTTACGGAGAAATCTGTGCCAAATGTCATGGAGAGAACGGGCAAGGTGGCGAGAAATCCAAGTCTGAAAACCACAGAATGAGCGGGCCTCCCTTATGGGGTAACGATTCTTTTACCGATGGAGCCGGCATGTCCAAATTAGAGGTTATGGCTGCATTTGCTCATAATAATATGCCAAAGGGAAATCCTCACCTTACAACAGAACAAGCTCTTGATGCGGCTGCATATGTTACAAATCAACCCAGGGCAAAATTTACGGAAGACAGTGAAGCCTGGTAACAAAAGCATGGCCTTGATCATAATCCCTGATAGTTTCCTCTGCGAGTGAGTGAGATTTCCTTACGACCTCAGTCGCTATGGCCATAATCCTTTGGAGAGCCTCAATGAAACGTAAATTTTCCAATTCTTGGCAACAGGTTCTGAAAAGCTCCCCGCAGGTTCTATGATCCACTGCTTCTCGCTGGCAATAGGCAAGAAAATTGTATCGCATCATTACAATTGTGGTGTGTGCAATCAAGCCGTCATAATCGCGCAACTGAATTTCTTTCACCAATTTCAAATGTTGCTTCGCCACTTTGAAATAAACCTCAATATCCCAACGTTTGCCGTACAATCGAATCACTTCTTCATCCAGCATAAAAATATCGGTTGTCAAAAGTGCAAGCCAACCGCGCTTTTTATCGGATGGGACAAAAATAATCTTGACCTTTTCGCCCTTTTCGCCCTTTTCGCTCTCGACGATTACGGAAGCTTTAACCTTGGATTTTCCACGCCTTTTTTTCAACTTTCGATAAAGCTCGCTGAGCCGCATTTTTTTACCCTGATAGATATACAACCAAGTAGGTTGGTCTTTCAGCATACAAATGACGTGGATGTGCTTTCTGAGCGTCGAGATAACACAAAGCGCGGAGAACCAACTGTCCATCAGAACATACTTGGCTTTGATTCCAAAAGATAGCGTGCGTTTCAGCATGGGCTCAAGCAACTCTGTGGATTTGACGACGGCTTCAATTCTGCGTTTGTAACCGCAGGTTCTCTTGTCCAGGCTTTTTATAATTTCCTGATAACGATTTTTTATATCGGCTGAAGAAAGGAGAACAAAATCGAGTCCCAAGAAGGTGTTTCCGTCAGACCACCCGAGGGTCAGCAGCCGGAAACCTTTGATATACTTTCTAAAGGTGTGGTCAAAAACGCGCGACAATAATTCAACCTTTTTAGAGCGGCCTCGCTCATAGGGGGAATCATCGAAAATCAAGACCTCTTCATCTTCTGGCTTATCAATGAGATTTCGAATGCAAACGAACATCTTGGCGGCCAGAAGAAGGCCAAGGCGCCGCCAGCCGCCAGTTGAATCTTGGGTTGTTTAAAAAGTTGTAAACCGCGTCTTTGCCTGCTGGGGATTCGCTGTTTTGAACGACGCCTTGATAAAAATTTTTGCCGGAAAATGCCAAAGAAAAAATCAAGTTGAATATGGTCAAAGGCGGCGCTCCTTTAGTTTTACGAATATTGGCTTTCCGAAGGAGTTCGCTGAAAGAAAATTTCTTGAAAAATGAATCAATTATGCTCTGATTTCGAGTGGGGGCCGCTTGGCTTTGCTCTTGACTCATTCTTAAACTCCTCTCTTTTATTACTATCTCCTTTACTGTCTCGGTTAATGCAAATATACTCATTTTAGAGATGAAAAGCAAGAATAAATACACATTAAATATAGAATGTTATAAATTTTCCTGGAAGCTAAAAGGATTCCAGAAAGTTGAGTCAAAATTAAGGCGCAGACCTGAAAGGAGTTTTCCAATGAGAAGATTTTTGTTCCCGTATTCAATAATTTTTATTTGTGTTCTGGGTATCGCATTCGGATTGTGGAGCCAGCCGGCGCCCGCCCAGATGGGCGGGGGGAATTGCCCGATGTGCGGTCGGCAGTGGGACGGACGTTATGGCGGGGAAATGAATATCCCCGGTAATCTGCCCAAACCCGAAGATGCCTGGCTGCAACGGTTATCCGATGTAATGGGCCGGGAGAAACTGTCCGACAATCAATATGTTAAAGACAGCCGCAAATACAACCTCCACATGCCCTATATGCGGGTGATTCCTGATGAAGAGAACCATATCGCATGGCTCGGCGGCCTTTACAAGGCATTCGGGGAAAAATACTCCGCGGATATCCCGCCGGTGACAGAAACGGAAAGCCCCGAAGAAGCTTACCGTGTCGCCATGGGACTGGAGCAGGAACTGATTCCCGATTATGAATGGCTGATACGGAATACCTCCGATGAACAGACGCGGCAGATCATAGAAACCATACTGTTTCAGACCCGCATGCACTACACCATGTTTCAGCATGCATTGAACATGGGAGGGATGATGGGGCATGGGATGATGTGGCGGTGAGGAGTTCCGGATGAGTCATTAAAAATATCTTTATGTGTACAGCGTTAGGCAAGCCGTGTCAAAGTTTTGTCACATCTCCGCATAATTGCCTAATCATTGAGTAAAGGAGCTTCAGATGGCGAATTCACCCACACAACCCCCGTCCCCGACCATGACGCGGCGCAATTTTCTACTGACGGCCGGTTCCGCGACCCTGGCCGGCTGCATGGCGTTTAACAGCAACGCGTGGGCCGCGGACATTGACGCCGCCCGAGCCGGCGAATTCGGCCAACTGGACGCCACGGCCGAAGGCGGCATCGACCTCTACATCGAACGCAAGGATCTCCTTGTCGGCGGCAGGCCCGGCCGGGCCATCGCCATCAACGGGTCGATTCCGGGACCGGTCATCCGGATGACCGAAGGCAGGGAGGCGCTGATCCGGGTCCACAACCGCATGGCGGAATCGACCTCCATCCACTGGCACGGCATTCTCCTGCCGTTCAATATGGACGGCGTGCCGGGCATCAGTTTTCCCGGCATCCCCCCCGGCGAGACGTTCACCTACCGATACCCGGTCCGGCAAAACGGGACCTACTGGTATCACAGTCACACCGGCTTGCAGGAACAGCTCGGCCACTACGGCCAGCTCATCGTCGAACCGGCCAAAACCGATTCGGTGCAATACGACGTGGAACACTCGGTCATCCTGTCCGACTGGACTTTCGAAGATCCCCATCGCGCCTTGTGGAAGCTGAAAACCATGGAAGGGTACTACAATTTTCAGCGCCCGACGCTGGCCAACATCGACGATCAGATGAAGGCGACCGGCATGTCGATGGGCGAGGTGATCGGCAAACGACTGGCATGGGACCGGATGCGCATGGACCCCACCGACATCGCCGACATCACGGGCGCGACCTACACCTTTCTGATGAACGGCAAGGCGGCCCACGAGAATCCGACCTTCATCGCCCAACCCGG
>JAABTM010000307.1 GCA_011389855.1 Desulfobacteraceae bacterium
TACGAACTACACCGCGTGTCGTTCCAATAGATAAATAATCAAAATCAAAGATTAATGTGTTATGAAACCCTTAACCAGCCAACATCAGCTCAACCGCGTCATCGTCAACGGGTTCAAATCCATCCGCCGATGCGACCTGCCGTTAAGCGCATTGAACATCATGATCGGGGCCAACGGCGCGGGCAAATCGAATCTCATCGCGTTCTTCCACATGATCCGGCAACTCCTGGAAAAAAATCTGCAACGATACGTCGGCAAGCAGGGCGGACCGGATGCCGTGTTGCATTTCGGGCGAAAAACCACGGAAACACTGGATGCCGAACTCCATTTTGGCAACAACGGATACAAACTCGCCCTGGAAGCCACCCATGACAACCGGATGATGTTCGCCGAGGAAACCTTCTGGACAAAAACAGGCGTCGAACACCCCTGCGGCGCCGGCCATTTTGAAACCCGACTCCCTTTTCGTAGACCCGGCGGCCCGACGGGCGGACAGCCCCTGCCCATCCTCAAACCCTGGCGGATCTATCATTTCCACGACACCGGCGACGCCGCCCACGTCAAACAGCCCCACGGCATCAACGACAACGCCTATTTGCGGCCGGACGCGCGGAATCTGGCCGCTTTTCTTTACTTGCTCCAAAACCGGCACGAAGACTGTTATCGGCGCATCGTCAAAACCATTCGCCTGGCGGCCCCGTTTTTCGGCGATTTCCATCTCAGGCCTTCGCCCCAAAACGAGGAGATCATCGAACTGGAATGGGTGGAAAGAGACCGGGACGCGCCGTTCAAAGCCCATCACTTGTCCGACGGAACGCTGCGGTTTATCTGCCTGACCGTTGTTTTTCTTCAGCCGGAGGAATACCAGCCGGAGACGATCCTGGTGGATGAGCCCGAGTTGGGCCTACATCCGGCCGCCATCGCCCTGCTGGCTTCCATGATGCGATCCGCGGCCGCGACCCGGCAGATCGTCGCCGCCACCCAATCCGTTGAATTTCTGAATCAATTCGACCCCGAAGATGTGGTGGTCGTTGACCGTCGCGGCGGAGAATCGACCTTGACGCGCCTGGACCCCGAAGCTCTGGCTGAATGGCTCCAGGATTACAGCCTGGGAGAACTGTGGATCAAGAATATCCTCGGGGGGAGGCCGGCCCGATGATCCGCCGCGCTTTCCCATCCCCCGAACACATCAACGACGGACCGGAAACAGCGCCATCCAAGCGCATCCTGCAATGCTGCCCGGCCTACGAGAAGCCATTCCACGGGTCGCTGATCGCCATCGATATCGGCATCGACCGCATCCGAAAGGAATGCCGCCATTTTGACGCATGGGTCCGACGACTCGAAGACATTGCCGGAGGCGCCAGATGACCACCATCATCCACCACCTCATCCAATCCATCCGAGAGGCCGCCATCTACAACCCGGAAGTCCAGGTCGCCCCCGCCTGCATCCTCTGGCCGGACAAAGACCGCCAGTGGCAATCCATCATCCCCCGGCTTCAACTGGAGATGCCGGAGCTGCTCGTTCTCGGCGATTACGACCCGGAAAACCGGACCGGCCCCGCCATCTGGCTCCGGTGCGCCATCGCCGGGAAAATCGAATCGGTCCCCATCCCCGACGACCATCCGCCCGTGCTCTACCTGCCCGGCGTCGGCCGGCAGGACCTCCGGGCCGTGGAATCCTGCCCCGAGCCGTTGAAGCCCCTGGCCGAACTCCAGTACCGGGGCGCGATCTGGTCCCAGGTCAACGCCAAGGACTGGACCCTCCTCGCCTTTCTCAAATCCGATCAGGGCGGATTGAAGCTGGACGCGGCCCAGGACAAGAAATCGAAAAACGCCATGCAGCTCGCCCTCTATCGCCTCGTGGATGAAAAAGTCGATTTCCTCAAGGGTAAACATCTGGACAAGGATTATTTCAACAGCCTCCTTTTGGGAGGCGATCCGGTCAAGGACCTCCTCCAGTGGCTCGACCAGGGCGACGCCTTCAAAAAGGGTCGGGAAGGAGAATGGCCGGCGTTCGTCGAGGTGTGCGAATCCCAGTTCGCCTTCCGCCCCGACAACGAAGGCCTGTTGTCCGGCGCGGAAAAGCTGGCCTCCCGCGAAGGTCCCTGGCGGCCGGTCTGGGACCGGTTCAGCGAAGCCCCGGCCCGGTATCGCCACATACCCGAGCAAATCCGGAAGTGTTCCATGCCCATGGATCTCTTCCACGACGCCGAATCCCACGGCGGATGGCCCCAGTGGAACGCCCAGCAGGAAGACGACCTGCGCCGGTCCCTCAACGGGATGGCGGACCTGCCGGAGCACGAGGCCCAGAAACGGATGCCCAAACTGGAAAAGGCGCATGGCGAACGGCGCGGCCTGGTCTGGGCGGAACTGGGCGAATCGCCCCTGGCCATGGCGCTGGAACACCTCGACGCCCTGGCCGATATCACCGCCAGCCCATTGGCGGCCGGCGAGATCCCGGATCTCAAGGCCGGGTATTGCCAGTTCGGCTGGAAGGCCGACGCTGCCGTGATAAAGGCCCTGGCCCGCGTCTTCCGAAACGAGGATTTCGAAGCGGTCGCCTCGGCGGTTCGATGCCTCTATCTGCCGTGGATCGCGGCGTCCGCCCATCATCTCCAGGCCGCCGCCGACGCATCGGCCTATCCCGGCGATACCGCGCCGACCCACAAGGCGATGAATTGCCCGACGGGCACCTGCTTTCTGTTCGTGGATGGATTGCGATACGACGCGGCCCAACGGCTCATCGGCCGGTTGATCCAAAAAGGGTGCGAGGCGACCGGGACTCCCGCCTGGGCGGCCCTGCCCAGCGTCACGGCCACGGGAAAACCGGCGGTTTCGCCGGTCCGGCATCGGTTCACCGGAGACGACGCATCGGTGGAGTTCGACCCCATCGTCCGGGAGACCGGCCAGTCCCTCAAGGGCGGCCAGCCCCTCAAAAAGCTGCTGACCGAAGCCGGATGGCAGGTCCTGGATGGATGGGACGCCGGCGATCCCTCCGGCCGGGCCTGGGCAGAAACGGGCAACCTGGACGCCGAAGGCCACGGCCGCGGCTGGAAGCTGGCCCAGCACCTGGACGCCATCCTGACGGAAATCGCCGACCGGGTCCATCAACTCATCGAAGCGGGCTGGCAAACCGTCCGGATCGTCACGGATCATGGGTGGCTCCTGATGCCCGGCGGCCTGCCCAAGACGGACCTGCCCGGTCAACTGACGGAGAACAAATGGGGCCGGTGCGCGGTGGTCAAGCCGGGCGCGACCGTTGCCGAGCGGCGGTTTCCGTGGTATTGGAACCCCCATCAACAATTCGCCCTGGCCGGCGGGGTCTCCTGCTTCCGAAAAGGCCTCGAATACGCCCACGGCGGCCTGAGCCTCCAGGAATGCCTGGTGATGGAAATCGTCGTCACCGCCGACGATGCCTCCAGCGGCGGCGCCGCGACCGTGGAGATCACCGACATCGCATGGAAAGGAATGCGCTGCAAACTGGCGGCCGAAGGCGACATCGCCGGCCTTTCTTTGGACATCCGGCAACAGGCCGGCAACCCGGACACCAGCCTCGTCATGGGCGTCAAACCGATCAAAGCGGACGGCACCGCCTCTGTGGTGGTGGAGGATGACGAACGGGAAGGGACGGCGGGCTTTATCGTGCTGATGGACGAAGGGGGAGGGGTGGCGGCGCAGGTTGAAACCGTTATTGGCGGGGGAAAATGAGGTGAGGATGTCTGAGGAAACGAAACAAGCCGCGTCGAACACGCGCAAGGTGAGCCTGCGAAATCTTTATCTCGACCCGAACAACTTCCGCCTGATACATGAAACAGATCAGGTGAGTGTTTCGGATGAGAGAATCAGGGACAAGGATGTCGCCAACAGGACCTACCGCCTGATTGTAGGCGAGAAGAATCAGAATATACAGGATCTTGTGGAAAGCTTCAAGGCGAACGGCTTTTTGCCCGTTGATCAGATCCAGGTGAGAAGGCTTGACGGAGTGTTTGTTGTTGTTGAAGGAAACCGACGTGTTGCCGCGCTTAAATACTTGCGCGATGAATACGAGCGGAAAAGCATCGATCTTGGAAAACTCGACAAATCCATCTTCAGCAATGTGCCGGTCGTTCTTTATGAAGATCCGGACGAGGTCCATCACCTTGTTTTAATGGCGCTGAAGCATATCAGCGGCAATCTGAAATGGGGCGAATGGAATCAGGCCAAGCTGTTGCAAACACTCATGACGGATCACAGCCTGCCCGAGGATGATGTGTGCAAGAGGGTCGGTATTAATAAAACAGAGCTTCGCAGGAATATCCGGGCGCTCGCGCTGGCCGATCAGTACCAGGCATCGGACTACGGCGATCAGTTCAATGAGGCCATGTTTCCCATTTTCAGAGAGGCCGCCAGAAACGTGGCGCTCAAGGATTGGCTGGGCTGGGATGACGCCGCCAACAAGGCAAACGATAAAGAAAATGTTGAATTGTTCTTCAGTTGGCTTTCAAGAGAGCCGATTGATGATGATTCCGATTCTAAATACTCTGGAAGAAATGGCGATTGCCAGGAGCCGGCCATTTCAAAACGGGATGATATCGGCACGCTGTCAAAGATTATAAAAGATCCGGTCGCCATCGACAAATTAAAGGAATATAGGAATTTAAATGAAGCTTATCGAACAAGTGATCTCATATTCAAGGAAAAGATCAAGGATGCGATCAACTCTGTCGTCTCGGATGTCGAAACCCTGGGCCAGCTCGCCATAGCCCCGGACGAGACGCCCCGGCTTGAAGATGCTTTGGGAAAGCTTCGGGCAATAGTGGAAAAGGCGCGCGGCGGGGGTCTGCGAGGCGTTGAGCAGACCGCCGTTTTTTATGATCGCATCGACCGGCATTTCTCATCTGTAAAGATTCCATCGTATCGCCGTCTGAACGGACTGGAAGTTCATAAGATATCCAGAATCAATCTTTTCGCGGGCGTTAACAACAGCGGCAAGACGTCCCTTCTTGAAGCGCTCTATCTGCTTTGCAAGCAAAACGACTTCAATGGCGTGGTGGACGTTCTAAGACGCAGAGGGAAAATTCCGGAAGGCCACATTCCGCCGAAATGGCTTACAGACCAGCTTACGGAGACAATCACGCTTGAAGGAGTTTTTGATAATAAAGAAAGCCGGATCGATATCCAGCCGCTTATCGAGAAAAGCGCCACGCTGGATCGAACACGATATTTAAAATCTGTGGAAATATCGACACGGTTTGAAAAATACAAACTTGAATCCCTGACGCGGATTTATCAAGGGCGTGATCGCGAAACCCAAGCGGACACGATCCGGCTGCTCTGCAAGGTGGTGTTCAGCAGCCCGTTTTTTTTCAATGAGCCATACCACCACACGTCTTTTTATCACAAGGCGGTTCAGTCAAAACTTCTGCCCAAGATATTAAAATTTATACATAATCAAGTGGTCCCGACCGTGAGGGATATACGCCTTGTGGATGAACTCCAGAGATTTCTCGTGGAAGACGACGCCTTTGAAAGATCAATGGATTTGATGTCATACGGGGAGGGCCTTCAAAGGATTTTTTTTACCTCCCTGCTTTTTGCTTCGGCTGAAAACGGCGTTGTTCTGATCGATGAATTCGAGAACGCCATCCATGCGGACTTAATCGGAATTTTTGAACCCTTTATACACTCCCTGGCAAAAGAGTTTAACGTCCAGGTGTTTCTGACAAGCCACAGTAAGGAGTGCATCGATTCCTTCGTTAAAAATATATCGGAATCTGAAATGAATGATTTTTCATTTCACGCGCTCGTCCCGGATCGCGATGACGGTATAATGATCCGGGAGTTTTACGGAAAGGATTTTTCCAGACTGGTTGAGGCTGGAGATGTCGATC
>JAABTM010000308.1 GCA_011389855.1 Desulfobacteraceae bacterium
TCTTTCTGACCTCGTGGGCCAGAAACTGGCTGGACCTTCCCCAGGAGATGGCGCCCATCGGCCTGGATCGGTTCAAGGCGTTTTTCAACGCCCTCTGGACCCCCGGCGGAGAGAAACGGGAAATCCGGGACAACATGAAAGCGGATTTCCTCGGCTGGGCCGCGGAAAAAAGCGGCGGGGAAAAGGCCGACATCGCCGACAGACTGGGAACGGTGCTGACGGACCTTTTCGAGTCCGTCGCGTCCGAGTACGGCGCGGTGGCTGAATCGGATCTCGATCCCAGATGGATCCACCTGTTCTGGGTGTCGCGTGATCCGGCGGCCGAGGACCCCATAACCCAAAAGGAGAACGAAAATGCCCATATATGAATTCAAATGCTCGAAATGCGAGGAACTCTTCGAACTGCTGATGATGCAAAGCGGCGAAGAGGCGGCCCTCCAGTGCCCCCATTGCCAGTCCGAAGATTTCGAGCGGGTGTTGAGCAGCGCCAACTATGCCATGGGCGGAGGCGGCGCGTCGGCGTCCGGCGGCGCCGGGTCCCAGACCAGGACTTGCCCAAGCGGGTCATGCACAACTTATGACATTCCGGGCCCGACGCGTTGATGAAACAGGTTCACCGCCAGGAAAAAGAACAGTTCAAAAAGCTCTTCAAAGGGGAGAACATCGACCGGTTCGAAGACCGGTTCAAGATCCTGGAGACCTTCCTCCAGACCGAGCGCCATGTGACCGAAGCGGAGCTGGAGGCGTTGATGAAGGACGACGGCAACGCGTTCAGCGACGCCTTTGTCAAGGAAACCCTGGACCTGATGTGTCATTTCGGATTCGCTCAGACCAACCGGTTCGACAATGGACAGGTCCGCTACGAACACCGGCATCTGGGGCATCACCACGATCACATGGTCTGCACCAAATGCCGGAAGATCATCGAGTTCAACAACGATCAGCTGGAGGATCTCCAGAAGAGAATCGCCGCCGCCAACGGGTTTCATATGCTCCAGCACCGGATGGAGATCTACGGGGTTTGCGCCGACTGCATGAAGGAGCAGGCGCCGGCGATCCCCCTGGCCGCGGCCCGGCAGGGGGAACGATTGGTCATCCGGGAGTTCACCGGCGGCGCCCAGTCCCGGATGCGGCTGCTCTCCATGGGCCTCCGGGTGGGGGACGAAATCGAAGTGGTCACCAATCTCAACTCGGGCCAGGTGGTGGTGGCCGTGGAGTATAACCGGTACGCCCTCGGTCGGGGCCTTGCGGAAAAGATCCTGGTGCGGTCGGCGGACGGAACCGGGGAGGCCGGTTCGCGATGATGTGCGCATCCGAACGACCGGAAGGGGCCGGGCATCATCCTTCCGACCCCGGGACCCGGCGCCGGCGTCGCCCGACGGGCCCAGGCGGCTCAGCGAGCTGAGGGAGTCCGAGTCACCGGCGCCCACCAGAAGGTGGGCAACTGGCCGGGGGTGACGGTGGAGAAAAACTGGGTCGCGTCCCTCGGAAGGGGGAGAACATAGCATTTGAACCGGCATATCTGAAAGCCCACGAAAGCGGCGAACTGGCGCGCCGGGCCGAGGCGGCGACCGCCGCTATGGCGTCCTGCGCCCTGTGTCCCCGGCGCTGCGGGGTCGACCGTCTGGCCGGGGAGACCGGCGTCTGCGGGACCGGCCGGCGGGCCTGGGTGGCCGGCTTCGAGCCCCATTTCGGCGAGGAGGCGCCCCTGGTGGGATCCGGGGGGTCGGGGACGATCTTCTTCACCCACTGCAACCTGATGTGCGTTTTCTGCCAGAACTGGGAGATCAGCCACGGCGGCGCCGGCCGGGCGGTCTCCGACGAAGCGCTGGGGGAGATGATGCTCCGCCTCCAGGAGATGGGGTGCCACAATATCAATTTCGTCTCACCTTCCCACGTGGTCGCCCAGATCCTCTCCGCCCTTCCGACGGCCGTCGAGGCCGGGCTTCGGGTCCCCCTGGTCTACAATTCCGGCGGGTACGACCGGGTCGAAACCCTGAAATTGCTGGACGGCGTCTTCGATATCTACATGCCCGATTTCAAGTTCTGGAACGAGACGCTGGCGGAGAAGACCTGCGACGCCCCGGATTATCCCGAAGCGGCCAGAAAGGCGCTCAGGGAGATGCACCGCCAGGTGGGCGATCTTGACATCGGGGAAGACGGGCTGGCACGCCGGGGCCTTCTGGTGCGCCATCTGGTGCTTCCCAACGGCATCGCCGACACCGGAGAGATCATGGGGTTTCTGGCCCGGGAGATTTCAAGGGACACCTATGTCAACATCATGCCGCAATATCGCCCCCGCGGCCGGTCCCGGGCGTTCCCGGAGCTGGCGGATTATCCCTCCAAATCCGACGTTCAGGCGGCGACGGCGGCGGCCGAAAGAGCGGGCATCCATCGCCTGGACGGGCGGCGTCGGGCGTTCATGCTGGGCTGAGAGATAATAAATGGAACGGATCTACGCCATCGGCGACATCCATGGCTGCTTCGACAAGCTGATGGACCTCATGGACCGGATCGACATCGATCTGGGCAAGGACACCCTCGTTTTCATGGGGGACTACATCGACCGGGGACCGAACGCCTACGAGGTGGTGGCCTATCTGATGGAGTTGAAAGAACGGTACGACAATGTGGTGCTGCTCAAGGGAAACCACGAGGAGATGCTGGAGAACTATCTGACCCATTTCGACAAATACACCTACCTCGCCAACGGCGGCAGCCAGACCCTGGAGAGCTACATGCGGCATTCTAAAGAGGCCGCTTTTCCCATCCCCCGGGCGCACATGGATTTTTTCGCTTCCCTGGACCTCTACCACGAGACGGATCACTATATTTTCGTCCATGCCGGGCTGAGGGAGAAAATCCCGCTCCGGATGCAGGGGCCGGACGACCTGTTGTGGATCCGCGGCCCCTTTGTCCAGTCCGGGGCGGACTTCGGAAAACGGGTCGTGTTCGGCCACACCCCCTTTTCGGATCCGCTGGTGACGCCCAACAAGATCGGGATCGACACCGGCGCGGTTTACGGCAACAAGCTGACCTGCGTCAAGCTGCCCGAGATCGAATTTTATTTTTCATAGTCGCCCCAACCCTTGAAATTTGCCGGCGCATCCCCTATCATGGCCGCAGATTTCAGGCGCGAAGGAGGTTGATCATGGCGAAGCGTTGTATTCTGGCAATTCTGCTGACTTTTTTTCTCGGCGTCGGCGCGGCCACCGCCCAGCGGATGACCGTGGACGTCTCAACCGCCAATATCCGGTCCGGACCCGGCACCAATTACGATGTGCTGTGGAAAGTGGAGCGGTATCATCCCATCGAGGTGATCCGGAAATCGGGGAACTGGTACTATTTCCGGGATTTCGAGGGCGACAAGGGCTGGGTGTACGACGATCTGGTGAAGAAGGTTTCTTCGGTGATCGTCGTCAAGGACAAGTGCAATGTCCGATCCGGACCCGGGACAGACAACGACATCGTCTTCACCGTGGAACGCGGCGTCCCTTTCAAGGCGATGGACCGCAAGGGCAACTGGATCCGCATCCAGCACGCCGACGGCGACAAGGGCTGGATCCACAAGATGCTCGTCTGGTAGCTAACGATAACGCATAAGGAGCGAACATGGCGAAGCCGAAAAAAGTGTCCCGAAAACAGCTGCTGAAGGAGCCGGACGAGTTCCTGACCTTTTCCGGCAAAATGCTCAACTACGTGGTGGAACATAAAAAGTCCATCATCGCGGTTTCCAGCGGCGTCCTGCTGGCGCTGATCATCTTTTCGGTGGTCCAGTACATGGGCTACCGGGCGGAGAACAGGGCCTTTGACCTGTTGAGCGACGCCTGGGGCCGATACGAGGCCGTCCTGGAGGAGAAAACCCCGGCGGAGGCGTACGAAGCGGTCAAAGCCGATTTAGATGCTCTTCTGGCGTCCTACGGGGACGCCGAAGCCGGAAAGATGGGACGGGTGATCTACGCCAATATCGCCTATGAAGCCGAAAAACCGGACCGGGCGGTGACGCTCTACGATGCGGCATTGGCCGCCTTCGACGGCGACCCCGACTTGAAAAATCTGATCCTGAGCGGTCTGGGGTATGCCCATGAACAGCGGAAGGCATATGAGGAATCCGTCGCCTATTTCGAACGGATTGTCGCCGGAAAGAGCCCGGTTCTCAAAAGCGAGGCCTATTTCAACCTGGGTCGGATTTACGAACTCCTGGAGCAGCCCGAGAAAAGCCGGAAGGCCTATGAGACCCTCGTGTCCGATTACACCGACTCCATTTACGCGGATATGGTGAAAGAGCAACTCGCCGCCGGATAGGCTCTATTGACCGGGGCTTTTAGGCCCCACATCCAGGCCGTATTTTTTGATTTTCTGGTTGAGACCGCTTTTGCCGATGCCCAGCAGGCGGGCGGCGTGGGCCTGGACATTGTCGCTGAGCCGCAACGCCCGCTCGATCATCTTCTTTTCCACCAGGATCAGGGTTTTGTTGAGATTGGCGTCCGTGGGCACGCCCTCGATGTGGAGGGTGTTGTCGGCGCTCTCCTTGAAGTTCTTGGGCAGGTCGGAGACGCGGATTTTGTCGCCCGGGCAGAGGATTACGGCCCTTTCGATGACATTTTCGAGTTCCCGGACATTGCCGGGCCATTCGTATTCGTAGAACAGTCGTTCGGCATCCTGTTCGATGCCCGTCACTTTGACGTCGGATTTCCGCTCGCCGGCGTATTTGTCGAGGAAATGGGTCGCCAGAATCCGGATGTCCTCACTGCGCTCCCGAAGCGGCGGCAGGACGATGTGAAGCACGTTCAGCCGGTAGAAGAGATCCTCCCGGAACCGCCCGGCGTCCACTTCTTTTTTCAGTTCCTTGTTGGTGGCGGCGATGATGCGGATATCGACGGATATGGGCTTGACGCCCCCCACCCGCTCGAACACCTTTTCCTGGAGCACCCGCAGCAGTTTGACCTGCAACTGGGGGGAGATCTCGCCGATTTCGTCCAGAAACAGGGTGCCGCCGTCCGCCAGTTCGAACCGCCCCTTTTTCATGGCCGCGGCCCCGGTAAAGGCCCCTTTTTCATGGCCGAACAGCTCGCTTTCCAGGAGATTCTCCGATAATGCCGCGCAGTTGACGGCGATAAAGGCGTTGTCCCGCCTGGGGCTGTTGAAGTGGATCGATTTGGCGACCAGTTCCTTCCCCGTGCCGTTTTCCCCCTCGATCAGGACCGTGGCGTTGGTGGGAGCGATCTTCCGGATAGTCCCGAAGACCTCCTGCATAGGCTTGCTCTTCCCGATGATGTTGCCGAAGCTGTAGCGAAATTCGACAGCATCCCTCAGCCGCCGGTTTTCCCGGATCATCCGGTACATGGCCGCGGCCTTGTTGACGTAAACGATCAGGCTGTCGTTGTCAAAGGGCTTCAGGATATAGTTGTACGCGCCTTTCTGCATGGCCTCCACCGCCTTTTCGACGGTGCCGTAGGCCGTCATCATGATCACCGGAAGGTCCGGATCTTTTCCCTTGACCCGTTCCAGCAGTTCCATGCCGTCCAGCGACGGCATCTTCATGTCCGTGAGCACCAGATCCACATCGCAGTTTGTCAGGATGTCCAGGGCCTCCCGGCCGCTGTTGGCCGCCAGGGTTTCGTACCCTTCCTCCTCCAGCACGGCGCTCAAAATCACGGTATAATTTTTTTCGTCATCGACGATCAGTATGGTGTCCATTTCAGTGTCCTTTATGTTCTTCCGGTTCCGTAAAGGGCAGGCGGAGAATCACCTCGGCGCCCTGGGTCCGGTTCCGGATATCGACGCCGCCCCCATGGGCCTCGACGATATTCTTCACGATGCCGAGCCCTAAACCGG
>JAABTM010000309.1 GCA_011389855.1 Desulfobacteraceae bacterium
GCCAGGAACGCTGAAACGAAGGGAAGCAGGGTGATCTGCAGAAGCGGCGACAGGCCGATTCCGATGCCGGGTATCATCGGCATGGCATCCGTATAGGCCCACCGGCTTAAAATGACCACGTTGAGGTATTCCACACCGGTTGAAATGGCAGCGCTGATGGAAATGATGAGAAGGGTTTTGCCGGCGTCGACTGCATCGAACCATACCCACCGTCGATAAAAAAGCGACATCAAAAAAACGATGACGAGACAGATCCCCACATCCCCGGCGGATGCCAAAGCCAGGTAGGGCAGGTGCTGTAAAAACGGCGGCATGTCGGCGTAGAGGGATTCATGGGCCGCCTCCCAGCATAAGTTGAGCAGGTAGTTGATGACAATAAAATTTCCGCAGGCCCAGGCGACCCGTTTGATTCTGATTTGAACTTGCTCATCCCTTATCACGGATTCACCCCGTACTCTTTCAACTTCAATTGAAGCGTCCGCCGGCTGATGCCCAGAATTTCGGCGGCCCGGGTCCGGTTGCCGCCGGTTTCGTCCAGTGTCCGCAGGATCATCTCTTTTTCCATTTCCTTCAGGGATCGGGCCGGCGGAAGGGCGGGGGTCGTGGCGGATCCGTCCTGGACGGCGCCGGCCGCATCGGCGCCTTTTACCACATCCGGCAGTTCTTCATGGGTGATCATGTCGCCCCGGCCCAGGATGACGGCCCGCTCCACCAGGTTTTCCAGTTCCCGGACGTTGCCCGGCCAATCGTAACGCATCATCATATCCAGGGCCCGGGGGGAGAACCCCTTGATGAGCCGCCGGTTTTTGTCCGCGTAAATCTTCAAAAAATGATCCGCTAAAAGCGGGATGTCGTCCCGCCGTTCCCGCAGAGAGGGCATCCGCAGGGTCACGACGTTGAGGCGGTAATAGAGATCCTGCCGGAACCGACCTTCCTCGATGGCCGCTTCCAGATCGATGTTGGTGGCGGCGATCACCCGCACGTCCACTTTGACGGTCTTCCCGCTGCCCAGGGGCTCGTATTCCCGCTCCTGGAGCACCCGCAGCAGCTTGGCCTGTAGGGGCGGCGTCATCTCGCCGATTTCGTCCAGGAAGATCGACCCGCCGTGGGCCGCGCCGAACCGGCCCTGTTTCCGGGCCACGGCGCCGGTGAACGCCCCCTTTTCATGGCCGAACAATTCGCTCTCCAGAAGGGTCTCGGGAAGAGCCGCGCAGTTGATTTTGACGAAGGGCCCGTCCCGGCGGGGGCTGTTCTGATGGAGGGCGTTGGCGATGAGTTCCTTGCCCGTGCCGCTTTCGCCGGTGAGGAGGGCCGTCGCCTCCGACGGCGCCACCATGGAAACCGACTCCAGCAGCGACGTCATGGCCGGACTCCGGCCCAGGATATTGGAAAAATCGAACCGGTCGTCGAGCCGTTCCTTGAGATGCCGGTTTTCTTTTTCCAGCGCGGTGTGGGAGAGGGCCTTTTTCACCAGGATCTTGAGTTCCTCGATGTCGATGGGTTTCGTGAGATAATCGTAGGCCCCTGATTTGAGGGCTTCCACGGCGGTGTTGACCGAGGCGTAGGCGGTCATGATCACCACGGGGATGCCGGGACTGAGCGTCCGGATCTCCCGAAGCGCCTCGATGCCCCCCATCTTCGCCATCCGGATGTCCATGAGGACCAGGTCGTAAAACCGGTCCTCCACCGCGGCGACGGCGGTTTCACCGTCGTCGGCCTCGGTTGTTTCGTATCCCTCCGCGTTCAGCACGACGGTCAACATTCGGCGGTGCGATGCTTCGTCGTCCACGACCAGGATTTTGGGTTTCATGATGTCTCCTTGTCGGCGCTGTCGGGGGACGCCGGCAGCGAGAGGGTGATGCGGCACCCCCGGGGACGTCCCGGCGGCGGGCTTTCCACCCGGATGTCGCCATGATGGTTCTCGGTGATTTTCTGGACGATGGCCAGCCCCAGACCGGTTCCCTTTTTCCGAGTGGTATAGAACGGGTTGAAGATCCGTTTCCGCTCCGCGGCGGGGATGCCCGGCCCGTCGTCGGTGACCGATATCCGAAGCTGTCCGTCCGCCGGTTCGCGCCGGGCATCCAGTTCGATGGTCCCGCCGTCTTCGACGGCCTGCTGGGCGTTGAGCAGCAGGTTCAGCAGGGCGTGGGTCATCTGGTTGCCGTCGAGCCGGAGACCGGACAGATCGCCCGTCGCGGATTGGCGGAGGGTCACGTCTTTCGACCGGGCGTCCGCCGACACGAGCCGGACGACATGGTCCAGCAGGGCCGCGACATCCGTGGGGGCCTCGACCGTTTCCAACGGTCGGGAGAAGGTGAGCAGGTCCGTCACCACCCGGTTGATGCGGTCGATCTCCGTCACCATGATGCGGGCGTATTCCTGCTCGGTGGGCCGCTCCTTCAGGACGTTGTTTTCGAGGAACTGGGCGAATCCGCGGATGGCGCTGAGCGGGTTGCGGATTTCGTGGGCCACGCCGGCGGCCAGTTCGCCGATGGCGGCCAGTTTTTCGGATCGCCGCAGCTTTTCCTCCAGCCATTTGATTTCCCGCAGATCCCGCAAAACGATGACCGCGCCCCGGCAGCCATGCCCCTCGTCGGGGATCGGCGTCACGCTGACGCCCAGCGGGATCGTCTCGCCGGTCGCATTCCGGTGCTGGATCTCCCGATCCATCACGGGGCCGCACCCCGCCAGGGTGTCGCCGATGCCGCTGTCTTTGAAATCGATATGATGGGCCAGGTCGACCCCTCGAACGGCCCCTTTGTCGAGCCCCAGCAGGTTCATGCCCAACAGGTTGCACGAGACGATCCGCCCCTGGATGTCGATGCTCAGCAGGCCGTCGGCCATGTTGTCCACCACCAGTTGCATGTAGTCCCGGGTTTCCTTCAGCGTGCCCTCCACCGAATAATATTTGAAAATCACGAACAGAAAAAACAAAGCGCCCGCCCCAAGGGCCACCACGATGCCGGCCATGACCACGGCATGGCGGATGTCGGACCGGCGGGCGGTCTTGAAATAATCCATCCGCAACCCCGCCGCCAGCGAGACGGGCGATGGAAACCGGCTTTCGAACCGCTCCCGGCACGCGCCGCAGCCGGCGCCGGTCGAATCCCAATGGGGCGGGAAGGGCGTAAACCGCCTGACCATCTCATAAAGGGCGCTTCCGTCCGGCATCGTTCTCAGTCGGGCCGCGACCGGCTCGGCGGCGGTCGGATTCGGCCGCCATCGGGCCGGCGGTTCTCCGGGGTGCGCCCCGGCGGATTCCAGCGCGGTCCCTTCGCCGTTCATCAGGTACAGGTAGGCGATATCCGCGTTTCGTCCGATTTCGGTCAATAGCGGCCCGACCGTCCCATGGCGCCATGTCTCGCGCATCAATTCGGCCCGGGTGACCGCCTCCAGCGCATCGAACAGGAAGAGGCCCTGGCGATGGACGGCGGCGACGGCCCGATCCCGGTCCCGGTTCATGTTGCGGTGGGTGGAGACGACGATGAACACCAGCATGAGGGCGACCACGCCGATAATGGCGAACGCCGGTCCATAGAGCGCTTTCGAGGTTCTTGGCATATATTGTCAGGCCCTTTCTCTTTGTTCGCCGCCGGGCGGCGGCCTCCAATGGGTCCTTGCAATTTAGATACCATGCGAAAAAAATTGGCGCCGTTCCCTGCCGGGACCACTGTCTTTCCCGCACAGGTGGGAAAGAACCATCCGGTCACATCTCCAAGATTACCATATCTATCCGGGAAAAGCAGGGATCGATTCGCCGAGATCCGGATTTTCAACCGCTGAACCAACACCGGCATGTACCTTGCATTATTGATGACGCGAGTATGCATCGCCCCGTTCCAAAAGAGAGAAAGGGGCCGTTTATAAACCGTTTGAAACAGATAGGAGCATGCAAAAATGATGAAAAAGCGAACCGAGTGGATCGTACCGATCGGTCTGATGACCCTGGCCCTTTTGTCTTTTGTCGCCATCGGATGCGGCGGCGGGGGCGGGGGCGACGGAGATGGCGACTTCGACGGGGCGGACGGGCCATCGACCCAACTGAACACCGGCGTTTTCACCGACAGTCCGGTGGCGGGTCTCCAATATCGCACCGATACCCGGACCGGGGTCACGGCTGAAGAGGGAACCTTCCATTATATGGATGGGGAAACCATTACCTTTCACCTGGGCGACGTGGACCTGGGATCGGCCCCGGCGGAACCGCTGATGACGCCGTTGCACCTGGCATCGGGCGCGGAAGATGAAACCCACCCCCATGTGACCAACATGGTGCGGTTTCTCCAGACCCTCGATGCGGACGGCGAACCGGCCAACGGCATCCATATCCCGTCTGATATTCAGGCATTCATGGAAGGCCGGGTGATCGATTTCAGAATGGGTCAAATGGAATTCGAAAAACAACAGGACGTCGGACGATTCGTCGATGATCTGATGCGCGAGAACGGCTACGGGCATGTTAACGGGATGGTCGACGCCGACCGGGCCCAGGATCACATGCGGAAGACCCTCATCGAACAGATGGCCGGTTTTTACACAGCGGAATATGAGGGAGACGACGAGGGCGTTATGGAGATCGAGATTCACGAAGACGGCGCGTTCCAGGGAACGGCCACATCCCATCTGGACGGCCAGACGCATGCGGTCTCCGGCATCGTTGAATCGGACGGCGAACTTCACTTCAATGACGGCGGAGATCTCGATTTCACCGGAGAGATCCACCGGGGAATGGGACCGGGCTCATCCCGCACGCTGGAGGTGAGCGCCATGCACGACGACGGCATGGACGCGCCGGATGACGGTTCGGGCATGCCCGATCAGGGAGGCGACGACGACGGCCATTCCCCTGGCGCGGGAATGC
>JAABTM010000310.1 GCA_011389855.1 Desulfobacteraceae bacterium
GACGCTCTGATGTGAACGATCCCATGTCCATCGGTTGTAGAAAACCATTGCAGACGATTCGGGCCGGAGCAACCTGTCCGGGTTTCTCCGGCCTTTTCACGTTCAGAGAATCAGAAGGCGAACCGAATCCCTGCCATGAAAAAAAGGTGTTCGGTATCGGCCCCGGCCGCTTCGGCGATATTGTCGGTTTCGCCGACCAGGGTCTGATACCGGACGCCGATGTACGGCGCGAATTCCCGTTTGATCTCATAGCGCAGCCGCAGATCAACGACGGCGTCGGTCACGCCGGCCCCGAGTGCCCGTTCGGGGATATCCTGGGCCGCGAAGGCCAGTCCCGCCCGGGGCTGAAGGACCAGCCGCTGGGTGATCCGAAGGTCGTACTCCGCCTCGAATTCGGCGGTCCCATCGCCATCCTCCGAGACGTAAAGCGAAGCGTCGATTTCGAACATATAAGGCGCCAGGCCCTGCAGCCCGATGACCCCGGACCAGCGGTCCTCGTAATCGTCGGGGGTCCACCCGTTGGCGTACTGGACGCCGATCTGCGCGTTCCAGAAGGGCGTAACCAGCCGGGAGTAGAGCAAATCGGTCTCCGTTTCGCCTTCGTCCTCCCCGTCGAACACCGCTTCTCCCTCGTTTTTCCACCAGAACTTGTCGAGGTCGTATCCGATCCAGCCCTGGGCCTCCCAGCCCAGATGATCGGCGGTCTCGTCGTCCGCGAACCGGTATTCGAGCTGTTCGACCATCGTAAAGACGTAGAGCCGATCGTCGGGCACCGGATCGGGGAAATGGTCCGGCGGAGGCCCAGCCGAATAGTCGAGCACGTCGTCCAGCGTCATGCCGTCGGGCAACGGCGGGGCGTCCATTTCTGGGGGCGGTTCGCCCTCCTGTCCCTGGGCCGATTCC
>JAABTM010000311.1 GCA_011389855.1 Desulfobacteraceae bacterium
ATAAATAACATCAGCGACACCGGAAGCGGCATAATTGGCCTGGACCTCACAACCCCTCATGGGGATAAATAACCGCCAAATTCATTCCATTTTCCCACTACGCCCCCCTGCAAACAAGGTAAAAACACCCCCTAACCCCAACAAATCCCCCATCGAACCCCGGGCCTGTCGCCTTCTTTCCAGATCGAAGTCGGCGCCTACAGCACGCCATAATCCGACGAATGGGAATTGTCCACGCATCTTTTGGCCTCCCCCTTTCCACTCTCGCTTTTCACCAGATGAACCACATCGACATTCTTCCGGTTCGCCGCCGTCACCTCCGTGACCCGTTCACCGGGTTTCAGCAGTTGGCTGACAGCCCGCCGCAGCTCAATCAACTTGGCCTCGGACAAATCCCCGCTGAACACCGAATACTGGATATGGCCCAGGTATTTCCGCAGCAGCTTTTTGAACTTCTCCGTTCGCTTGGCTTCAACATCATAGGTCATCAGAACATACATCCTCAAGTCCTCCGCTTGAACGATTCATACTCCGCGACGCCCATGACATGCCGCTCCAGGTTGAGGGCCTCCCGGTAAACCCACCCCCGGTAGGCGCGCCCCTGGACGGTCTCCTCCAGCCTCGCCGAAAACTGCTCGGCCACATGCCGCCGCCCGACCTCCGTCAACAAGCAGACGCCGTCGTGCTGCTCGAACCAGTTCTCTTTGACCATCCCCTTCCGGATCATCCGAAAGATCAGCACATCCGCCAGCAGGGGCTTGAACGGCTCCGCCAAGTCCAAACTAAGGGATGACCGGCCGGTTCCGGCCGCGTGGAGCCAGCTCAGGCTTCCATCCAGGTGAGTCTTGCACGTTTCGTGACGCACCACGGCGTAGGTCATCTGGTTCAAAAAGGAGATCAGGCAATTGACCGGATTGTTGGGCGGACGCCGGACCCGCCGCCCGAAATCCAGGGCCGGATCGATGTGTCGCCACGCTGCGTAATAATGCTGATGCAGATGGCCTTCGATGCCCATCAGCCCCGACGGATCGGGCGCCTTGCCGATGCGGTCCATCAACCCATCCATCTGCCGGACGGCGCCGTCCAGCTCCAGGTCGCCCCGATACCGGTAATACAACAGATTGGCCCGCATGTTGTGCCCCGCGCCCCGGACCACCTCCCGGGCGACCACCATCCGCTCCGAATCGTCTAAAATAGACCGGGCCTGCTCCAGCTTCACCCGGCCCGATGGGCTCTGGTCGATGGGTTCGAACGCCCCCTTGAAATAACCGTAATAATCGAACACCGAAATGCGGACGCCATGCGCCCCGCACAGGCACAGCAGCCGGGAATTGAGGCGGCTTTCCGACATCAGGACGATATGGCGGATCTTCTCCACGGGAAACGGCCGGGACCGGCCGTCCACCGAAATGAAGAGCGTGTTCTCCTTTCGCTTTAAAATCGCGTCCCTGGAGACGAAAAGGGTTTCCATAGCCCGACCCTTCCTTTCAATCGAACCCGCAAAAACCGGCCAGCGAGCACGTTTTACAAAGCCCGATTCGATCTCTTTCCGGATGGCCGGAATTTCCTCCCTTAGCAGATCGACCATGTCCCCGCGCTCCCGGATCGACAAGGCCACGTCGCCGTGAACCGGCCGTCCCGTCGGGGTCAAGGTCTCCTCCAGGAGGGCGATCCGGTCGTCCGGCACATCGAGCCGCCGCAGCACGGCCCGGATGTCCAGGGGCGTGGCCGACAGAAAGCTGACCCGGGCCCGGCTTCCGGAATATTCCGCCGCCAGCTTGGCGAAGATCGCCGCCAGCCCGAAGCCCCGGGGCGCAATGGTATGAAATTCGTCGAAGACGATATGCTCGAACTGGCTGAGGATCTCGAAGACGCCCACATCCGTCTGCCCTTTACCCATGCCGCGACGCAACAGCAAGTGGCTCACCACCTCGGGGACCGCCACGATCATCTCGCCGCCCTCCAGCCCGGTATTGAGCCCCGAAACCTCCCGAACCCGGCGGGCCCCCACGTTCGTCTCGCCCCCGTCTTTCAGTTCCTCGGTGGCGTCCGAGGTCCACAGGGCCAGCTTCTTCGTGGCCGCTTCCGGCCGCCATCCGGCGTCCCGGACCAGGGATTCATGGAGACCGGCGATGAGGTTCTGGGCCAGCCGCCGGGTGGGCACGATAAAGAGCACACGTTCGCCGGCGATCATGGCCCGCTGGAAGGCGTAGCTCTTGCCGGCCCCGGTGGGCGCATCGGCGATGCGGACCGTTTCCGGACGGGTCAGCAGGTCCTGTTGCAGCGGCGAAAGCCCGGTTTCCGGATCACTTCCCACGCAGTGCCGCGCGATGGTTACCGCCACTGGGTCACCTCCTTTGCCGCCGCGTCGAGGTCCATGGGCGGGGTCAACTGGATGGTGTGGAGGCAGTACCGCTCCACAGGCAGATCGCGGTCGAACAGGGCCGCCGTGGCGGCGTTGAGGCGCACCGTCTGAACCTCTGCGGATCGCGATAGCCGCACCATGCCGTTCCGGTGCAGCCCCACCCGGATCACCAGTTCCGCCTCCCCCGATTCCTCGAACGGGTCGAAGCCGTCCAGGCCGAACACCGCGCCCCTGAATTCCTGCTCCGGCGGTACTTCCTGGACGTGAAAGAAATCCTTCAGGTTGCCTTTTTTGGCCACGTCCTGGATCTTGCGCTGGAGGCCGGCCTCGGCGTCCAGGTTCATGCGCCGGGTCAGGGGCGCGAGCAGCTTCGGCCGGTCCGTCATGAAGACGGCGGTTCGATAGGGCATGGAGTAGTTATTTCGTAAATCTCCGCCTGTTTCCGATTGGACTTTTGGTTGAGTTATTGATATTTTTCTTTTTTTATTGATAGCTTTTTGTTAACGTCCTATGAATAAATATATTTCGCCATAATGGCCCCCAATTGGGATGCAAAAGCCTCCATCTTTCAATCGTCTTTCAAAACAGGATCGTCGATGAAATCAAAATCTCGCTCCCTGATTGACCGAGACCGGGAAATCGACCATTTCAACACCTTGCTGTCCCAAAACGAACCGCGAATATGGCCGATTCACGGTCCGGGCGGCGTCGGCAAAACCTGGCTGCTGGATCATTTGAGAAATGAGGCGGCGGGAAACGGCATTCCCACGCTTCACCTGGACTGGGAACTCAATCGCCAGGATTATCCAGACAAAATCAGCGCCGTTGCTTTGTGGAAAAGCGTTTCCGTGGGCACGGAACACCATGTTTCCTCAAAATATGCGTTTAAACGGTTTCAGATGCTTCGATCCGCGTTGCATGTCGATCCGGCAAAGCACACCGTTGACTACGCGCCCAAGTCCATCAAGCGGCTGGACCAGATTGTTCAGCAGGATTTGGACCAGTTGATACAAAAAACCGACAAGGTAGGCGCGGTCGCGTTGCTGCCCAAGCTGCTGTCCAGCGGGGTCAAATGGCTCACCATCGCCACCGGTCGGGCTGAACTGCCTTTTTTTGCGCGTCTCCCCTCGGACATCCTGGAAAAACCGACCCATTTGAGCAATTTCAGTCAAAGCGGGATTGCCCGGCGAATTAAACAGGAAGCAGCCATAAAGACGTTTAATGACAGGGTCCGGGAAGCACGGCCGGCGGTCCGCGATGAGACGATTTCCGGCGTTAACCAACTCAACGCGGTGGCCCTCGACATGCTAAAGCTCACGCGGGGCAATCCCCTCCTTGTCAATCTGGCGGCCACGCTTCTTGCTTCATCGCTGAAAGAGGCCGATCCGGAGATCGATTCGGTCGCCGACGTGTGGCGGACGGAAACCCGTCGGTTCAGGGCATCCCCGAAAATCGGATTCCATTATTATGTTTCCAATCGCCTGGTGAAAAGAATCGATAAGAATCAACGCGTCGGCGATGCGATTTGGCGACTGGCCCTGCCGTTTCGCGTATGGGATGACAAGAAACTGGAGGATATCCTGTTTCCTTTGCCCACAGAACCGCCCCCCGACCCTCAACAAACCCGCCCGTTTGATCAGTTGCAGGACATCGGCGTGTTGAAGCCGTTCCGGGATCAGCCCAAACGCCTTACGCTGCATTTTGTCACTTACACGGCCCTCAAGACCGTCGCGGATCAGCGTGTTGAAGAATGCGGCGGCGTTCACCAGCAACTCGAAGCCTATTTTTCTGAAAGAAGAGAACCGGACGCCCAACGCTTTCACCAGCTTTGCGGCAAGGAAAGACATCGGTTCAATGATCTTGGGGTGGATGTTGGGCCGGAGGAATATTGGGAAATGACCCAATCAAGTCTGATCCTGAATGAAGAAGACCGCAATCGATATCTTTTTGACGAATTGCCCGATGATTCAACGCTGAAGGTCCGGGTCCAGCGTCTTGTCCAGGACGAGGAAATTCTGGGCACGGGCGGTTTTTGCGGGGACGCCGCGTTGTTTCTCCGTCATAAATTTCTGGAAGGCGTTGTTCAGCCCGCAAATTTCAACGAGCCGAACGTGATCCGAAAACTGGTGGTCGTGGTCTGTTTTTCAAAATGGAAGCCGAATATCGGAGCGGAAACACTGAAAACGCACGGGCGTTGATGGCGGAATGCCAGAGCCCAAAGGATATGGATGAATGGATGACGCGGCGAATTGCTGAAAGGGCGGCGGCGGTGTCTGGCGCCGGCGTAGCTGCGGCGACGCCCGTGGTGACGGTTGAAGCGGCTGATAACGCGAAAGGCAGTGGGCATTTGCCAGTTGCGGATGTGTGTATGGTAATGGTTGGGGAAAATGACGCCAATGACGCTGATCAAGGACATTCAACGCAAGCCGTGAGGATGAATGAAGAGGCTGTTGGGGTCATGCCGGACGATCATGTAGTATGGTATAACCAAGGTGTTGACTTCATCAAACAAGGTCCATTGTCGGAAGCGGTGAGCGCCTATGTAAAAGCTGCTATCATCAAGGCCGCCATGCCGAAGCGATAAGCGCTTTTGAAAAAGCCATCGAAATCAAGCCGGACTATCACGAGACATGGAATAATCTGGGTGTTGCTCTGGAAAAAAGCGTTTGGGCCGATCATGGCGCATGGGACAAGGCCCTGACCTGCGCTCAAAAAGCACTGGACGTGGAACCAAATCATCCCGAGGCCCTGACGCTGCTGGCCGAGGCGTCCCTGGAAATGGAGAACCTGATGCGGGCCAAAAGATGTCTGGACAAGCTGGAAAAAACCCATCCCGACCACGCCCCGGCCTATTTGCCCCTTTCCAAACTCCTGCTGCGCCAGGGACGTCATGACGAGGCCCGCGAGACGCTTTGCCTCGCCTACGATCAACTTTTTATTGATGCCGAAGACATGGACACCCATATGATGTTCAGGGAAATGTTTGAGCAAGTCGATCTGCCGGATTACGCCATAGCCTGTTGCGTCGGCAGTTATCGGCGCGGTGACAAAGAAGTCTGCGAATATCACCGGGCGCGCATTTTGTGGCGAACGAACGGCATGCCCTCCGAAGCGAGAGCAATAATAGACAAATTTCTCCAATCTGATTCAACGCCCATGCCCCAAGTCCTGATCCTGGACGCCGACATCGCCCTTGCCACCGGCGACTTTAAAAGAGCCCGCAAGCGGTTGGACGAAGCCCGAGCGAACGAAGAGTTTATCTTTCTGGATCGAAAGAAAAGGGAATGGTGGGAGAGGCTGTATGACGTCTGCCTCTGACTTTAGCCAGTTCCCGACTTTGCCATAACATGAACCGAACCCACAATCCTCTCCGCCCTGCTGCAAAAACAGGGGACCCGCCACCGTCCGCTCCATCTCGCCCAACCACCTGGTGTAGATCGG
>JAABTM010000054.1 GCA_011389855.1 Desulfobacteraceae bacterium
TTTCCGCTTTGCCGCCCCGAAGCCGGGGGTTTGTAGGGTTTCCGTATGTCCATCAGGGCGACCGCGACGGGCGCCGGACCTCCAGAACGAGGGTTCGGCCCTCCGCCGTCGCCTCCACGGTCGGCTCGCCATCGAAGTTCAGGTCCATGACCACCCGGAGATAATCGGGATGTTCGCCCACCCTCACCCGCAGGACCGAATCGCTTTGGACCCGCCGTACCGTCTTTCCGGGATTTTGCCATTTCCCCTCTAAATCGAGCACCAGTTTGGGTGGGCTTTCGTCGGGGATCGTAAAGGTGCTGTACCCCGCGGTTTCCCGGTTTAACGAGAGGGTGAGCCGGCACCCCTCCGGCAGATCCGACACCGAAAGATCGGTCAGCTCGCCCGCCGCCGATTTTCGGGAGGCCGCCGGCGCGGCGCCTTTATCTTCATCATCCTCCGCCGCCGTCACCTTCACGCCCTTGGGCAGCGGCCCGGTAAAGAGGTGGGCTTTTTTGATGGTGACGATCAGCCCTTTGATGGAGTCGTAGAAAAAAGGCTCGAAAATTTGATCGGTCTTCAGATGCAGGGTCGCCCGGAGTCGATCAGGATAATGGTCCACCGTGATCCGCTCGAGGGTGTCGTTCTCCAGACGGTAGGTCGTCTTGTCCGGTCGTTTCCACTTTCCGGGAAAATCGATGGCCAGACGGGGCGGTTTGCGGGGGAAGGAATGATGATACGCCTCGATGGGCGGGTCGGACCAGAAAATCACGGTGAATTCGCCGGGGGCGTCTTCGAGGGTGATCCCTTTCAGGGACATGGCCGACTGAGCCCAGACGGACTCGCCCCCCCACGGGATCGACGCGCACAGCCCCAGAACCATCGCGGCCCCTGCAAAAAAGCGACCGCCCATCCCCCATCGACCTGCTCCCGTCCATTTCACGATTGATCTCATCACGTCCCTCCCCGCCGTTGCTCCCCGGGTGATCGGCGGGCGCCGAATCGCCCCTGGGAATGTCGAACCGTTAGCCCTTCTTCAAGGTCAAGGTGATGCCTTTATCCGTCTTGTCGATTCGGGGGGCCGCCGGGGCCGCCCGCTTCAGATCGAGAACCACGCTCAGGAACCGGGGGTGCTCGCCGATCCGGACCCGCCGGACCAAATCGCCCTGCATCGGAAACGTCCGTTGTCCCCGGATCTCCCACGTCCCGGAAATGTTGATCACCAGCCGGGGCGGATTCTCCATGGTGAACGCCGCGAAGTCCTCGATGGGCCCGCTGGACTCCAGGGCCATCCGGAAGCCGTCCCCCTCTTCCATCTGGCGGATGGCGGTGACCCGGCTGAACTCTCGCCGACCGCCGCGGGTCGCGGCCTGAACCGGCTTGGACGGTTGGGCCGGAGCCGCTTCCGCCGCCGCCGTTTCAATCGAAGCTTCCGCGTCGCCTATCGCATCTTCGGCCGCATCTTCGGTCGCATCTTCGGTCGCATCTTCAGCAGGCGCCTCCGCATCCTCGGCGTCGGGGTCCGCCGGGATATCGACGGTCGCGACCGCGCCCGATTTTTCCGGTTCTTCCGGACCCGGTTCTTCCGGAATAGTGGCCGGTTCCAGGGGCGCCATGTCCGGCTCATCCGGCCCGGACAGCTCCGAAAGCGGCGTCAACTCATGGGAATCCGGCGACGCCGGGCCGGTGGAGGAGACGCCGTTCTCTTGGCTGGGCAAAAACGGTAGCACCAGAAACAGAACCACCAAAACGATTATGGCGACCGTGCCGATGAGGCTTTTCCGGTTGCCGAAAGGGCTTTGCAGCTTCCAGTACCGGCTCCAACACTCTTTGCAGCGATAGGGAACCTTGGGATACATATATTGAAGAACCCGCTCCAGGCCCCGTTTATGGGACGGCGTGACGTTGGTGCTGCCGCATTTGGGACATTTCATTTGTTTTCTCCTGTGTGGCGATGTGGGACATCATGGACTCGGGCCGATTCGGCCCGCGAACCCGCGCTTTGCCACCCCATTCTGTCAAAAGGCGACGGGGTCGTCAATGCGGCCGACGCGCATTCCCATGTAGAAAATTCCTACTTCCGCACCGCCAGGGAGGTCCATGGTTTCGCTGCAGAAACCGCCATGAGCCCCTTTTTCACTTTAAAATAGCCGGTCCAAAACATCAACCGTTTTTTTCCGCCCCGGCCCGGCGGGCGAACCGGCGGGACAGGGCCTCTACCCGCCGGCCCATGCCGAGCTTGTTTTTATCGGCGATGCCCGACACGGCCACCCGGGTTCCCTTGTCCCCGGGAACGAGTTCGACGCCGATCCGCTCGTGGGACATGTAGAAGGTGATGAAGCAGCCGGCGATCATCACAAGAAACCCGCTGTAGACCAGCCACACGCCGGGATCGCTGTTGACCTGGAGGCCGGTGTAATAACCGGCCTCGTAATCGGTGATGGCGACGATCACGTCGCTTTTACGGATCCCCCGGCTGACGATCATCTTGTCGAAATCGGGATGCTTCAGAGGGAGAGCCACCTCCACGGGGTCTTTGCCGGGCGGGGTCAGGGTCCCCAGGAAGGTGTCGCCCAGATCCATCATCCCCATGAACTGGTAACGGGTGTGGAAATGCTCGACCACGAACTGCCCCAATCCTTCGGGAATTTGAATCGGTTCCCCTATCGTCGCCTTTTTGGCGTAGGTCATGCCGGACTCCGTGGAGGTGAAGGAAAGGGTCAGGTTCCGGGGCCGCATGTTGCCGTAGCTCGACTGGAAGATGTTGATCCCCTCGTACCGGAGGGGGTCGTTGACGACGATGTCCCGCTGGTAAACCGCCTTGCCGTCCTCGAGCAGGGTGAGGCCGGAGCGGAATTCCTCCGGCGCGCCGGTCTCGTAGAAACTGACGCTGAAATCATCGCACCGGATGGCGAAGGGCAGATCGAGGGGCTGATTGGTGTTGCGGAGCCGGATGCTGTCCCGGGTTCCGCCTTCGGGGATGTTGACGTACCCTTCGAACCCGAAGAACGACCCCAAAAGCCCCCCCAGGAGCAGCAGGATGACGCTGGAATGGACGATGTAGACGCCCAACCGGGTCCACCGTCCCTTTTCGGCGAAGAGGAACAGCGATTCGTCGGTCCGCTCCGAGAGGGTGTGGCGGTATCGCCGGCGCAACGCCGGTTCCAGGAGGGCCCGGACCTCTTCAAGGGATCGGGAGACGGTGAATTCGGTCCGGTTGGCGGCTTTCCGGAACCGGGACCCGGCAAAGCCGGGGGATTTGGGAAAGAGAACCTTCCAGGTGGCCGAGAGCCGGTTGATGGAACAGACCACGATGTTGACGGTCAGCAAGACCAGCAGGAGCTGAAACCACCAGGAATGGTACATATCGAAGAGATCCAGAAAGTCCAGAAACCGGAACAGCCGTTCGCCGTAATGCTGGGCATAGGCCTCGGGGCTCTGGTTCTGGGGGATAACGGTGCCGAAGATGGAGGTCGCCGCCAGGGTCAGCAGAAGCGCCACGGTCAGCCGGACCGAGGCGAAAAAGTCCCAGAGGGACTCTAGAAAATGCGAGGGCGCGTCGGGTTGGGTCATGAACGGTTCCTTTCGAAGAAAAATGACGAATCCGTTAATATAACAGAAACCGCGGGGGGTGGCAAGGGTCGTGAACGGAAAAAAATGTTCCCTTGACAATTCCGGCCCAAGGCGTAATTTTCTCTGGGATTTCGCAGAGGGGCAACCGGTTCCACTACCATGCCGGCGCTGTTCCAGACCCTCAATAACCTTCCACGATATCAGGGAGTTTGCAACGTCTATGATTGAAGTCAAAAGCCTTGCCAAGCGATTCGGAACCAAGACCGCCGTCGACGACGTCTCCTTTAAGGTGGAAAAAGGGGAGATCCTGGGATTTTTGGGACCCAACGCGGCGGGAAAATCGACCACCATGCGGATGATCACCGGCTTCATCCCGCCCACCTCGGGCGCCGCGGTCATCGGGGGCCACGACATCCTGACGGAATCGATCCCGGCCCGCCGGAAGATCGGGTACCTGCCGGAAAACGCCCCGGTCTACCCGGACATGAGCGTGTTCGACTACCTCGCCTTCTGCGCGGAGATCCGGGGGTTCGGCCGGGCCGACCGAAACCGCAAGGTGGAAGAGACCCTTGAAAAATGCTTTTTGACCGAGGTGAAGGGGCAGACCATCAACACCCTCTCCAAGGGGTTCCGGCAGCGGGTCTGTTTCGCCCAGGCGATTATCCACGACCCGGAGTATCTTATCCTGGACGAACCCACCGACGGCCTCGATCCCAACCAGAAACACGAGGTCCGGCTCATGATCCGGGAGATGTCGGCCCGCAAGGCCATCATCCTCTCCACCCACATCCTCGACGAGATGGAGGCGGTCTGCACCCGCGCCATCATCATCGCCAAGGGGCGAATCGTGGCCGACGACACGCCCGCCGCCCTCAAAACAAAGTCCTCCCTCCACGGCGCCGTCTCCCTGACGCTCCTGGGGGGCAGCCCCGAGTCTTTCATCTCCAAAGTCAGCGCCATTAACGGCGTGGCCTCCGCCAAGATTCTGGAGACCGAAGGCGAGGCTTTCAAGGTGCGGATCTTTCCCGACGCCCCGGACGCCGCCATCCTCAACAATATCCTGTCCACCTTGTCGGACAACGACTACCGGCCCGGGGCCATTTTCGTCGAGCAGGGACGGCTGGACGAGGTGTTTCGGCGGATTACGGCTTGAGAAGTGAGGGACAAAAAAAACTAACAACCATCGACAATTGAGGCGTTTATGAGAACAACGGATTCGATGACCAACATCCTCGCCATCATGAAGCGGGAGTTTTTCGGCTATTTCGGATCGGCCGTGGCGTATGTGTTTATCGTCATCTTTCTGATGTTGCTGGGGTTTTTTACCTTCTACATCAGCAATTTCTTCGAGATGGGCCAGGCCGATCTCCAGGGGTTCTTCCAGTGGCATCCCTGGATTTTCATGTTTCTGATCCCGGCGGTGGCCATGCGGCTCTGGGCCGAGGAACGGCGCATGGGCACCATCGAGCTGATCCTCACCTTCCCGGTTACGGTCTGGGAGGCGATCCTGGGCAAATTCCTCGCGGCCTGGGCCTTTATCGGCATCGCCCTGGTCCTCACCTTCCCCATGGTGATCACCGCGGCATATCTCGGGAACCCCGATCTGGGGGCGACGTTTTGCTCCTATGTGGGCAGCCTGCTGATGGCCGGGGCCTTCCTGAGCGTCGGCATCATGACCTCGTCCCTGACCCGGAGCCAGGTGGTCAGCTTCATCATCGCCATCGTCATCTGCCTGTTTTTCATCCTGGCGGGTTTTCCGCCGGTGATCCGGGCGCTCTCCGGCTGGGCGCCGGCATGGCTGGTGGATCTGGTCTCCTCTCTGAGCTTCCTGACCCATTTCATGTCCATCCAACGGGGGGTGCTCGACTTGCGGGACGTTTTTTATTACGCATCGGTGATCTTTTTCATGCTGTTCATCAACAGCGTGGTCATCCAAAACCGGAGAACGGCCTAGTGACAACGATCCATCCAACGGAGGCTTGCATATGAGTGAGAAAAAGCAAGGGTTCGGTTTCGGCAAGTCCCTTTATTCCGCGGGCGGCGCGGTCCTGGTGCTGCTGATTCTGATCTTCATCAACGCCATCATCTCCCAGGCCAACCTGCGCTGGGACGCCACCGAAGACAACCTCTATTCCCTCTCCGAGGGGACCCGGGACATCCTGTCGGACATGGAACAGGACGTGACCATCAAGGTCTTCTACTCGGAGGACAACGTCAACGCGCCGGTCCACATCAAAACCTACGCCCGGCGGATGCTCGACTTCCTGTCGGAATACGAATACTACAGCGACGGCCGGGTCCGGGTGGAAACCTACAACCCCGAGCCCGACTCCGAAGCCGAGGACTGGGCCCGGAAATACGGCATCGAGCCCATCAACATCCCCACGGGGGACCGTCTCTATTTCGGCCTGGTGGCCGTGGCCGCCGACCAGGAGGAAGTCATTCCCTCCATCGACCCGACCCGGGAAGCCCACCTGGAATACGACATCACCCGGATCATCTCCCGGCTCCAGAGCCCCACCAAGCCCCGGATCGGCATCATCAGCGATCTCCCCGTCTTCGGCGGCCCGCCCATGGGCATGATGCAACAACAGGGACAGGCGCCGTGGCTCTACGTGGAGGAACTCCGGAAAAGCTTCGATGTGGAAAGGATCGCCGCCGCCGGCGACCCGCTGTCGCCGGACGATTACGACCTGGTGATCCTCCATTATGCCAAGAACGCCGGCCCGGAACTTCTCTATGCCGTGGACCAGTATGTTCTGGCCGGCGGCAACCTCGTGGTTTTCGCCGATCCCTTCAGCATCTCCGACAGCGCGCAGGGTCAGCCGGGGCAAGTCAAATCGGCGATCCCCACCTCCCTGCTGTCGGCCTGGGGCGTGGCCATGGAGGAGAACAAGGTGGTGGTCGATTTCGATTACGCCACCCGTCTCCGTAATCAGCAGAACCAGGTGGAAAACAACCCGGTATGGCTGAGCGTCGGACCCGAAGGATTCAACAGCGACGAGATCATCACCGCGGAGCTGGAATCGATGCTCCTGCCGGCGGCCGGCGCCATCACCAAGATCGAGGATGCGACTTACGGCTACGAACCCCTCATCCGGTCGAGCAAAAACTCGGCCCTGACCGAATCCTTCCGGGCCCAGTTCGGCGCCCAGGGACTGCGCCGGGATTTCAATCCCACCGTGGACCAGTACGACCTGGCGGTCCGGATCCAGGGGACGTTCAAGACCGCCTTCCCCGACGGCAAACCGGCCGGAAACGAGCCGGGGACCGAAGGCGCTTCGGACGATGCCGGAACCGCCGGGGAAGGATTGAAGGAAGGCGCGGAACGGGCCATCATCATCCTGGTGGCCGACGCGGACCTCCTGTTCGACAACTTTTACGTCAACCAGCAGAATCTGTTCGGTTTTCAGATCGCCCAGGTCTTCAACGACAACCTCAACTTCCTGCTCAACGCCGCCGAGATGCTCACCGGCTCGGAATCCCTGATCTCCATCCGCTCCCGGGGCAAGTTCGAACGCCCCTTTACCCGGGTGGAAGAACTGGAGAAGAAGGCCCAGTCCCGTTGGCTGGCCCGGGAACAGGAGCTGGTGCGGAAGGTGGAAGAGACCAATCGGAAACTCCGCCAGCTCGAGGGCCAGAAGGATCCGTCCCAGGAGTTCATCGTCAGCGAAAAGCAGGAGGCGGAAATCGAGAAGTTCCAGGAAGAGAAGCGCCGAATTCAACAGGAGCTGAAGATGGTTCGGCGGAACCTCCGGGCCGACATCGAGGCCCTGGGGACCAAGCTCAAGTTCGTCAACATTTTCCTGGTCCCCCTGCTGGTCGCCTTTGCAGGGCTGGGGTACGCCCTCTACCGGCGGAAACAGGGCCGGTAGGCGGCGCCCGGTTTGGAATCGAACCCAATTTCGAAGGAGGAGTCTGAGATTATATGAAATCGAAAACCTTCATCGTTCTACTGGTCGTCTGCGCGGTGCTGGGCGGCATCACCTACTGGCAGTTCAACAAGGAAAACGGCGGCGCGGCCCGGGACGCGGCCATGGGCGAGGAACTCCTCGCTGATCTCTCCGTCAACGACATCGCCGCGGTCCGCGTCATCGGGCCGGAAAACAGCGCGGCCCTCAAAAAAGAGACGGTCTGGGAGGTGGAAAACCGGTTCGGGTATCCGGCCGATTTCTCCCGGATCACCGACCTGGTGAAAAAGCTTCGGTCCGTCGCCGTGGGCCGGAGCTTCAAGGCCAACGACGACGCCCGGTCCCGGCTCGCCCTCCATCCCCCCGACAAGGACGGCGTTGACGACGAGGCCAGGGGAACCCGGGTCGTCCTGGAGAACGCCGACGGCAAGACCCTCGCCGACGTCCTGGTGGGAAATCCCCGGGAAGCGTCCGCCGGCGCCGGCGGCCACTACCTGATGCGCCTGCCCGGCGACACCGTCTACCTGGTGGACAAAAGCTTCAGCCGCCTGGAGACCGAACCCCGGGAATGGCTGGTCAAGGAACTGGTGGACGCTTCGTCGGCCGATATCCGGGAGGTCCAATACCGGGCCGCCGACGGCGGCGAACCCGTCTACACCTTGGCTCGGCCCGAAAAGGGCAAAGATCCGGCCTTCCAGGTCAGACCCGAAGGCTTTTCAGACCGGGAAATCAAAAAGAGCGAGATCAACACGCTCTTCGGGGCCCTGTCGGGATTTCAAATCGAAAACGTAGCCGACCCGGCCGACAAGCCCGCCGATGATTCATTCCGGCATGTTTTCGAGTATCGGCTGTTCGACGGCTCATGGTACAAGGCTTTCCTGGGAGAGGCCGTGCCCGGCGATGACGATGACAATTATTATGTGAAGGTCCGGGCCGGTTTCACCTCGCCGCCGGCGGAAGAAACCGATTCGGAAGGCGACGATGCCTCGACCGAAGCCGCCGAAGATGATCCCGAAGCCCAAAAGAAGGCCGAGGAAGAGAAGAAAAAGACCGCCGAGGAACGCCGCCAGAAACAGGCCGAATTGAAGGAAAAGGCCCTGGAGTTGGATGAAAAGCTTCAGTCCTGGACATATATCGTTCCGGAATGGCGGTATAACAAGTTTAAGACTGATGTTGAGGGGTTGTTCGAGGAGCCGGCGGCGGCGGAATCAGAGGAAGCGGCTTTGGATAATTGATTGTCTTGGACTGTGATTCATGCTCAGAACCTTTGGGACGCGCCGATTAGGGCGCCCCAAAGGCCGCGTATGCGAGGCGTTTTTGATGTGGAGGTGAATTGCAATAAAATATATTGCAAGAACAAATCTTGAGTGATGAGAAATCAAACGGGGCTTACGGAAGAGCAGATTCAACAATGCCAACTCAATTGGATTTTTTTGACAAGTGGGGAGGTTGGGATTGGAGAGACGTTGAATGAACGGGACGGGAATGATGGCAATGAGCATTTCAGTCGCGAAAAGCTTGTGGATGTGACCATTCAGCTTGATACGTCTCAAGCTCACATTTCGGGTTCCAAAACGAAGTTCAATGAAGACATGAATGGGGTTGTTCTCGGCGCGGACGCTTTTCCCGGAAGCAACGCAATTGATCCCAATTCACGACTATCACTTTTGGCATGTTTAGCCCATGAACTTTCCCATGCTGAAAGATATTTTTTGGGTTTCAGACGTCCATGGAAAGGCGTGGATTCGCATCTTGACGAGGCTGAGACCAGTTTGCACGCTTCTTTTAAGCCAGTATTGAGTTTTTATGATCGAATAGACCTTGTTGAAGACGCTCGTTCACGTATAGACCTTTGGTCGAAAGAAATCGGCGAGGAATAAAGTTATGCAGGTTATGCCTACGGGTATAGTGTTTTATGGCGTTTGCAAAGTTCAAACGCCTAAATGCGTTGCTCAAGATGGGGCCCCAATAACGGCGGTGTTGGTTCCGCCAGGTCGCACGCAAGTTAATATATGCAAGCCCTGCTTAGATGAACTTATCCGGCAAGGCTCGTGGGTGGTTGAAGGGGCAAGAGTCAGGGGCATGCGACAACAAATTGATATAGCGGCATGTTCTCCAAACGGTGAAATTCAACTTGTCGCAGAGGTGAAAAACAAGTTAAATAGCTCGGCGAATTGGGCAAAAAAAGTTTACAATAGAGCCATTAACAATTCAGTCGTATCCAACGCCCCATATTTTATGTTGGCGTTGCCGGATCAGTTTTATCTTTGGAAGCGGAACGAGAATTTTGCACAGACCATTGAACCCCATTTCGCGCTTAACCCCCAGAAGTTTATAAAGCCATACTTGGCGGCGAAGTCGTTAAAGATAAACGATGTCGGAGTTGTCGTTGAAGATGAATTCAGGAATGAACCTTACTCGGTTATTGAAAAACACTATCGTTTCCAAACGATTGTTAAAGAATGGTTGTCCGACATAATAACGCTTAACAGCGAATTGCCTGATGAATTGCGATATTTTTTAGTATCTTCTGGGCTTTATGAAAAAATTCGCAATGGATTTGTTGAAGTGGAGGCAATTATTGACGAAGAGAACGCGTTAAAATGGCGTCCCCAACCCGAGCCGCGCCTGGCGCTTGCTGTGCCATAATCACAGTCTATAAGCAGGATCATCCCGAAAATCCCTTAATCCCGGCCATCCGGTTCAGACGGCGTTTGAATCAGAATGGTCAAAGACGCCAACTATCACCATCCCGACCATCCTGATTCAAAAATCAAATAATATTCCTCATCCAAAAAAACTTCTAGTGGGGGCCGCCGGAAACCAGCGGGGTTTCCGCTTCCGCAGGCCGCCATGAAAAAAATTCCCGCCATCAAAACCGACAGCCGAAGGAACAACCATAAACAATTTCGCTTCCAATCCATTTTCCCTCCTTCCTGTTTTGGGGTTGCCATCATTATTGCCCTTTTTCTTGAACCGCGTTCCAGGTAATTTTCCGATGACCACGACTTGAATAACATTTCAGAACTAGGATGGCAACCATCACGCCCATCATAACAATTACTTGTAAAACGAGCCGCCGGTTGTTTAACCCTTTGCGCATCAAAACCGAATATGGTATTGCATCATCATCGCCGGAGGATGCCGTCCATCGCCCGCGTCGAAATCTAAAGGAGGAAAAAATTATGCAACCTGAACCATTGCAAAAAATAACCCGCGAAGCGTATCTTGACCTGGAGCGGAAAGCCGAATTCAAAAGTGAATTTTTTGATGGCGAGATATTCGTCATGGCCGGGGCAAGCCGCAAGCATAATTTGATTTTAACCAATATTATCAGTGTGTTGAGAAATCAGTTAATCGACGGGCCTTGCAATGTGTACCCAAGCGATATGAAGGTGAGAGTCGAGCGGATCAATAAGTACGCTTATCCCGACATCTCCATTGCCTGCGAACCGGAATATTTTGAAGACGATCACAATGACGTTTTATTGAATCCGGTCGTCGTCATTGAAATTTTGTCGGATTCCACTGAAGCGTATGATCGGGGTCAAAAATTCATCCATTATCAATTCGTCCCATCGCTGGTCGAATATATTTTGGTTTCTCAAAATTCCCATGAAGTTGAACGGTTTGTTCGTCAAAAAGAGGGGGCCTGGATATATTCAAGGCATGAGGGGCCGGAAGGCCGTGTTCCGGTTGGGGCGGCCGGGTGCGAATTGCCTCTTTGGGAAATTTATCGAACATAACCTCAAATCTGTTCAACATGTTCCGAATCCCCGTACAACTCGACCCCTTCTTCTTTCGCCAGCTTCTCCGCCCCGGGATGAATCATGGGGGATATGACGATCAAGCGATTCGCTTTTCGGTCATGGCGTTTTTCATAAAACCGGGCTTTTCTTAAAAACGCGTGCAGTTCCGATCTGCTCATGGAAGACTTGAGTTCGCAGATCAGCAACACGCCGTTTACAATGATGATGTCCAATTCAATCTGGTCCGGGCGCCCGAAAACGGTCCCTTCGTCGTCGTATTCGACAATATTGACCACTTCAACACCGAAATTTTCCTCTAAAATTCCGGCCAGGGCGTCTCGAAACGCTTTTTCCGACTTGAGCCCCCACCGGGCCCCCAACCCGCCGAACCCCCTGTCCATCCGTTTGCTCAGCTTATCGAGGGCCTTTTGGTTCTCCCGCCATCTTTGCTCGTTTCGTTCCCATTTTTCAGCGTCTTCTTTGAGCCAGGCTTGCCATTTTTCAGCGTCTTCCTTGCGCCATGCTTCCCATTTTTCAGCGTCTTCCTTACGCCAGGCTTCCCATTTTTCGGCGTCTTCCTTACGCCAGGCTTCCCATTTTTCAGCGTCTTCCTTGCGCTGGGCTCCCCATTTTCGCTCCCAGGATTCCCATTTTCGCTGGTTCTCCTCCCGGTCCCGCCGCAATTCCGCCATGACCTCCCAGAAGCGGTCTTGGGTCTCTTGTTTGTCGGCAAAGCGTTCGCGGGACACTTCGACAATGTAGTCTCGAAAAGCAGGGTCCGAACGCATCAACCCGGGCAACTGGTCTTTGATAACCTGCTTGAATTCTTCCTGATCGATCATATTCGACGCCTCCTAATTGATCCTTACGAGCCGGATTGTTGAACCATTTTGGCTCTTCACAATATAGGGCCGATGCCGACGCGGCGTCAAGGAAAAGTGAAAATCCCGGTGTGGGTCCTACAAATCGTGGATTCTAAAGCGAATTGGGAGAGGAAAAAAAGGAGGATGTTCCGATGATAAGATATAAGAACCACCGCCGCTCGCGCCCCTGTCCCGGCGGTGGTCCAATATCGATAAAAACCGTTCCAGGCGTTACTGAATCTTCATGAACATGCTGTCGGTCGAGACCAGGTCTTCCAGAAGCTCCAGCTGCTCGTTCTGATCCCGTTCGATGGCGCATCGGAGGCTCAGGGCGCAGAGCCGGCGGCAAATCCGGTCTTCTTCCTCGAAATCGCCAAAACATCCCACATGATCGTCCAGAGCGATCATTCCCGCGTTGTCGTGTTTCATTCGAAATCCTTATCCATTCGGTTTGGAGTCCTTTAATGTATGGAGCATTTCTCCGTGGATCCGGCTGTTTGTGGCCAGAACTTCCTTCATGTCCACGGTAAAGGGCTTTCCGTTGAAATCGGTCACCTGGGCGCCGGCCTCGGTGGCGATGAGGGTCCCGGCGGCGGTGTCCCACGGATGGAGGTTCTGTTCCCAGAACCCGTCAAACCGGCCGCAGGCCACGAAACACAGGTCCATGGCCGCCGATCCCAGACGCCGGACCCCCCGGGACGCCTTCAGACAATTGCCGAACCGGGCGATGACCGAATCGAAAATATCCTTGAAATTATAGGGAAATCCCGTGACCAGGAGGCTTTCCGACAACGGATGGTTGTCGGAGACCTTGATGGGCCGACCGTTGAGGTGGGCGCCCTTTTCGCGGATGGCGGTGAAGAGTTCTCCGCTGACGGGGTTGAGCACCGCGCCGACGGACAGCGCGCCTTTATAGGAAAAGGCGATGGACGTGCAAAATATCGGCACCCCGTGGGCGTAATTGGTGGTGCCGTCCAGGGGATCGACGATCCACAGGCAATCCGGGTTCCCTTCCCGCCGGCCCGACTCTTCGGCCAGAACGGCATGATCGGGGAAGACGTCCGTTAGGGTCTCCAGGATCGCCTTTTCCGCGGCGGTGTCCGCCTCGGTCACCAGATCGATGGCTCCTTTTTTGTCGACCGTTTCGAGCTTTCCCAGGAGGTTCCGCTGATGCTCGCCGCCCTTGTAGGCGGCGGCGATGGCCAGGCGCAGTATGCGTTCGAAATCCATTGCACAAACTATAGGGGATGCCGACGCCGCTGTCAACCCGCGGAACTCCCATCGAATTCGGTCGGCGCCGGGGCCGCCGGTTCCGAAGGAGCGGAAACCGCTTCCACGGTCGCCTCCATCCGCTGGATGAGGGGCATCAGGGACGAGCGGTCCGTGGCGGATACGGCGATGCCGTCATGGATCCGGCAGAGGGCCGGAATGGCTTCAGGGTCCACCCGGTCTTTTTTGTTCAGGACCCGGATGATGGGGACGGCGTCCAGGTCCAGGTCGGCCAGAATCCGCTCCACCGAGGCGATCTGATCTTCGAACCGGGGATTGCTGATGTCGATGACGTGGAGAAGAAGATCGGCGCTCTCCAGTTCTTCGAGAGTGGCCCGGAAGGCGACCATCAGATCCCGGGGCAGATCCTGGATAAACCCCACCGTGTCGGTGACGATCACCTCGATGTCCCGGGGAAACCGGAGCCGCCGGCTGGACGGGTCGAGGGTGGCGAACAGCCGGTTTTCGGCCGCCACGTCGCTGTGGGTGAGGGTGTTGAGAAGCGTCGATTTGCCGGCGTTGGTATAGCCGATGATGGAGATGACCGGAAGCCCCCGCTTGTCCCGCCGCGACTTCTGCTGGCGCCGCTGCTTCCGGACGGTCTCCAGCTCGTCCCCCAGCCGTTTGATCCGGTCCCGGGCCCGCCGGCGGTTGATCTCCAGCTTGGTCTCTCCGGGGCCCCGGCCGCCGATGCCGCCGGTGAGCCGGGACATGGCCGTGTTCTTGGTCACCAGGCGGGGCAGCAGGTATTTGAGCTGGGCCATTTCCACCTGGAGTTTCCCTTCCCGGGTCCGGGCCCGTTGGGCGAATATGTCGAGAATGAGCTGGGTCCGGTCGATGACCTTCAATTCGGTCCCTTCGGCGATGGAGCGGATCTGGGACGGGTTGAGTTCCTGATCGAAGATGAGCATGGACACGCCCTTCTGGAGCGCGAGGATGACCAGTTCCTGAAGCTTGCCCCGCCCCATGAGGAGCCGGGGATCGGGCTTTTTCCGCTGCTGGAGGACCGTGTCCGCCACCGCGATGCCGGCGGAGCGCACCAGTTCCTTCAATTCGGCCATGGAGTCCTCGGCGATCCGTCGGGGCTGGGTGGCGACGCTGATGAGCAGGGCCCGTTCCCGGCCGTCCCCGGCGTCGTAGAGGGCCCGGACCCCGGCCATCTCCGCCTCCAGAGCCCGGATGGTCCGGAGGCAGTCGATGTCCAGTTCGTCGGGCCGCAGCGGGTCCATGATCCGGCAGGGTTCCTTTTCGGTGCTGCCGGGCAGGATATGGCCGGCATGGACCCGATGGGGAAAGCCCTCCGCGGTCAGGGTCACCGCCGCCATCATGTCGAGGCGCAGGAGCGACAGATCGGTGACGTCGTCGGTGGTCAGGGGTTCGTTCTTCAGGTGGGTGTGGACGCACCGGAGCCCCTTGAGGCGGCCCGGCATGGACCGGTAGTCGTCGGTGTCCGGGATGACGATTTTGTTGTCGTCGCCCACGATCACAAAGGGAATCCGCCCCTGCCGGTCGATGAGCACGCCGATCTGGCGGTGAATCTCGTGGGAGAGGCCGGCCATTTCCCGGGCCAGATCCTGGGTGGCCAGAAACCGGGGGGGGACCCGGCGGCGGTACAGCCGCTCGATCCGGCCCATCTGGTTCGATTTCAAGCCTTCGGTGTTGCCGTAGATTTTTTTCATGGAAAGCCGCGTCGCGGACGCATCGCCCCCTAAACCATATGGTCGGGGGCCGGATTTTCAAACCGGGTGTAAGCATTGATAAAGGTCAGAGGCACGGCGCCGATGGGCCCGTTCCGCTGCTTGGCCAGAATGATCTCCGCCTTGCCCCGGTTGGGGTTGTTTTCGTCTTTGTTGTAGACCTCGTCCCGGTAGATGAAGGCCACCACGTCGGCGTCCTGCTCCAGGGCGCCCGATTCCCGGAGGTCGGACAGCATGGGGCGTTTATCGCTCCGCTCCTCCAGCTTCCGGTTGAGCTGTGAAAGGGCCATCACCGGCGCCTGGAGTTCCTTGGCCAGGGACTTGAGGGACCGCGAGATCTCCGAGATCTCCAGATCCCGCCGTTCGGCGCTGCTCCGGCCCTTCATGAGCTGGATATAGTCGATGATCACCAGGCCGAGGTTCTTTTCCATCTTGAGCCGCCGCGCCTTGGCCCGGATCTCCATGGCCGAGACGTCCGGGGAATCGTCGATAAAGATGGGGGATTCCGACAGGACGTCGGCGGCGTCGGTGAGCCGGGCCCAGTCCTCCCGGCTGAAAAACCCGCTCCGGAGCCGGGACGAATCGATGCGGGCCTCGCAGCAGAGCAGCCGCATGGAGAGCTGCTCCTTGGACATTTCCAGGGAAAAGATTGCCACCGGAATGTTGGCCTCCAGGGCGGCGTTCCGGGCGATATTTAGAGCGAAGCTGGTTTTTCCCATTGACGGCCTGGCCGCCACGATGATGAGGTCCGACGGCTGGAGGCCGGCGGTGAGGGTGTCGAGCTGGGAAAAGCCGGTGGGAACCCCGGTGATCAGGGCCTTGTTGCCTTGCCGTTCCTCCAGGGCGTCGATGTTCCCCTCGATGATCTGGCTGATGGGGAAGAAAGACTTGCTGATCTTGTGTTTGGAGATCTCGAAGACGGCGTTTTCGGCGAAATCGATAACGTCGTCCACATCGCCGGAGTCCTCGAAGCACCGTCGGGCGATGGCGTTGGATTTGATGATCAGCATCCGCAGGGACGCCTTGTCGTGGATGATCCGGGCGTAGTGGGCGGCATTGACCGCCGCCGGCACCTCGTCCAGGAGGGAGGCGAGAAAGGCCGCGCCGCCGATCTCCTCCAACTGGTGTTTTTCCTCCAGCAGGTTGGAAAGCGTGATGAGATCGACCGGCTCGTTCTTTTCGAACAGTTCGGCGACGGCGGTGAAGATCTTCTGGTGCTTCGGCCGGTAGAAATCCTCCGCCGTCAGAATCTCCAGGACATCGAGGAGGACGCTGTTGTCCAGCAGAATCGAACAGAGCAGCCCCTCCTCGGCGTCCACATTCTGGGGCAGGACCTTGTCCTGGGGAATGGCGGCCCCGGCGGTCGGACGTCTTTCCTGGTGTTTGGCCATCTAAGCCTCTCCCCTGACGGCGTATCGACCCAATGCGCCGCTTATTCCGGCGCCACCTCGACGGTGATCTCCGGTTCCACGTCGGTGTAGACCCGGATCGGCACCGAATAGGTCCCCACCTCTTTGATGGGTTCCGGCAGCAGAACCATCCGCTTTTCCAGATCGATGCCCAAAGTGGAGAGGGCCTGGACGATATCCCGCTCGCTGACGGAGCCGTAGAGCCGGTTCCCCTCGCTCACCCGGGCCGGGATCTGAACGGAGACGCCTTCCAGCTGTTTGGCCATTTGTTCCGCGATCTGTTTTTCCTTGGCCTGCTTCAGTTCGAACTTGACCTTTTCCTGTTCCAACCGCTTCCGGTTGGGCTCGGTGGCGTGGACGGCCTTCTGTTGCGGCAGCAGGTAGTTGCGGGCGTATCCGGATTTCACGTCCACTTCCGTGCCGATGATGCCCAGCGATTTGATGGTTTCCGTGAGGATGACTTTCATTTTTCAACCTTCCCTATAGATTGCATTGCGATGGTTTTTCTCGCGGGGTCCTCACTCGCGGGGGGGTTCCAGCTTTCTGAAATTGAGCCACATGTCGAAAAATCCAAGGCCGACCACCAGAAACAGGAACAACTGCTGCAAGGCGATCAGGCTGTAGAGGAACACCCGCACGAAGATGGGGAACCGTTTTTTTTCAAAGAAATAGGAGATGATGGCGATGCCCCCGAAAAAATAGACGGTCATCAGGACGATGAGCCCGTTGAGGGCGGCGATCTTGAATGTTTTATCGGGCGGCAGCAGGCCGACGCCGCAGAGGATCACCCCCCAGACCAGGGGTTCGGGCGGCTTCCAGAGGCGGAGCGACCCGTAGCTCGGGCAGACCAGGCCCCTGGAGCGAAGCAACGGCCGGGCCATCAGCACCGTCAGCCAGGAGACGAAGAGCGCAAAGGCGGCCGTCATACCCGGCAGGATGCGGACCAGGACATAGGCGATTTCGTCCAGGGAGTCGGCGATCATCCGCACATTCTCTTCGGACATGCCCATGCGCCGGTAGACGTCGAGGGTCAACGCCAGGTTCCGGGACAGGTACTCGGACATGGACCCGAAGACGTCGATGTTCGCCAGATTGCCGTAGAGCACCAGCAGAAACCCGGCCGACCCCAGCATGATCCCGACCGTCCAGGCGACGGTCCGCTCCACCGAAAAATCGGCCTCGAAGCATTCCGCCAGGATGAACCCCGCCAGCATCAACTCCCCGAAAAAAAGCATGTCGAAGGAGGCGACGCCGACGGAAAAGGCCACCACCAGGGAAGCCGCCGCCGGTACGAAGGCCCCCGCTTTCCGGCCCAGTTTGGCCCGGAAAAAAAGGGTGGGCAGCGGCGCCAGGAAGGACAGGAAAAACCCGAAGATCGGAATCGCCAGGGAGGCGGCGAAGAGCATACTGGTGACCGCCGCCCCGGTCGCTATCTCCCTGGCGGGGATGGAACCGCCGTTTTCGCGCCCCTGAGTCATCACGCTCTCCCCATTCCCGCGCCGGTCCGCCAGGAGATCAGGCCTCCAGCGTGCCGACGTAGGGCAGCAGGGCGATGGCCCGGGCCCGCTTGATGGCGGTGGTCAGCCGTCGCTGGTGCTTGGCGCAGGTGCCGGAAATCCGGCGCGGGATGATTTTGCCCCGCTCGGTGATGAAATATTTCAGGGTGCGGGCGTCCTTGTAAGTGATGATTATGGTGCTGTCGGCGCAGAACCGGCAGACCTTCCGCCGGTGAAAGACGCGCCGTTTTTTGCCTTTGCCGCCGGGTCGTCGTCTGGGATTGACAGCCATCGGTTATGCCTCCTCTTCGCTTGCACGGGTTTCGGTGGTGGATTCGGTCGGTTCGGACGGCGTCTCGGTCTCGGTCTCGGTCTCGGTCTCGATCTCAACCGCCTCCGCTTCACCCTCGGCCCCGGCCGCCGCCTTTTCCCGGGCGGCTTCCGCATCGGCCTGTTGCTGCTGAATGGCCGCGACATCCACGTCCAGGAGGACGGTCAGGTACTTCATGACCCGATCATCGATCCGGAAAAACCGTTCCAGCTCGTCCACCAGAGGCCCCATGCCGCAGTAATCCAGGCGGACATAATGGCCGCGCCGCTTTCTCCGGACCTCGTAGGCCATCTTCTGGTTGCCCCACTCGTCGAACTCCACGAGATACCCCCCCTGCTGGGGGATCAGCTCCCGGACCCGGGTGAACAGGGCGTCGCGCTGCTCCTCCGTTGCCTCGGGATCGGCAATAAAAACGGATTCATATCTCCTCATACACCCTCCTTGCGGATACAGCCCCGACGGTCGTCGCCGGAGCAAGGATTAAAACCGGCCGCCCAACGCCAATGGCGCCGGCAACATCAAAAAAGGGTTAGCTCCTAAAAGCTAACCCTGCCTTTGCTGTTGGTGGGCCGTTCAGGAATCGAACCTGAAACCTACTGATTAAGAGTCAGTTGCTCTGCCTGATTGAGCTAACGGCCCATGCATCATGCAATTTGTCGCTCCCAAAAACAAAACCGACTTTTAGCAGGTTCGACAGGGGGTGTCAATGGAAAATTTTTGGGAAAATGATAAGAGCCTATCTCCCGCTGTTCTCAATGATCGTAGAGATCTTTCTGCTTCCGCCGGCGGGCTCGCTTCTTCTCTTTGTCCTTGACGATGTCCCGCCGCTTTCGTTCCTGGCGCGAGAGCCGGTCGCCGTCCCGGCCCCGCTCTTTCCCGAACTCCAGGACAAAGGATCCCGGCGTGGGGTCGCGTTCCGAAGCGGGTTTTTCCTTCCGCTCCTTTTTGGCCTTTTCGGCCTCTGGCTTCCCTTTGGGCAGGGGCGGCGCTGCAACGCATTCCGGCGGCAGGGGATCGGCCAAAAACAGCGTCTCTCCGGCCCGATGGAAAGACACGCCCAACTCCAGGGCCCTGGCGGTTTGGACCGTCAGGAGCACCGGCGCCGCGTCGAACCGTCCGCCGATCCGCTTCGCCGTCTCCTCGCTGCTGGACAGGACCACCCGGGGATGTTGCCCCATGGGCGCGACCCCCTTTTCCACCACCACGGGGTGGGCTTTCTTTCTAACGCAAGTGTACAGCAAAGGGGGCAGGTCTTCGGTCGGCGGGCCTTCCGGGTCCGGGATCATCAGATGCGCACGGTTTTTCGCGCGGATCAGGGTGTCGCTGATCTCCACCGGCGGGTCCGGCAGGGAGACGAGCATCTCGTTGATGCCGGCCCGACGGATGTGGCCGTACCCTTCCTCCTCGCTCAACGCCTTCAGAAGATCCTTTATCCGGACATATCCGTTCGGGTCCGGCACCAGGCCGAACTCGTCCGGACGACGCCCCAACACGTATTCCATCAGCTTGGCCAGCTTGCGAAGGGCCTTGGTCTGCTGCATTTTCTCCCCTTGCACAAAACGCGCGCGACATTCACAGGTTGAAATCCAATGGATTTCGGTGTAACAGG
>JAABTM010000312.1 GCA_011389855.1 Desulfobacteraceae bacterium
GCGGCGCGGCTGGTCAATTTTATTGAAAATCAGAGCCTCGACGCCTCGGATTGAAATCCGAGGCTGAATCCATAAAACCGGCTAAAGCCGGTTCTGGCTATCGAGAAATGGAAGATAATTGCAACCACAACCGGCTTCAGCCGGTTTCCGATGATTCAGCCTGGGGTTTCAACCCAAGGCGGCGCGGCTGGTCAATTTTATTGAAAATCAGAGCCTCGACGCCTCGGATTGAAATCCGAGGCTGAATCCGTAAAACCGGCTGAAAGCCGGTTCTGGCTATCGATGAAGGGGTGATTATCTCAATCACAACCGGCTTCAGCCGGTTTCTGATGATTCAGCCTGGGGTTTCAACCCAAGGCGGCGCGGCTGGTCAATTTTATTGAAAATCAGAGCCTCGACGCCTCGGATTGAAATCCGAGGCTGAATCCGTAAAACCGGCTGAAAGCCGGTTCTGGCTATCGATGAAGGGATGGTGATCGAACAATGGCGTTTTGGCGGCTTTATTACCATATCGTGTGGGCGACCAAGGACCGGGGCCCACTTATAGTGCCTGAGATCGAATCGGATTTGCATCGTTATATTTCGCAAAAGAGCAATGACATTGGATGCATTCCACACGCAATCGGGGGGATTGAAAATCATGTTCACATAGTGGTATCCATTCCCCCAAAAATGTCGATCTCGGAATTTGTCAAAATGGTGAAAGGCAGCAGCTCCCATTTTGCAAACCAGAGGACCGCATTCGCCTGGCAAAGAAGCTATGGCGTATTTTCTTTGGGGGCGAAACAACTGGAAACCGCTGTCGATTATGTTAAAAATCAAAAATTTCGGCACAAAAACAACGATTTGATTTTATGGCTTGAAATTTCCGAGGAGCCTCCGGACCGCCACGGACCGAACCCTGGACGACCAAGGGCGCCGACCGTCGAAGCTAAAAAATAATCTCCGTCGGCTGAATCCCAAATTCGTGGGGGTTGAAGCTTTTGACGATGTTGCGGAGGTATTTGCCGGTTTGGGGGTCCTGGCTGGAGAGGCTGACGATCTTTTCCTTGACCATGCCGTTTTTCTGTTTTTTCTTCAACAGGACGATCCAGGGCCGCGTCTCGTCCACGGGCGTCGATTTTTCAGGGAGGTCTTCGGGAGGAACCGTGACGAGCCCGAGTTCCCGGGTGTCCAGTTCCAGGAGTGTGCCCACGGGGTAGACGCCCAGCATGTTGATGAAAACCTTCAGGAGGATCGGGTCGAAATCCTTGCCGGACCCCTGGAGCATGTAGCCGAGGGCCTCGTCGGGGCTCAGGGTCGTGCCGCGGTAGACCCTGGGCGTGGTGATGGCGTCGTAGACGTCGGAAATGGTGAGAATGCGGCCGAAAAGGCTCACCGGCTTTTTCCGGTTCGTCTGGGGGTAGCCCGACAGGTCGTACTTGAGGTGATGTTCGAACGGCGCCACGAGGATCTCGGAGAGGTGCTTCCGGGAGGCCCGGATCTTGACGATCAGCCGGGTGCTGTTCATGGAATGCTTTTTGATCTCCTCGTATTCCCCGGGGGTGAGTTTGCCCGGCTTGTTGAGGATGTCCAGCGGCACCTCGATTTTTCCCAGATCGTGGAGCAGGCCGCAGATCCCGAGGCTTTCCAGCGAGCGTTTCGACAGCCCGATCCGCTTGCCGACGCACATGGCGAGGATCGCGACGTTGACTGAATGGGCATAGGTGTAGTCGACGTAAAACCGGATGGTGCTCAGGGCCTGGAACAAGGGGTCGTCTTCGATGATGAGATCGACCATGTTCTGGATCATCCGGCGGGTCTTCCCGATGCCGGCCGGATGGTCGCCGGAGAGTTTGCGGGCGATCTCCTCCGCCGATTTGAGCACGTAGGCATAGGCCCTCAAGCCCTGCTGGGACCGGCTCTGCTTCCGCGCATCGTCGGTCCTGAGAACGAGCCGGATGCTTTGAAACACGGGGTCGTCCAGCCGTTCCGAAAGCCAGCCCTGGGGCGAGGGGCGCTGTTCGGCCAGGTTCAGCAGCCGGGCGAGACCGATGACCGCATCCACGGTAAATTCCGCTTCGCCCGTATGGAACCGCAGGGCGACGATCCCCCGTTTGGTGAAATAGTCGTAGAGACGGTCGAACAGGCCGATGGTCTCCCGCCGATAGATCAGTTTGCTCTCCTGGAGGTAGATCCGCTTGTTGTGAAACCTAAGAACCAGGGCGTCGTCGCTTTCATGAAGGCGACGGGCGAGCGCGATGAATTTTTCAGCCCCTCCGATCAGCGCGCGGTTGTTGTTCTGGTGGATTTTAACCGCCTGGAGCAGGCTGAAAAAGGATTTTAAAAAGGCGGTGGATCGCTGCTCCCGCCGCCTTTCGTCGCCGGCGGGCCGCGCCGCTTTCCGGCCAAACGACAGGGATGCGTCGGATTTATCGGCCATCGCGTCGCTCCATGGCCCGTTTGTAAGCAAGCCGTATGCCGGGCGTCTTGCTGTTGGCGGCCTTTTCCAGCACCGCCTTCGCCGCGTCCGTCTCCAGGGATAGCAGGGCCAGAACGGCGCCGGTTCGCTGGGTCAATCGGTCCAGGCCGGCGACGGATATAAAACGGCGTCCCATCAGGGTCCGTTCCAGGAACGGGGTGCTGAGGTCCGAACCGCAGCGGCCGAGGGCGTGAAAACAGGCCAGCAGGTGCTCCACGTCCCGGCATTGATACAGGTGATGTTCGAGGTAGCCGCGCAGCAGGTCTTCGGCCAGACGCCGCCGACGCTTTCCCAGGATTCCGATCATGAACGTCCGAATGCCTTCATCCTCATCGTCGATCATGGGAAACAGCCGTTCTATCGCATCGGGGTTTTTCTGAAGAAGCCGGGAAATCGCTTCTCTCCGGACGTTCTTGTGGGAATGCCGGGCCATTTTATAGCGGAGTTCCTCCGCCCCCTGATCGTCCAGACGTCCCAGGATTCGGAGCACCTCCAGGCCCGTTTCTTCATCCCCCCCATCGGCCAGGTCTTCCAGGGGCGTCGGATCTCTTTGGGCCAGGGAGACGATGACGTGCAGGAGCAGTTCCCGGATCTTTTCCGACGAGGACTGGAGGCGCATGGGAAGCAAAGCGGCGATGGACCGGGGGTGGAGCAGCAGCAGCACCTCCCTGAAGGGCTGGATGCGGCGGCTGTCCACCGCCTCGAGCCTCGGCCAGAGATGGGCCAGGGATTCCAGGAACGCCGGTGAGGAGATGTCGTAAAAAAAATTGTCGATCAGACGGACCGACCGGGGCGCCTCTTGCTTGTAGACGGTCCGGACCTGGTCCAGCCGCTTCAGCATCTTGAGCCCCGTGGAAAAGGCCTCATGGATGAAGGCGTCCTTAAGCGTGTCCTTTAAGAAGGCCAGGATGACGGCGATATCCTCGTGCTTTTTCTCCCCGGTGAGGGTTTTGTCCCGCAGGATCAAAACCAGCACCTCGATGGCGGCGTCCAGGCTCTCCAGATTCTCCTGTTCGAACACCATCTGCTTGAGAACGTTCTCCTCCTCCGGGGTCAGGGCCCAGGCGTCCGGCTTGTCCTTTGCCGCGATGGACAGCGCGGCGTTGTCCGGGGGCGGTTCCGGGCCGGCGTCCGCCTCTTCCTCTCCATCCTGTTCGTCGGCGTCTCGATTCGCCGGCGGCGTCCCCTCGTTTCCGGACAGGCGGGGCAGCGAAAATCCGATGAGCGGATCGGTTTCCCAGAGGACCTCCCTGGCCTCGTACCGGATGTGGCGGAAATCGTTCTCCCACAGGGCCGTGACCACGTCGCCCTCCGTCTCTTCCTCCTGTCGGCGATAGGTTTTCAGAATGTCCAGAAACCCTTTGATCTCCTCCGGCCGGATGCCCTTTTTGAACTCGATCCACAGGATGCCGTCCCGGTACAGCAGGGCGCTCAATCCCTCGTCCGAAGGCGAAGTGTAAACGACCTCGCCGCCCAGGAGAAAACGGTCCTTCTCCACGTGGAGCTTCAGCGTCGAATGGGCGTTCAACACGGCGTCCATCGCGGATTTGGCGATGGCGAGGCCGCTCCGGCGGATGTCGTGATGCGCCGGATAGAAATGAAAGGCCTTGAACGCCTTGTCGAGCGCCCCGATCGCTTTTTCGGCAGGTCGAAGGGGCATGTATGTCGCCGTTTCCGTCAAAGATTCCGGGAGGTATCGGTCTCCCCCTTCCGCTCTCTCCACCAGGTGAGCAGGTCCCTGGCGTTGGACATGGCGTGGGCGCCGTCCGGTTTGAAAGCGAAGACTACCCGTCCGGGCCGGCATTCCAGCCGGGTGGCGCGGATGGAGGTAAGCACCGTATCCAGCAGGCGGCCATGGCCGTCGAGGTCCAGGGTGACGACGCCGCCCTCGGTCTCTTCCCGAATCCGTCCGCCGACCACGTCCCAGCCGAACAGCCCGGCGGCCACCTTGGATCCCAGGCCCGCTATGAGGCCGCTGACGTTGCGGTCGAAATCGACGTCCTGATCCACGATGTCGAATCGGATCGCATGGCGGTCCTCCTCCCAGATGGGCTCTCCGGGTTTCATGCGGACCCGGAAACCGCCGGACACCCCCTTTTTCCTGAACCGTCCCCGGACCACGATCCGCGCGTCCTCCACCGCCAGCTCGACGTCGTCCACCCCGGCTTCGTCGAGTTTTTTCCGCACCGTTTCGTCCTCTTTGGCCATGCGGTTCAGCCGTTCTTCCGAGACGGAGATCTCGTGCTCCCCGGCCGCGAACTCCTTGACGTTCACCAACCCCTTCCGGGCCTTTTCCACCATTTTGTCCAGCATATCCTCCTCCTTTACGGGATGCGCCCCGATCTCTTCCCTTTCGTCCAACGACGGGGGCATTATGTCATGAAGCGGAAACCGGCGCAAGACGGGGGCCGCACGCCGGGCGGGAAGTTGACGCGGTGGGGAATTTCCTTTTGACATCCCATATCAATAAAGGGTAAGAAATAACTCTGAATTTGGGGATCGCTGACGCAACGGACGGATGGAAATTTTCAAAAGGGCCTGAAACCGGAAGGAGACGACCATGGACACCCCACAGCTCAGCCGGGAGATCGTGGAAAACCGACGCGCCAAGGCGCCGATGCTCAAATCCGTGACTGCGGCCTGTGAGTCGCTCCGGGACCGGCTGACAGCGGTCCGGACCGCCCTCCGGGACCTGGAGGAGACCGACACCCCGGAGATGAAGGGCCATCTGGCCGAGCTGGACCGGACGGCGGACGACCTGGAGGCCCTCCGGAATCGGGCCGAACTGCGCCACGCCCGGTTCAGCCGGGGGCTGGTGACCATCTCCATCGCCGGTCTGGAAAAGGCGGGGAAGACCACCTTTCTCCGGTCCCTCACCGGCATCGAGGCCCTGCCCGCCTTTGACGAACGCTGCACGGCCGTGCTCTGCGAGATCCACTACGATGCCAAACGGTCCGATTTCGACCTGGCGTTCTACACCGAAGACGATTTTTACGACCGGGTTCTCCGGCCGGCCCTGGAGACGGCGGTCTCCGGCCTGCCCGAAGATCAGCGGGCCGGTCCGCGCCCGCCCGAATCCGCCGCCGGGTTCGCGAATTTCCCCCTCCCCTCCCCCGACGCCGCGCCCGGCGGCACCACCGCCTACAAGCTGCTGAAGGATCTCCACGGGCTCCAGACCCATTTCGACGAATGCCGGAATCACCTAAACCGGCCGCCGCTGCTCCATCAGCCCCTGTCGGAGCTGGGGGGATGGGTCTCCCACCGCCCCTCCGACGCCGTCGCGGCCGCCGGCGAGGGCGAACCCGA
>JAABTM010000313.1 GCA_011389855.1 Desulfobacteraceae bacterium
AGGTGGATGTGGGTGGTCTGGGACGGCTTGTGGGTCGCCAGCGTCTGGATCAGCGGGCAGGGGTGCTCTTCTCCGGAACAGGGGGTGTTCTGGTGGTGGGTGATTTCGTAGCAGTAGCGGCCGATGGCGTCTTCGCGGTCGAGGCCGAGCTTTTCCAACATGGGCTCGTTGATGTCCAGGACCCGGTAGTCCGATCCGATGACCATGATGTCCTCCTGGATCAGTTCGTTCATGATCACATGGTGGATCGCTTTGGTTTCAAATGGGGAGGGCGCGGGGCCGTCGGTTTTGCTGCTCATGGAGGCTCCTTTGGGGCATGGGGGCTGCGTTAAACGCTTGATCGGTTTCCGTCGATCCTAAGAAATAATATGACCGCCGCGATGCGTCAACCGGTTTGACCGATCAAATGAGATATCGAAAGGAAATACAAGAGGATAAAAAAATAATTGACAATCATGTTTTTTCTTGACTAATACAGTCGAGAAAATTGACTTATGCTTGTCACACAGAAGACACAATATGCGCTTCGGGCCATCTTCGAACTGGCCAAGCACCGAGACAGGGGATTGCGCAAGATATCCGACATCGCCCAGGCCCAGGCGATCCCGGAGCGGTTTCTGGAGGTCATTCTCAGCCAGTTGAAACGCAGCGGATTTGTGACATCGAAACGGGGATATCACGGCGGATACCGGCTGGTGCCGCCGCCCGAGCGCATCAGCGTGGGCGACATCCTGCGGTTCATGGAACAAAGCGATCACCCCCTCCATTGCATCGCCTGCATCTCCCGGTGCAAATGCCCCTTAGACGGGGGATGCGCCTTCAGGCCCATGTGGAACCAGATCGAGGACGCCATCTACCATATCTATGACAGAACCACCATACAGGATCTGGTCAACAACGAAACGGGTTGCGCGGCGGCTGTCAATGGGTGAGACCCTCTATGATATTGAAACGATTTTAGAAACGGATCGCCAACGGTAAGGAAGAGACATGAAGAAAGGAAGATCACGGTTTCGATGGGCGGGAATCTTTATGGGGATCGCGCTGGTCGCCATCTGCGGGATTTCGGCCCAGGGCATCGAGGCGCTGGGCGGCAAAGCGACCGAACGGGCCGACGTCATCACCATCGACACGCTCCACGCGTTCGGAGATCTGGAACGGCCCGATGTGACGTTCCTCCACGACCGGCACACCGACGCCCTGGAGAAGATCGGCAAAAGCTGCGACACGTGTCATCTGTCCGAGAAGCGCTTTAAGATGGTGCCGGACACCCTGGAAACGGCCATCAAGCGGGTCGACCATCTCTCGCCCAAGTTCAAGCGGCTCAAGAACGAGGGCCGGCGGGAGGTCATGGACATCTACCATGACGAGTGCATCGGCTGCCACAACCGAATGGCCGACGAGGGACGCGAAAGCGGCCCCGTCACCTGCGGCGAGTGCCACCAGGAGGAGCCCCCGGCCGCGTCGAACCGGGCGGACATGGGCATGGACCGATCCCTCCATTACCGCCACGTCAAGGCCCAGGAGAAAAAGTGCGAACTCTGCCATCATAAATACGATCCCCTGAAGGAAACGCTCTACTATGCCAAGGGCGAGGAGGGGACCTGCCGCTACTGCCACGAACAAGAGACCGAGGAGAACCGGATCTCCATGCGGCTGGCCTCCCACATCTCCTGCCTCGACTGCCACCGGAAGACCATCGAGAAGGAACAGGTCGCCGGCCCGGTCCGGTGCGGCGGCTGCCATGACCCCGAGATGCAGCAGAAGATCGAAAAGGTGGATCCGATTCCGAGGATGGAGCGGAACCAGCCCGACGCCCTGATCGTCAAGATCAGCGAGGGCGGAGAGATGGCCGCCCCGGTGGAAAACCGGATGGCGGCGGTCCCCTTCGATCACAAGGCCCACGAAACCTACAACGACACCTGCCGGGTCTGCCACCACGAAGAGATGACGTCGTGCAGCTCCTGCCACACCCTGCTGGACACCAAAACCGAAAGCTCGGTCAACCTGGCCCAGGCCATGCACCAGCTCCGCGCCGACACCAGCTGCATCGGCTGCCACGGCGAACAACAGGAAGCCAAAGAGTGCGCCGGGTGCCACGGCTTCATGGCCAAGCACCGGAAGCAGCCCGACGCCTTCTGCCATACCTGCCACATGACGCCGGTCGCCGAACTGGAAGGGAAAACGACCCCGGAGGCCATGGCGGCCATGGCCCAGGACCAGCTGGCGGCACGGACCCCGGTGGAGGGCGCTTACGAGACGGAAGACATCCCGGAGACGGTGACCATGGGCGTGATGGCCCAGGACTACGAGCCGGCGAAGATGCCCCACCGGAAGATCGTGACGTCCATGCTCAAAAAGATCGAGGGCAACAAGCTGGCCGCCCATTTCCATCAGGACAAGGGGACCTTTTGCCAGGGTTGCCACCACAACGCCCCGCCGTCCAAAAAGCCGCCCCGGTGTTCGAGCTGCCACGGCAAGCCCTTCGATCCGCTCCGTCCGGACATGCCGGGTCTCAAGGCCATCTATCACGACCAGTGCATCGGCTGCCACGAGCGGATGGGGGTCGAAAAGCCGGCCGCCGCGGACTGCATCGCCTGCCACAAGGAAAAAAAGAAATAGAGAACCGCTTTATTCATACATGATCGAGGTAACGTCTATGTCCATATCACGCAGAAAATTTCTCGGATGGATCGGCGCGGCCGGCGCGAGCGCCACCCTGGCCAAACCCGCCCGGGCGGCCGGCGGAAAGCATTTCGAGGGCTACCCGGACACCGACGGGGTGCTCTTCGACGTCGTCAAATGCATCGGCTGCCGGCGGTGCGAGGCCGGGTGCAACAAGGTCAACGATCTGCCGGAGCCGGAGGTTCCCTTCGACGACCTGACGGTGCTGGAGGAAAAACGACGGACCCACGCCGACACTTACACCATAGTCAACAAATACGAGGCGGCCCGGCAAAAGAGCCCGCTCTATCGAAAGGTACAGTGCAACCACTGCCTGGAGCCGGCCTGCGCCTCGGCCTGCTTTGTCCGGGCCTTCACCAAGACGGAGACCGGGGCCGTGATCTACGACGCGTCGGTTTGCGTGGGGTGCCGCTACTGCATGATCGCCTGCCCCTTCGAGATCCCCACCTACGAGTACGACAAAGCCTTCACCCCCCGGATCATGAAGTGCACCATGTGCTATCCACGCATCAAGGAGGGTCTTCTCCCCGGCTGCGTGGAGGCCTGCCCAACCGAGGCCCTGACCTTCGGCAAGCGCAAGGATTTGGTCAAGCTCGCCCGGGAGCGGATCTACCGCCATCCGGAGCGGTACGAAGACCACATCTACGGCGAAAACGAGATGGGCGGAACCAACTGGCTCTATCTCTCCCCGGTCCCCTTCAGCGAAATCGGCATGCGGGAGGATCTCGGGACCACGTCGGCGCCTGAACTGACCGCCGGCGCCCTGGGCGCGGTTCCCATGGTGGTGGGGCTCTGGCCGGTGCTGCTGACGGGCATCTACGCCATGAACAAGCGGAAAGAGAAGATCGCCCGGCAGGAGCGGGAGGCCGCTGTCGCGTCGGCGGTGTCCGAAACCGAAGCCAATGCCAGGGAGAATCTGGACAAGGCCCTGGAAAAAGCGGAGACCGACAAGGAGAAAGCGGTGGAGACCGCCGTCAAGAAAGCCCTGGAGGACGCGGCCAAGGAAGCCGAGAAAAAAGAGAGCGAGGAGGATAGCTGATGTCGCACGATGCCGCACACATAAAACCTGTCATGTCGCCCATGACCGTCATCGCGGGGATCATTCTGATCGTGGGCCTCTTCGTGACGGCGCTCCGGTTCACCGCGGGGCTGGGCGCCACCACCAATCTCTCGGACTACACTCCCTGGGGGCTCTGGATCGGCTTCGACCTCCTGGTGGGCGTGGCCCTGGCCGCCGGCGGCTTCGTCACCTCGGCCGCGGTCTACATCTTCGGGATGAAGCGGTTCCATTCGGCGGTAAGACCGGCCATCCTCACCGGATTCCTCGGCTACGCCCTGGTGGTCTTCGCCCTCCATTACGACGTGGGCCGGCCCTGGCGGCTGCCCTATCCCTTCCTCGTCCAGTCGGGCACCACCTCCATCCTTTTTGAAGTGGGCGCCTGCGTGGCCCTTTACCTGACGGTGCTCTTCATCGAGTTCACCCCCGCGCCCCTGGAATGGCTCGGGTTCAAGAAAGCCCGGAGCATCGTGGTGAAGCTGACCCTGGCCCTGACCATCCTGGGCGTGATCCTCTCCACCCTGCACCAGTCCTCCCTGGGGGCTCTCTTTCTCATCGCGCCGTCGAAACTCCATCCCTTGTGGTATTCAAGCTACATCCCCATCTATTTCTTTGTCTCCGCCATCATCGCGGGGCTCTCCATGGTCATCTTCGAAGGGACGTTGACCCACAAACACTTCGCGGATAAAATGGACGAAGCCCATCTCAAGGAGAAAGAAGACGTGGTGCTGGGGTTCGGCAAGGCGGCCTCCTTCGTGCTGGCCGGCTACTTCGTCATCAAGGTAATCGGCATCGCCGTGGACAACGAGTGGGGATACCTGGCCACCGGCTACGGGGCCTGGTACCTGGTGGAACTGCTGGGGTTCATCGCGTTGCCCTGCTTTCTCTATGCGGTGGGGGTCCGGGAAAAGAATTTGAACCTGATCCAGTGGACCTCGGGGATCGCCGTTTTGGGGATCGCGATCAACCGGCTCAACATCTCGCTCATCGCCTTCAACTACCACCTGCCGGCCGCGGACCGGTATTTCCCCCACTGGATGGAATTCGCCATCTCCATTTTCATCGTCACCATCGGGGTTTTGGTGTTCCGGTTCGTGGTCACCCGGATGCCGGTGCTGTACGAACACCCCGATTACGAGGCACACTGATACAAGGAGGCGCCATGGAAAGCGATTTTTATACCCTGCACGACTTCATGGTTTACACCAAAGGGGTCGTCTATTACCTGATCATCGCCATTCTGCTCGGATTTCTGGGATTCTGGTCGTTTCTGACCGCCCGGGACGACGACTAGGGGGAAAGGAGAAAGGCTCATGTACGCATTTGTCACCGGCCCGCTGGCATGGCTGGCCTTCGGCATCTTTTTCATCGGTCTGATCTACCGCGCCGTCTGGTACATCCGGGGGCTCGACTGGAAGGCCGACCGGGTGGCCTACTCCGAGTATCCCGCCTACGGATTCCGGGGCGCCGTCCGCTCCATTTTCTACTGGCTGCTCCCTTTCGGCACCCGGAGCTGGCGGTTTTACCCCGGCATGACGATCCTTTTTTTCGTCTTCCACATCGGCCTGCTCTTCACGCCGATTTTTCTGCGGGCACACAACATGATCCTGGCGGAGCGGTGGGGCTTCAGCCTGCCGGTCATATCCGACACCACGGCCGATTTTCTGACCATCGTCGTGCTGTTGGCGGCGGTCTTCATCATTTTGCGCCGGATCGCGCTGCCGGAGGTCCGGAACCTGACCACCGGGTACGACATCCTGCTCATCGTCATCGCGGTCGCCCCCTTTCTCACCGGGCTGTTCGCCTATCACCACGTCGGCAACTACCCCTTCTGGCTGATCGTTCATATCCTGTCCGGCGAGGTCTTTCTGGTGGCGATCCCCTTCACCAAGCTTTCCCACTTTATCCTCTTTTTCATGTCCCGTGCCCAGCTGGGCATGGATTACGGCATCAAGCGGGGGGGGATGAAGAGCAAGGGGTTGGCGTGGTAAGGGACAGAGGGACAGAGGACAGA
>JAABTM010000055.1 GCA_011389855.1 Desulfobacteraceae bacterium
CCGCTCCGGATAGTGGAAGAGTTCCTCCCAAGCCTCCTCCCCGATCCGCTCGACCTTTTCTCCCGAAGAGTCCAGGCGGATCACCGTATCCACCCTTTTTTGGCCGTCGATCTCAATCAGCTCGGGCCCGAATTTCGATTCCGGGGTGGTGGTTGCAATGACAGTGGTGGTCGTGCCGAAATCAATTCCCAGAATGGTCTTCATGAACACCTTTTCCCGATTGTCAGAAGAATGTTGGAAAATGCCCGCTGCAAGGGGAAAACCGCTCCTTCCCCTAACGGCCTTTTATCGTGGATCATCCTTCTGATACCCCATCGAATCATTCAAGTCAATCGGGCATCATCATTTTTTACTGCCATCTCGGGCCATATAGTGTTGAAGTCGATTCCGATCACCGGGCGGGGCTGCCGGTTCCGGTCGGTATTGCCGATCCGGAGTCCGGAGAAGAGATCCGTTCTGCCGGAAAAGAGCGCGAGCCAGGGTGGAGACCATTAGGGATTTGCCATACCGCCGGGGACGGGCCAGGGAGTAAAATCCCTGGATCGGCCTTGCTATTTCGTAGAGATACCGGGTCTTGTCGACATAGAGAAAATCTCCCGTGATCATCTTTTCGAAATTCTGAATGCCGACGGGGAGGAATTTATGGGGCATAAAGGTCCTTATCGGAGTGTGTTCATTTATATGGCATTATCTCCCACGACGAAGATGCAGGTTTCTATTATACGTTATGTCTGTTATATCGATTATTAGATCTGCTATGTTTTCTATATCAACCGAACCTTGCATGTCTATAGCTATAGCAGATTCCTCAAACTGATCCATTGCCCCTCGTGCAGATGCACGAGTTTTTTTTGGAACGAATGTCAATGGCAATGATATTTCATAATTATTTCGGCATATATTTTGAATATCTTGGAGTACATGGTGAATGATAATTTTGTTCCTATATCTTTCGTCTCTATAGTTCCCATATCTTTGAAACATTATGAAGCATATATAGTCATATGCTTTTTCAGTATGCCATAATTTATGTTCTTTTGGCATGATTCTTGTTGAACTATATTCTGCTATATGATTGCCGACATTAAAAAAAACCCTGTTTTCGTGATATCTATACTCTTCAGCAGAACTATTTACAATATGCGAGATGAGATCTAATATTTCTGGCATTGGTATCCTCCTTTTTCCGATATTGGATTGGATAAAATATCATGGTTATTCGCCGTTTAATGTGGATAAAAAGGGTCTTATCCTGGGGCGTCTAAATCGGCCATAAACTGTTATCCACTTTTCGGCCCCTCGGCAACCGGCCCAATAGCCCGCTATTCAATGACTTGAGCAGTTTTACCGGGGCAAAAAAGCGGTCAAAAAATCGGGGGATTTGGCCATTTTTAGACACCCCAGATTAGAGGCGGCTAAACTATATGGGAATTAACTTCACACCATTGAATTTCCTTTAAAATATTTATTATATCATCTGTTGTTATCTTTGCTCCTATCGATAGGAAATATTTATGAGTAATTAAAACATCATTGTAAAATTTTCTTATGTTCTCAAAACGTTCTTTATCTTCTTGAGGGAAGGTGGGATCATTAATACAGGCGGATAATCTTCTGATTTCTTTGACCATATATGCCTTGGTAAAGTGTTGTTTGTTTCTCAATATGGCAACATTCATTGCAAATTTAAATTTTGAATTTTTTTCTTTGCAGTATTTGTACATTTTCTCATATACTACTGAATAAGAAACCGCACCAAATTTTTTAACATCAGGATATGCAGATTCCGAATCAGTATTCATCCTTTTATGGGTAAATGTTTTATCACTAAATGAGATAAATCTTTTAAACGTGTTCAACCAATTCACGATTACTCTCCTTTCTGTTTATGCTTTCCATTATTTAAAATGCTATGTCATATACACATTCGCAGAATATCGTTTGTACCGCCCCCACTGATACATAATATGATCGAAAAGAAAGGGCCGGATCCCCAGCTCCCGGCACAGCTCCAGGGAAACGAGAAACTGTTTTTTCTCCGTCATCTGCTTCTCATTCATCAGCTCCGGGAACTCCTCCTTGAAATGCCCCTCCACCCGGACAAAGTCGCTGAAGCCGATGTTCTTCAAAAAGTCGCAGATCAGGGAATGCCCCACATGGCGGATCGGCTTTGCCATCTCCTTTACAAACCGCCATGTCGCCTCGGGTCCCTTTTCCACCGCATCGGAGATCTCGCGGTAAAATCCCTCCAATCCGTTCCGAGTCTTCTCATCCAGCAGATGTGCGCCGTCGGTCAGCACGGCAATGATCCGGGGCTTGAATTTCAAAGTGGACAGCTCCTTTTCAAAGATCCCCTCCCGGTTTTGCACCCGCTTCATCAGCGCGGCCAGGTTCGCGGGCATCCACTGCTCATCCTCCCGGAAACCGGGGCAGTCGAATACCATCTCCAGGCATGCGGGAATGGTCTCCGGCGTGGGAATCCGGCCGATCATGCGGGTCATCTGTCTCCGGATGATGTGGTTGCTCAGGCAACTGCTCCCATAGACCTTCATCAACTGCCGGGGATCTTCGGGCCTTTGGGGAATCTCCTCCCGTTCCAGATAGGTTCGGATATGCTCCCTGTCGGTCTCGTCCATGAATCGTGCCCCGTCCTTTACGCCGATGCCGTTGGCCAGATCCACAAGGATCTTTTTGCGCCGAAAAATCTCCTCCCGGATAACGGCCAGAAACCCCTTACGGTCCTGCTTTTCGGCCTTTAGGGAATCGATCTCCCGGGAGATGGCCTTCTGACAGACCTGAGATATGTTCAACAGCCTGCCCCAGTTCTCGATCTCTCGGGCCAGTTCATCAGGAATGCTGATGTTGATTCGTTTTGCCATCTCCGGTCTTCACATGGTACCGCAAAGAAGTCGTCAGAAGCATTTGCCCGAAAAATAAATGTGTGTATTTTTTATCTTCAAATGTCTCTTATTGTCAAGAAAAATTTTGAACAGCATCCGGGGCGGTGCTGGGCCAAGACTTCTACTTTCTGACCCGCCCCCGCAGATTTGGCAAGTCCCTCATCGTTTCAACATTTGCCTGCCTTTTCGACGGGAAAAAGGAGCTGTTCGAAGGATTGTGAATCGCCCAAAATGATCGTTGGTAATGGGAAAACATCCAGTCATCACCATTGACTTTAATTAGATCGATCACAGCACCCCCCGGAGAATCACGAAGTGGATCTGTATAATTTTTTTATTAAGGGAATTACACCATAATTTTTTCCTAACACACTGAAAAGAAATGATGAAAGCAAAATGGAAAGAATATTTGAAATCTTTCCCGAAGAGATGGAATCCAGCTTTGCAAGCGGTCTAACCAATTCCTAATAAATCTTTAGCACGCCGCTAACATTCGCGCGGTACACATCCCTTGGAAACATCGTCATGGACCCGATTTTGACACGGAAACCCAGGGGAGGAACTGCAAGTGATAGCGCAAGC
>JAABTM010000056.1 GCA_011389855.1 Desulfobacteraceae bacterium
TCGAGATCGAACTCAGCTGGGAAGAAGCGCCGGCGGTTTCCAGCGTTGAAGAACCGCCGATCCGGATCTCCGCCGAGGAACCGGAATTCACGGCGCCCCAACCGGAAGAAGCGGAAATGGACGAATAGGGTTTAACCATCTTCTAATAAATCCTTAGCACGCCGCTAACATTCGCGCGGTACACATCCCTTGGAAACATCGTCATGGACCCGATTTTGACACGGAAACCCAGGGGAGGAACTGCAAGTGATAGCGCAAGCGGTCATTCAGGGCGGGGGGAACCTCGCGGCCGTGGACGCAAGGGAAGACGGCGTCTACGATCTGGCGCGCATCCGGGAGATGCTCGGGTTCGACATGTCGTCGCCGGAAAACCGGGCGGCGTCGCTGCCGTTTTCCCTTCGGGACGTCACCGCCGGGGCGGAGACCGAACTCCAGGCGGTGGTGATCGGCCGGAAAGAGGACGTCGATTTTCCCCTGACCATCGAGGCGTCCAATTACTTCCGGAACGTTCGGAAGCGGATGGCCGCCGGCGATATCCCCAAAAACGCCGTTTCCGACCTGGAAGCCTTTTTGAACGACAACCCGGAGGGGGTCTGGGAAAACAGCTGGGTGCGGTTTCCGGCGGCCGCGCTGAACGGTTACGCACGATCGGTATTTGAAACGGACCTGCTCGCGGACAAGACCCGGGCGGAGGTGGGGCGTCGACAGGATGCCGGATGCTTTTTCACGATGATCGACGGCCGGGAGCACATCCGGGCGCCGGTGAGCTATCTTCTGAAACTCTCCCTCGCGGCGGCCATCGGCGAAGACCCCCAGCCCCACCCCCTGATCCGAAAGACCGGGGAACGCCTCCTGAACCATTTTCTCAACGACAACAGCTCGCCGGAGACGTTCTCCTTCTGCCCCGTGGATCTCAAACCCGGCGGCGGCATGGGCCGGCGGCTGGCCCGGGAGTCCCTCAAGCGCTTCCTGCTCTGCCAACTCCTGATCCGGTACGCCAACCGCCAATTCGGACTGGAAGCGAGCGGCCAGCGGGCCGAGGTCTATTCCGCGCCCCACCCGCCCCTGCGCCAGCGCCGCCTCAACGATCTGATCCCGGACGGCTTCTACCGCACCCTTTTCATGAGCCCCTGCCTCTCGGGGTGGAACCGGGGGGAGGACAAGCAAGACTACATGCACCTGTGCCACATGGTGCTGTCCCGTAGCCAGCTCAACGCGGTGGCCAAGCTCCGGGAGGCCGGCATCGTCAACCGCAACCTGGTGGTGCTGCCCAACACCTCCAACACCAGCCTTGCCAACAACGGGGTTCACATCAGCCTCGGCAGCCGGAAGCTGACGGCGCTGCTCAAAGACCCCTATTCGGAGTTCACCCATGCCGATGAAAAGCACCTGGGCGACCTGGCCATCAAGATCGTGGAACATTTTCTGCCGCTCTTCGTGGGGACCTACTCCGCGGCCCCCTACCGCCTCGATTTTCAGGATTTTCATCCGGAAAAGGTGCTGGGCTACCTGCCCCACGAGCTGGATTTCACCCACCTCCGGATGCTCTGGCGACGCTGGAAGAAAAAGGCCCGCCTCCGGGTGTTCGGCCACCCCATCACGCCCCTGGGACCGGAGTGGCTGGACCGCCGGATCAGCCGCCTGTTAAGCCTCAAGGGCGATTTCGTGCCCGATTTCCGGTTGATCGACTACCTGGTGGCCCTCATGAGCACGGCCGAGAGCCCGGCCCTGGACGGCTTTCGCGGCAGCGACGCCCGGCTGAAAAAGGACCTGGCGGAACTCGGGGTGTTCGACGCCGGCATGCCCCTGTACCTGCTCTACCGGCTCCGGCGGTGCGCCGACATGGGATACTCGGGGTTCGAGGGTCGGTATTACAGTCTCTTCGAGGACGTCGTCCCGGATATGGGCGACGCCGCCTCTCTCCAGACGCTGGTCACGGCCCTGGCCTGGCATTACATCCTGAGCGGCGAGGTCTCCCACTCTCATATCCCCGACACCCCCTTTGTGGAGAGCGAGCGGCGGCAGGTCTTTTTCGGCGCCGCCATCGGCGTCCCCACCTTTTTCGTCCATGCCAACACCCCCAACCGCTTCATGCAGAAAATTCTTCGGAAGACGGAACGGACCCGGCCCAGCCGCCGGTACAAGGGGTATATCCGGGTCTATCAGCAGGAATACCGACGGGCCCTGGTGCGGATTTTCCAGGAAGACGGGGCCGATCTCATCGCCATGATGAACCTGGACGGCGTTATCCACGGTCTGAAGGAACGGATCGAAACCCCCGACGCCGCCGCCGTCGGAAAGCTCACCATGGGCATCCTCCAGGAGGCCGGCGCCGCCTCGCCCATGGCCCTGTCCGCCGAAGCGTTCAACACCGCCGCCGAGCGGTATTACCGGGAGACCCTTCGGCGGCGGCACACCGCCGCG
>JAABTM010000057.1 GCA_011389855.1 Desulfobacteraceae bacterium
CCCAATCTGTTCATGCGGAAGATCCTGAAACGGGCCGAGCGGACCCGACCCAGTCGTCGATATAAAGGATACATCCGCGTCCATGGGACGGAATAGGAGGCCGGCGCCGCCTCGCCCATGGCCCTGTCCGCCGAAGCGTTCAACACCGCCGCCGAGCGGTATTACCGGGAGACCCTCCGACGACGGCACACGACCGAGGCCCTGGATCTTCTGGCGGAGGATCTGCAAACCCTCCACAGCTACGCCATCCTGGGCCGGGCGGATTTCCGGGAGGCCCTGGCCTCGGTGCTGGGATCCGAGGGGCCCGCGGATTTTTTCGAGAGGGTGCGACAGCGGGTGGTTCGGGAAGAAGCCGATCCCGAAGAGCTGCTAACCCTCATCCGGCTGACCCTCCTGACGGTATGCATCGACCTCCACCGGGCCGACAGCGGCGTCGGCGCGTCATGAGCCGGTCCCTCCGTGACCACCAGTACGTCATGAGACCCACCGGCGAGGTGAAGACCGAGACCCTTTTCGGCGACCGGCTGGTCAATGCGGTCTACAACGAGTGGACCCCCGGCCTTCTTTACCGGGCCCTGACGTCGGCGCGGATCTCCTCTTTTCTGGCCCTGCTCGCCTTCGACCGTCCCCTGGCCTCGCCCCGGTTCGACCCGCGACGGTTCATCCAAAAGATGGGGGTCGATCCGTCGGAGTGCGGAAACCCGGAAACGCTGACCACGCCCCGGAGAATATTCGAACGACAGATCCGATACGAAGACCGCCGGCCCATGGACCCGGCCCCGGAGGTCGTCGTCTCGCCCGCGGACGCCCGGGTGCTGGTCGGTTCGTTTTCCGAAGCATCCAGCCTTTTCATCAAAGGACGGTTTTTCCGGTTCATCGACCTCATCGGCCGGGAAAAAGAAAGGTGGCGACGGGCCTTCGAGGACGCCGACTGGGCCGTTTTCCGCCTGACGCCGGACAAGTACCACTACAACCACGCGCCGGCGAGCGGCCGGGTGCGGGACATCTACACCCTCCCCGGCGGATACGGACCGTGCAACCCCGGCGCCGTCATGGCCGCCGACGCACCCTACTCCGCCAACCGGCGCGTGGTCACCGTCATCGATACGGATGTCCCCGGCGGTTCCCGGGCCGGCCTGGTGGCCATGATCGAAATCGTGGCGCTGATGATCGGCGATATTGTCCAGTGTTACAGCGAAGAAGGCTACGACGCGCCGCGGGCGGTCCGGAAGGGGATGTTCCTCTGGAAAGGACAGCTGGATCGCCCTGTTCATGGACCGGTTCATGGGCCCGCGGATGGACGCGACGATTTCGGTGATGGGCGTCATGGCCGCCGTGGCGGTGGCTTACGCCTTCGGCGAAGGGTTCGGTCGGCTGGCCTGCATCAGCTACGGCTGCTGTTACGGCAAACCCCTGGCGGACTGCCCGCCCCTTGTCCGGCGACTCTTTAAAGAACGCGGCTTCACCTTCTCCGGCAAAACCAAGAAAATCGCCTACGCCCATGGTCTGGACGGCCGGCGGATGGTCCCCATCCAGGGGATCACCGCCGTCCTCTACTGCGCCGCGGGCCTGCTGGGGCTCTACCTGTTTCTGAAGGGATACTATTGATAATCCTTCATTGTCAAAATGAATAATATTCATTCGCGGGTATTGCCCTTTAGGGCGGTTCCCTTGTTCGCCGGGGGGTTCAGCCCCCGGCGACTGGACCGGGAAAACGGGCGATTAATTTCACACTTTCCACCTTGAAATCCCGACGCCCTTCCGCTATAAACGGAATCGAGCTAACCGTCCGGCGTTCTTCCCGACCCTTTTCCGGGCTCACAAGGTGTTCGATTCCGAGGCATTCACCCCTAACAGGAGGTTGGTCATCCATGAAACGGAACCTTTTTCCCCTTTGCCTGCTCATCCTTTTGGCCGCCGCCGCCCTGTTTTCCTGCGGCGGAGACAAAGACGCGACCGACAACCAGAAAGCGCCCGCATCGTCCGGAACCCGTCTGACCATCGTTTCCGGGTCCGAAAACAAAGGACTGGAACCTTTGATCATGGCTTTCGCCCGAAAAAAGGGCGCCGCCATCGACATCGACTACATGGGCAGCGTCGACATGACCCTGATGCTGGCCGAAAAGGGAAAAGACCTGCCCTATGACGCGGTCTGGCCGGCCAACACCCTCTGGATCACCCTGGGCGATGCGCACAACGCCGTGAAAAAGGCCGAGAGCATCATGCGGTCGCCGGTGGTGCTCGGCATCAAGAAGCCGGTGGCCGAGCGGCTCGGCTGGATCGACAAGGAGATCGCGATCCCCGACATCCTCGAAGCGGCACAGGCTGGAAAACTCCGGTTCGCCATGACCTCCGCCACCCAGTCCAATTCCGGCGCCAGCGCCTACATCGGCTTCCTCTACGCCTTTTCCGGGGCCTCCGGGAGCGGCAGCGTGCTGCAAATGGAACACCTGGAAAAACCGGCGGTCCAGGACAAGGTCCGGGACCTCCTGTCCCGGGTGAACCGGTCGTCGGGCAGCAGCGGATGGCTCAAGGAGACGCTGGTGGAACACTATGAACGGTTCCAGGCCATGTTCAACTACGAGGCCATGATCATCGAGGCGAATCAGGAACTGACGTCCCAGGGCAAGCCGCCGCTCTACGCCGTCTACCCCGCCGACGGGATCATGATCGCCGATTCCCCCCTGGGTTACGTCGACAAGGGCGATGCCGAAAAGACGGCCCTGTTCGACGAACTGCAAGCCTACCTCCTCTCCCCGGAGGTCCAGGACGAGATCATGCGCCAGGGCCGGCGCACCGGCCTCATCGGCATCAACCCCGACAAGGTGGACAAATCGGTCTTCAATCCCGCCTGGGGCATCGACGTCAACCGGATCATCTCGCCCGTGCCCACCCCCGGCGAACCGGTGATCCGCAAGGCCCTGTCGCTCTACCAGGTCTCGTTGCGCAAACCTTCCCTCACGGCCTATGTGGTGGATGTGAGCGGCAGCATGCAGGGACAGGGCTTAGAAGACCTCAAGGCGGCCATGACCACCCTCCTCGATCCGGACCTGGCCCGGCGGTACATGCTCCAGGCTTCGGACAAGGACATCCACATCGTCCTGCCCTTCAACTCGGCGCCCCAGGACGGCGTCAAGACCCAGGGCAATTCCCCCGACGTGCTCTCCGGCCTCCTGGCCTTTGTCCAGGGGCTTCAGGCCGGGGGCGGCACGGACATTTACGCGGCGGCCGCCCGGGGACTGGAACTCATCGGCGGCGTGGACAACATGGAAGATTATTTTCCGGCGGTGATCCTCATGACCGACGGCCAGTCCAAGGGGGAGATCGCCACCCTTTCCGCCGCCATCCGGAAGACGCCCATGGGCGCGGACATCCCCGTTTTCTCCATCACCTTCGGCGACGCCGACGAGCGGCAGCTGGAGGAGATCTCCGGGATGACCGTGGGGCGGGTGTTTCCAGGGAAGAATTTGATCAAGGCGTTTCGGGCGGCCAAGGGGTATAATTAATACCATGACCGAAATTTTCCGCCAGATTTTTTCAGGAGTCGCGGCCGCCGCCGCCCTGGCCCTCCTCTTCCTGTTCACCGACTTCGTCTTCCTTTTTTCGCTGGCCGTTTCCGCCGCCATCGGCGCCGGCGTCTATTTCACCATCCCCCGGAAACGGTCGCCCCATGAAATCGAAGCGGCCCCGGGCGTGACAAAGGCCCAGCTGGACGCCGCCCTGGCTAAAATCGATCTTTACATCGGCAAATTCAAGGCGGAAGCCGGACAGGCCCGGGACCTGGAGATCCGGACAACGGTGGGGGAGATCGTCCAGGTCTTGAAGCGCATCGGCCGCAACTTCCGGGAAGATCCCCGGGATCTCACCCTCGATGCGACCCCCATGTTTCTGGAAGAAGTCCTTGAGCGGTCCCACGATCTGGTGTCCCGGTATGTGAGCCTTTCCCGCATCGCCCACGACAGCGGGGCGGACGACCGCGGCCGGGAAGCGTTGGACGCGGCGGAGCGGTCCATCCGGCAGGTCAAGGAGGGGTTCGACGCCTTTTTTCAGCAATGTCTGAGGGAAGACCTCCGGGAACTGGAGGTGGGAGGGGAAACCCTGAAAGCCATCATGGAGATGAATTCTCCGGACCTCGATCTGGATGATTTTGAAAGGAGCGACAGGTGAAGAAACTCATCGGACCCCTGATTTTTCTGGCTGTGGCCGGCGTTTTCGCCTACATGTATTTTACCGGCGGCCTCGAATCGGTCAAAAAGCCCCAACCCGCGCAATCCGTGGATGTCGCCGCTTTTGTGGGGGGCGAAAAGATGGCGTTTCTGGACAATCCCGAGGTGGGCCGGATTTTAAAGGAGCGCCACGGGGTCCATCTCAACCCCACCAAGGCCGGCTCCATCGAAATGGTCTCGGGTCTGCCCACCGCCGGCAAGGACGCCCTCTGGCCCAGCAACCAGATCGCCGCGGAGATCTACCGGAACAAGGGCGGGTCCTCCCTGGCCGTGGAAACGGTCTTCAACTCGCCCATCGTTTTGTACGCTTACGACATCGTCGCCGACGCCTTGATCCAACAGGGGATCGTGGTGAAACGGTCCGAAAGCTACTACATCGTCGATTTCCCCAAGCTCGTCCGCTACATCATGGAGGGAAAAACCTGGAAGGAAATCGGCCTGCCCCAGCTTTTCGGCAAGGTGGGCATCCACTCCACCGATCCCACCCGGTCCAATTCGGGCAACATGTTCGCCGGGCTCCTGGCCAACATGCTCAACGGCGCCACGGTGGTCACGGCCGACACCCTGGACAACGTCCTGCCGCAACTGGTGGAATACTTCCGCCTCCGGGGCCACATGGAGCACAGCAGCGGCGACATCTTCAAGAATTTCATCACCACCGGCGTGGGCGCCCGGCCCATCATCGTGGGATACGAAAACCAGCTCGTGGAGTTCACCCTTGAAAACGAACGGTACCGGGATTATCTTCGGGAAAAGATCCGAACCCTGTACCCCGAACCCACCGTCTGGAGTTCCCACCCGGTCATCGCATTGACCCCGGCGGGCAAGCGGCTCATCGAGGCCCTGAAGGACGAAGAACTCCAGAAAATCGCCTGGGAGCGGCACGGGTTCCGCTCCGGCCTCATGGGAGTGGAAAATGACCCCGCCGTCCTGGACGTGCTGGGCATTCCCAAGGAGATCACCTCGGTGATGCCCATGCCCGACGCCGCCACCATGTCGCGGATCATCACCGCGCTGGAAAACAAATAAGCGGGATCCGTTTCCGGCGCTTATCGTATTCATGGGCGGCGTGTTGGCGCGTTGAGGATGCCTATCTGGAAATCGAGGTGTACTATGCAGGTAGTCGTTATCCGATCAGTTTCCTTTTGCGATTTACTATCCTGGACTGCCGGCTAGATCCGGCCGCTATTGCGAGGCGTCTGGCTCGGACGGGGCGCTGAAACATACATGGCGTTCACTTGGCGGCGTGCTGAACTTGCCCCGGATCAGCCGGAAAATCCCGAACCCCATCATCACCAAAAAGGCGATCTCCGCCAGGTCGAGGCAGCCGGCGGTCTGGGTTTTCAGTGCGGCGTTGGCGCTTCGGTCAATCGCACTCATATTGGATTTTGGTGCGATCAGGCAAGAGACGAGGTTGAATGGTAAAGCGTTTCTTAACCTCGCAGAACTTTTTGAAAATCGCCGGTTCGATGCCCCTGGGCCGGCAACCGTAGCGCATATAGCTGATGAAGTGTTTTAACAAACCGGCGTATTGCTCGCCGCGTATTATTCGGCGCTCCGGGTTTCGGCTGTAGAGCGATCGCTCAGCCGAAACAGCCTCCTGCTCCGCCGTGTAAAGCAGATCCATCAGATTGTTTCCATCCAGCGAATCCAGAAACGTTTCTACGTTGCAGTCCGATGCGATCATTGGCCATCCTTTCAGTGTCGGGTTTCGGGTTCGGACTCCTGCGCCGGGTGCGCGGGTCGGAATTCGTGAGTCCGTCTTGTTTTGCGCCCCCCTCCATATAGTCCAAAGGACAGGGTGCGTCAAGGCCAATTATGCCGCTATTTTTGGGATATGTCTAAGTTATGAGCTGAGCCTGATGCATCCGGAACATTTAAAACGGCGTCCTCATCAAATCCTAACAAAACCTTTTTATAATCCACATCGACGGAATTTTTAAAACCTTCAGGAAAGGACGTCCGATGAAAATTATCCTTTTTTCGATTTTTTCCCTGTCCGTGCTGGCCGTTGCCGTCATCTTGCGCCTTCGATCCCCCCGGGACCATCATCCCAACGCCGAGCTGATGATCGAAGCGGTGGAGAGCATCGACGAGGAAGAGGACGCGGATATGGCGGACTACGACATGTCCATGTTCGTCAAAACATAAGGAGGCTGCCATGGCCAAACGCATTCTGACCGCGGACGACTCGACCAGCATCCGGGCGATGGTCCGGTTCTCCCTGGAAAACGAAGGCTTTGAGGTCGCCGAAGCCCGGGACGGCGCCGAGGCCCTGGATTGCCTGGAATTTGACGGCGCCGACATGCTGATCACCGACCTGGACATGCCGAAGCTCAACGGCTTCGATCTGGTCCGGAAGGTTCGGGCCATGCCCCAATACCGGCATCTGCCCATCCTCATCCTCACCACCGAGTCCAACGACGACTTCAAGGCCAGGGCCAAAGCCGCCGGCGCCACCGGGTGGATCACCAAACCCTTCCGGCCGGATCAGTTGAGCAAGATGGTGAAATTGTTGCTGGCGGCATAGAATGGAATTTATCGCCCGACATTTCTCTTTATTGATTTATCTGGTCGGCGCGGTCGCCGCCCTTATAACGGGATGGCGATTGTACAAGGAAGGCTATCTGGCGAAATTCGGCCAGATCATTATCGATGCCGAGGCAACGGCGTCGGATCCGGAAAAAAGCGCCTTTGTTTTCAACTGGGGCGGGGTGATCGGCGCCCTGCTCTTCATCGCCGGCACGACACCGTATTTCGTTTCCACGCTGCCGGAGATCTACCTCGCGTTCATCTCCGTCGGCGGCCTGATCTGCTACCTGTCGTATCGTCGGACGGGAAAGCTGGACCCGCGGACCCTGATCTTTCCGGTGGGCGCCGCGATGGCCTGCGGCCTGCCGTTCGTTTTGGAAAACAGAGCGGTCTACACCATCCTGATGGGCGTCGGCCTTGCTGTGACCGTCCTTTCGGTGGTTTTCGTCGAACTGATGAAACTGTCGTCATCGGCAACGCGACAGCACGCCCGGTATAAATCCGATCGCAGACGAGCGGCGGAAGAGGGTAACCTTGGTCCGTCGCCGGCGCTTCCCTCCCCGGCCGAAAGTTCCCGTCATTCAACCAAAGTCACGCGGGAAAAACGGATTTCTAGAAAAAACATCCTCACCGTTGCCGTCATCATTTGCGGCGGCGTCGGCATCTGGCTGGCCAACAATTACCGCCCGGCGCCGGAAATCAGCAACGGGGATGTGATCGACCGATACCGATACGCCTTCATCGCGTTTTCCATCGGCATTTTCACGGCCGCCTATGGCTACAGCCGAATCATCTGGTTGAGCCTTATGAGCGCCGCGCTGCTGTTTATCCCGTTGCTGGGCCCGCTCTATTTTTTAAATGCGGCCCTGGATACGCCGCACAAAGCCAGCTATCTGATTACGGATAAATATGAAAAACGCAAGCGGGGCGACAACGGCCCTTACACCATTTACTATCTCGAAGGTATCGATGAAAAAACCGAACGGGCGACCCTCTTCTCTTCGGCCAGGGGCGACTTCAGTATGGGACAATACCGGTCCATAGATCCGGATGCGGATGCATACTGGATGCACGTCGAAGAAGGCGAAGGGTTTTTCGATCTGCGGTGGCGGAAAGAGGTGTTCGGCCTGTTCGATCACCCCCTTCCGCCGCCCGTCGATGCCTCTGGGAAATGACGCCAAACGAAGACCTCCGAGGTTTCGGAAACCTCAGAGGTCTGACAGTGTCTACCCCGCCGCCTTCGCCGCGGTCGGCCGGACCCTGTTGACCCCGATGAAGATCAGGTAGCGCCAGAGTCCGCCGTATCCGCCGCGGATGGTGAAGGTTTCGGTATCGAAAGCCCGCTGAAGCGCCGGCAGCAGATGGCCCTCCATGCGCACGTGGTTCATGCCCATCCAGGACCGGAACCCGGAGAGGGGGGAATCGTGGAAATCGACCACCCCGATCCGGCCGCCCGGTCGCAGGTCTTCCCCGGCGGCCCCGATGGCGGCCTCCCACCCCGGATCCATCATGGAGAGGGAATAGGAGAAAAGCACCAGGTCGAAGGTTCCGGGCGCCGTCGGGCCGTCGTAGGCCCCGTGAACCAGGTCGATCCGGTCGGCCGCGGCATGGGCCTTGTTCTGGGCCTTTCGGAGCATGTCCGGGGAGAGATCCAGACCGGTGATGCGGGCCGTCGGAAAGGTTTTGGCCAGCTTCATCAGGTTTTTGCCGGTGCCGCACCCCACCTCGAGGATCCGGCGGGGACACGTCAGCCGGGACAGCAGGTCGATAATGTCGGTGCGTCCGAAGAGGAAGGACCATCGGGTCAGGTCGTAGATGCCGGCGTGGAACCGGTAGTAGGCTTCCAGGGTTTCGCTCATACCACCTCCGCGAAATGAAGGCTGCCGTATGTCCCCACCCGGTCGGTGGGATGGAGCCGCTCGGTCAGGTCGGGCCGGAACCGCAGGGCCGACGCAATGGACCGGGGGATGAAGTCGAGCCGGAATCCGGCGGAGCGCATGAGGATACGCGCCCCGGGCCGGCTGTTCGCAAGAATCAGGTCCCACTCTTCCTTCAGGGCGTCCGGCGCATGCCAGGCCAGCCAGTCCTGATGGTCCAACAGCACGAAATGGGTGTAGGCGCCCCGGCGTTCCTTGAGAAACGCGCTGAGGGTTCCCGTATAGGTGCGGACCCGGTCGACATGGGCTTGCAAATGGGCGAAGTGCTCCGGGCGGAGGTAGTTGGGGCAGCAACTGTCGGTGTATTCGCCGGTGATGTAGACCCGCCAGAAATAGTTGTCGGCCATCAGCACCTCGGTGAAGACGTGGCGCATCTTGTCCCGCACGAACTGGCTCAGGCCCCCCGGATACTCGGTCTGGATCAGCCGGATCTGGGGCCGGGGAACCCCCAGCAGGGTCATCAGGGCCGGCTGGCGCACCAGCCACAGACTGGTCCCGCCCCAGAGCCGGCTTTCGATTTCGTCGTAGATTTGGCGCTGCCGTTCCAGGGATTGGGCGTCCACCAGATCGAAGATCAGAGACCGCAACCGGGGACGGGTCAGGTAGAGGTATTTCAGGAACAGCCACGCGGCCATGCCGGTGGTACCATGGTAGTAGAAGGATTTTTTCAGGCCCCGCTGATTGAAATACCCGGCCTTGTCGCCCCAGAACTCCCGGGCCTCCGTCGGCAGCCGGTCGGCGAGCCGACGGTAAAGGGCCTGGAAATCGTCGTGGCGCCCCCGGCCGAAGATCTCAAAAAAGTCGTCGTAATCTCCCGCCGCGATCAGGGCCAGCTTGAGCTGGAGCAGAGCGTTCTGCCGGGGGTTGACGTCCACCGCATGGATTTCGGCCGGCCCGTCCATCAGATAATCCAGAACATTGCACCCGGCGCTGGTGATCACCACCACCCGGCTGTCGCCGTTCAGTTCCAGCAATTCCCGGTCGATCCGGGGGTCTTCCCAGCAGGTGTTGTAAATGAGCCGAGAGCCGTGGATTTTTTGAAAAAACCGGTCGTGGCCCGCATGTTTGATTTTGGCGATTAGATGCTTCAAAATATGCCGTTCCTTTCCCGAGGGTTTCCGCAGGGGCGGCAAGGCCGCCTTCGGGTTGTCAGATGGCATTTATAAAGGAAAAGGATTAATATTTGGTTAGGAGAGGGTTAGAAATTTGTTAGGGCGGACTCTAAAGGTGAAAATCCAGACAAAATTCATCGGACTTGGCCGCGACGCCTTGGGTTGAAACCCCAGGCTGAACCCAAAAAACCGGCTGAAAGCCGGTTATGGCTATCGTGGGAGATATGATCATTCGTAACCCAAACCGGCTTTAGCCGGTTTTGAATGATTGAGCCTGGGGTTTTAACCCAAGGCGGCGTGGATGCTCAGCTTCACGACAACCTGCATTGATTTCTATTCGAATGTATTACAACGGAATGTACGTTGCGATATTTTTATATTCTTCCGCTTCTGAAGCTAACCAGATCATGTGCAATTCTTCCACGATCCGGCCGATGCCGGTAACCGGGCGAATCCAGAACACCCCCGGAAAACTCCTTCCTGACGAAAAATGGTCGGAAATATGCGTGGGAATGGTGCTGCGATTTTCGGTTATAAGAATATAACCATTTTCCTCCATCCATATCAGGATTTCCGGGTCTAACGTTCCCACCGGAGGCGCGCCCCTGTCGCCGATGGATAATACTTCGATCTCTTTTTCAATTCGTCTGAGCTGACGCTGTATGGCCTTACTGACATGCTCGTCAAGAAGGAATCGCGGTTTCATATGTGTCGGGCGTCCAGTTTCTGTTTTTATGACAAATCCGCCGTTGTTCCTGAATTCGGTTTCGTAAATCGACTATAAATTCAGACGGGTTTGCCTGGGATTCCCGCCACGCTTCCTCCTGAATTGCCCGCACCCGTTCCAGGTATTCATCGGTTTCACCCTGATTGGCCAAATAATATAAAATAGTCGCATGGATCTGCTCAAGACTTAGCGTGGGATAATTGATCGCCATTTCCTCGGGACTTCCACCTTCCAGATAATCTCTCAACAGGGTTTCGATATTCACTCGGGTTCCCTTGATGCGGATGGCGTCTTCATGAATAAATTCAAAATAATTTTCCAGTTCCATAACGAGCGGTCTCCTCTTGTTTATCAAGATTTAACCGTACCATTTCCTGCAAAACAGCGCAATATGAATAGGGTGCAGCTCTTTTAAAACGACCAACACTGTATTTTAATTCAGCATGTTAGTCAAAATCCGAAGTCAACTGATCCCATGAGCTTCAGGGATAACTGCGCCGGCAAGCGATATCTCCGTATTTTTGATGATGGAGCCATAGTCTGGGCGGGTGCCGAAATATATGTGTAAGACATGAATTTTTTGCTGGACAAATCGCCGTTGACCCGCTATGAGATAATCTTAACGAAAGGGCAACGGCATGAGCATAGCTATAGAGCAACGATTTTGTGGACGGGAGTTTACAGCCAAAGAAGTGACGCTGATTCGGGAGGTCGTCGACGCCTGCTCCGGGCTCAGCCGGTTCGAGCTGGCCAACACGGTGTGCGAGCTTCTGGATTGGAAGCGGCCTGGAGGCGGGCTGAAGATGCGGGAGTGCCGGGACCTGCTGGAGGTTCTGGAAAGCCGCGGGGTACTGACGCTTCCCGCCAAAAAGACCTGCGGCAACACGGCGCCCCGGAAAAGCCGGTCTCCCGCGGCACACGAGCAGGCCCACAGCGGGTTGTGCGGCAGCGTGGAAGCCTTTTCCCCTCTGGAGGTCGCGCAGGCGACCACCCAACGGCAGCGGGAACTGTTTCGGGACATGGTCAGTCAGCGCCACTACCTGGGATATGCGATGCCGTTCGGGGCGCGGTTGCAGTATCTGGTCTACGCCACCCGACCCCGGCGGGAAGCGGTCGGGTGCGTGCAGTTTTCGTCCGCGGCCTGGCGCATGAAAGCGCGCGACCGATGGATCGGTTGGGACGACGCCACACGGCGCCGCCGGCTTCAGCAGGTGGTCAACAACAGCCGTTTGCTGGTGTTGGCCAGGATGGACAATCTGGCCAGCGCGATGCTCTCTCGCGTGTTGCGCCGGCTGCCCGACGACTGGCAACGCCAGTACGGGGTTCGGCCCTTGCTGGCGGAAACGCTGGTGGACCGGCAACGGTTTCATGGGGGCTGCTATCGGGCGGCCAACTGGATCGAGCTGGGTCAAACAAGCGGCCGGGGACGAATGGACCGGGAACACAAACGCCATGGGGCCGCGGTGAAAACCGTGCTGGTCTACCCCCTGGCCAAAAACGCGGCAGCCTTGCTTGCCCGGGGAGAATAGAAGATGAACGCGCTGGCGTATGTCCCGTTGCCGGAGCAAGCCTATGACCAGGCGCGGGAGAATTTCGAACAAATGGTCGGTTATCTGGACTCTGTCGAGGCCTCTTCGATGAGCCACAGCGAACTGGAGCGCGAGCTGGAAAAGAAAGGCCGGGAGCTGATGCGCCTGTTGCTCCAGGAGCATCTGGACAATCGCGGCCCCGGACAAAGCAAAGAGCCCGTTTTCGGCGCCGACGGGCAGGAGCGCACGCGGCAGCGGCCCCAGGAACGCGATCTGGAGACGATTTTCGGCGGCGTCCGGGTCGAGCGAACCGGATACGGCTGTCCGGGCGTGCAGAGCTTGCACCCGTTGGATGCCGAACTCAACTTGCCCGACGAGCGCTATTCCTTGGAGCTTCGCCGCCGCGCAGCAGAAGAGGCCGCCAAAAGCTCCTATGACGAAACGGTGGAAAGCATCGCCAAGAGAACCGGAGCGAACATCGGCAAGCGCCAGGTCGAAGAATTGGTCCAGCGGGCGGCGTGCGATTTTGACGCCTTTTACAGGCTTCGGGAACAAGAAGCAGCCGGCGATCATCCCGGCGGCGCCATCCTGGCGCTCAGCGTCGACGGCAAGGGCGTGACGATGCGTGCCGAGCATCTTCGCGAGAAGACCCGCAAAGCCGCCGAGGCGCGCCGGCGAAAGATGGACAAACGCCTTTCCAAGGGCGAGAAGAAAAATGCCAAGCGCATGGCCACCGTAGCGGCGGTGTATACGATCGCCCCTTTTGTCCGCGAGCCCGAACAGATCGTAGACGAAAGCAACGCCGCCCTTGCCCGGGCGCCCCGGCCCCGTCCGGAGGCAAAACGCGTATGGGCAAGCCTGGAAAAAGAGCCGGCGGAAGTCATAAAGCAGGCTTTTGACGAGGCGCGCAAGCGCGATCCGACTGCTCAAAAAACGTGGGTGGCGCTGGTCGACGGCGACAACAACCAGATCCGCCGTCTGCGCCGCATGGCCCGTAAAACGGGGGTGGAGCTGACCATCGTATGCGATGTCGTTCATGTCATCGAGTACCTGTGGGCCGCCGGCAGGGCGTTTTACCCGGAATCCGGACCGGAGCTGGAAGGCTGGGTCCGGCATCGGCTTCTGGGCATCCTGCAAGGCAAGGCAGGACTGATCGCCGGTGGGATGCGACGCAGCGCCACACGACGGGCTCTGGACGACAAGGCGCGCAAGCCCGTTGACAAGTGCGCCACATACCTTCTCAACCACGCGCCCTACCTTCATTACGACCGCTGCCTTGTCGCCGGCATGCCCATTGCCACAGGCGTTATCGAAGGAGCCTGCCGACACCTGGTAAAGGATCGCATGGAAATAACCGGGGCCCGATGGTCGCTGCCCGGCGCCGAGGCCGTTCTGCGGCTACGGGCTTTGCGCTCAAGCGGCGATTTCGACGAGTATTGGACCTTCCATGAAGATTGCGAGTACCGGCGAACTCACCAGTCCCGCTATGAGGGAGGTCACGTTCCCCCAACCGATTCTTCTCGTTCCTCCCAAAAATCTCCGAATCTGAAACGGGTATAGTAGACTTGTTCTCTATAGAAACGAGAGAAATTGTAGTAATTTTGGGTCGTCGTAAAAGAGCTGCACCCAAAT
>JAABTM010000314.1 GCA_011389855.1 Desulfobacteraceae bacterium
GATCTGGTTGTCCATGAAATCGTAATTGGGGTCCACCGAAATTTTCTGGCCGTAGATCTTGCGGATGGAGGTCCGGAAGGTCTCCCGCTGTTCTTCGGTTTTGAGGCCCAGCCGCTCCTCCACGCTCTTGATGTACCGCTCGTCCACCTTGAGGGCCTTGAGTTCGCCGGTCTGGGGATCCTTGTACTTCCACATCTTGTCCGGGCCCAGATTTTCCGCGTCGATGCCGATGATCATGTTGACGTAGTTCATGACGTCCTTGCGGATGGCCAGGGGCTCGTCCATGTAGGCGTTGAACATCTCGGTCATGATCCGTTCCCGGTAGAGTCCCTTGGCTATCTTGAGATCTTCCAGGTACTTGGCCCGGTTGTTGGCGTCGGGGACGTAGTCGAGAATGATCCGCTCCAGGGCGCCGTAGATGTCGTAGGCGAACATGCACCGCCCCTCGTTGGTTTCGGAGCTTTCGATGAGGAGCTGGAGGGACCGTCCCAGGTTCCGCTGCCCAAGCCCCTTCTGCCCGAAGCGCTTGGTGATGTCGGGCTCCTGGTTGAGGGTGTCGATCACCTCGGCCAGGGTCTTGATGGACTTTTCGCCGGCCACTTCGCCCGCCGCCAGTTTCAGGGTCTCCACCGGCGTGAGCTTTTCCGACCGGGGCAGCCGGGACAGGACCGCCGCGGCGGAGGCCGCATAGTTGAGGTTGGGATCCTGGTGGAGATCCTCCCGGGTCAGGGTGGTCCGCGCTTCGCTGCCGATGGCGTAGCCGGTCAACTGGCTTTGCAGCTTATAGTTGGTGTTGTGGGAGACGTAGGAAATCCGGCACCGGTCGACGATGGGGGCCTCTTCTTTTTCCGCCAGAAACCGGTTGAATTCCGAGTTGTTGGAGGTGGCGATGATCAGGGTGTCGATGGGCCATTTGTAACCGTCCATCTCGATGTTCCGGTTCTGGATGACCCCCAGGTAGACCTGGACCAGATCCTTTTTGTTCTTGTAGATCTCGTCGCTGAAGTGGATGCCGCCCCCGGCCACCCGGGCCAGGGCGCCCCGCCGCAAATCGAACCGGTAGGGGTTGTTGACATCGGTGATGTGAAGCAGCCGCTGGATGGACTCTTCCCCCAGCAGGTCCACCGCCGAAGAGGTGATCTTGTCCTTGGCCGAATACTTGCCGGTGATGGTCCCCAGGCTCTCGGTCAGGGGGACCGGCAGGATCTCCACCATATCGAGCATCTCGTCCAGATTGTCATCCGCGTGGTTCCGGATATCGTTCCAGATAAAGCCGGAACAGGCGCCCAGGGGCCGGTAATCCTCCCAGACGGCCTCGATCTCGTCGTCGGTGAAGCCGAAGGTTTCGGCCAGATACCGTTTGTTGTCGTCGGGGTCGTCCATGAGGTTCATGGCCAGGATCATGGGGTCTTCATAGGTCTGGGATTCGATGACGGCGATCCGCCCGTACCCGCCCATCCGGTCCATGCCGCTGAACCGGAAGGTGTACTTGCGGCCTTCGGGCGAGGAGAGAAACGACCGGTATTTGGCGCACAGAAAATCGACGAAAAAGGTCTTGCCGTTGCCCGGCTCTCCCACCAGGACATAGGCCATCTCCTTGGACGACCCCCCTTCGGCGGCGTCCTTGACATAGGAGACGAAGCTGTTGATCTCGTCGTACATGCCGATGACATGCTTTTTACCGGTTCTGAATATGGAAAAATCATAGGTGGTTTTTCCGTTGACCACGACTTTTTCGATATCGCTTTCCAGGATCATCCGCGCCACGCCCTTGAAGGCGTTCTCGAAGCGGCGCTGGCCGGATTTAACGGAAGCGATGTGGTCGTGCAGGGTTCCGAAGCGTTTGGCGGCCATGTTTCCTCCCGTTGATGTGACTTGAAGGGCTGTTTAAGCCTTCAGCAGGGATAAATATTAAAGGAGTCGGAAATGAAGAGAAAGATAGGTCTGCAATCGGAATCAATTATACCATTTCGCGGTGAAAATGCAAATTGAAAGCGCGGCTTTTTCGGGAAGGCCGTCGCGGGGGGATGGGATGCGGAGCGCCCGGAGAACCGGGCGCTCCGCATCGTGGGATAGGGTCGGCGGTCGGGGTTATCCCGCCTCGGTCGGTTCGATCTTGATCTCCACCCGACGGTTCCGCTGACGGCCGGCGGCGGTGTCGTTGGGGGCGATGGGCATGGTCTCGCCCAGCGCGGCGGTTTGGATCCGCGAGGGCGCCACCCCTTTCTGGGCCAGCAGATTTTTCACGGCGTCCGCCCGTCGGCGGGACAGGTCCATGTTGGCGGCGTCGCTTCCGACGTTGTCCGTATGGCCTTCCACCACTATCCGCGTCTGGGGATAGTCCCGCAGCACCTTGGCGATGCGGCTAAGTTCATCGTGAAGCCCCGGTTGCACGGCAGCCGATCCGGTGGCGAAGGTCACGTCGCCGCGCAGGGTCACGGCCAGCAGGTTCCCCTCGCGCCGAATCGTCGCGGCCCGTTCATCGGCGTTTGCAGCCTCGACGGCCGCCAGTTCCCGGCGCATAGCCTTCTCCTGGTTGTCCATCATACGGCCGATGCCCGCGCCCGCGGCCGCCCCGACCGCCGCGCCGATGCCCGCGCCCAGAAGGGTCGATTCGGTGTCGCCGCCGATGGCCTGCCCGATGCCGGCGCCGGCCGCCGCGCCTCCGGCGCCCCCATAGGCCGCGCCCTTACCTGTTTTGGTCTGAGGACCCGCGCAAGCGGTCGCCAGAAATACCGTCGCCGAAAGCAAAATCAGATATTTCTTCATTCAAAATCTCCTTTCCGTTAATCGTTGCTCTTGTTGAAAATAAGGTTAATGGCCGCTTTTATATTTTCGCCTCTGTTGAGCGCTTCGGTGGCCGATTTCGCGCAGTATCTGTTCCAGCCGTATCTTAGCCACCGGACCTAAAAATTTTTTTACGATAATTCTTAATCTTTCTATATCGGGCTTTTCCGATTGCAAAAGGTTTTTTGCATCCTCTTCATCTTTTTTTTCCATTGTAGCGATCTTCATCGCCGCCAGATGGTCTATGGAAACCACCTTAAATTCAATTCCTTCAATATTGACTGTTTCATTCGACTTTGTAATCGCATCCTGGAACAGATCGCTGAAGTCGCCTTCTTCTTCCGAATAACGATCGATGAAATCGACATTTATATTTTCATCAGGAATGTTTACATTGAAGCCGCCAATAACAAGTTCGCTGATATTGTAGTTTTTATCGCTCAAATATTTTGCTACATTTAGTCTATTGCCTTTTTCAATGGCCAGATCAAAATCTTTTGTATAGGTATGATCACTTGGATCAGGCAACCATGTCCAAACAGCGAGCCGGCCAATTAAAACACCATTTATTCCCAAGTCTCCCAAAACATTATGGGCAAATTCAGCACTTGGGACAGGATCAAATTTGGGTAAAGTTAACTGGTTGTTATTCTTAATTTTTGACATTTGTTTTCCTTTTTGCGGTCATACAGAACTTCTCATGATGCCGCTCCCTCAGTCTTTGAGAACAATTATATGACTCGCGGGAACGGCATGTCAAATTTAATTTCTTCGGAGGGCTTGCCAATCCGTTCTTTTTTATGAGATAGTGGGCGCGATATAACAGCAACCGGATCGACCCTTGAAAACGACAGGATATTAAACGTATGAGCGACGCCGAGACGAACACCCAATTGACGGACCTGGCGCCCCTGGATGAATGGGCGGCCTTCGAAAACGAGATTTACGACAAAACGGGTCTGGAGGCCTCCGTGTTCAATACCAAAGGCATCCGGATCACCGACAACAAGAAATGGGCCAACCGCCTCTGCCCCGAGATCAAGGCCACCGACAAGGGCCAGGCCTTCATCTGCGCCGTGGCCCACATGAACCTGGCCGAGATCGGGCGCCAGACCGGGGAACCGGTCATCGAGGAGTGCGACGCCGGGCTGGTCAAACTAGTTGTTCCCATCATCGTGGACGGCGAGTTCATCGGCGCCTTCGGGGCCTGCGGCCTGATGCTGGAAGACGGCGAAGTGGACAGTTTTCTGATCAACAAGATCACCGACATCGACGAGGAGAGGGTGGAGGAGCTGGCGCCGGATGTCAAAACCATCCCCCGGGCGGATCTTGAAACCCTTCGCGACCGGATCAAAAGCCGCATCGACGGGCTCATCGCCGATTACGCTAAATCAAACGCCAGGGAGACCCCATGACGCGCCTATCGGACAACCTGGCCGGCAAACGGGTCGCCGTTATCGGCGGCGGCGTCGCCGGTCTCACGGCGGCAAGGGACCTGGCCCGCCTCGGGGCCGGGGTGGCGCTGGTGGAAAAATCGGAGATCCTGGGCGGCCACGCCGCCGGATACGGCTGCAAGGCCGCCGGCCGCTGCGTGAAATGCGGCGCCTGCATGGTGGAAGACGCCGTCCGCGAGGTGGATGCGGTCGACGGCGTCGAAGTCCATCTCCTCAGCACCCTCGACAACGTCCGCCGGGACGGCCGCTTTACGCTGACCCTGGCGCCGGCCGCCGATTCGGACGCGGCGCCGGCCGCCATCGAAGCCGACGCCGTGGTGCTGTCCACCGGTTTCGCGCCCTACGATCCCCGGGAACAGCCCTACGGCTACAAGCAATTTCCCAACGTGATCACCAACCTGGAGCTGGAAGCCATGATCCGGGGAACGGACCGGGTCGTCCGGCCGTCGGACGGCAACCCGCCGGATGCCATGGCCTTTATCCAGTGCGTCGGGAGCCGGGACGCCAAGCTGGGCCATCTCTGGTGCTCCCAGGTCTGCTGCGCATCGGCGCTGCGCATGGCCCGATGGATGCGGGCCCGCCGGCCGGAAACCGCGATCACCTTTTTTTACATCGACGTCCAGACCTTCGGCAAAGACTTTGAAACTTTCTACAAAGAGGCCAAAGACGACATTAAAATGATCCGGAACCTGCCCGCCGATCTCTACCCGGCGCCCGAAGACCGGCTCAAGGCGATCTATTTCGATCCGGACGACCGTAAACCGGGGGAAGCGGTGTTCGACCTGGTGGTCCTTTCCATCGGCCTGATGCCCGGCGCCGACAACCCGGCCCTCTCGACGCTGCTCGACGCCCCGTTGACGGAAGACGGGTTCCTGGCGAAAGCCGCCGACGGCGGCGGCGTATTCCCCACCGGAACGGCCCTGGGCCCCATGAGCATCCCCGACGCCGTTCAAAGCGCGGAAAAAACCGTCCTCGACGTGGTCCGATACCTGGAGGCAACCTAATGGCGACAGACACCAACACCTCACTGTCCACGGAGAGCGGCCCGGCGGACGCCGTCCTGGTCCTCGGCGACACCGCCTGCGCCCGGCGCATCGAAGCGGATTTGTCGTCATGGGGAGTTTCCGTTATCCGTGAAACCGCGGAAGCCACGAAATGCCGCGGCGGGATGGGGGATTTCACCGTCTCCTTCCGTCAAAACGGCAAGACCCGAGAACGCCGGGCCGGCACCGTGATCATCGCCGAGGAGGGCGAGCGGCGGCCCACCCACGAAGACCTCGGCCTGACCCTCTCCCCCGCTGTCCGCCCGCTTTCCGAAATCCAAACGGACGGGCTTCCCGAGCCCCTCCGGGGCGGCGCCGGTTCCGCGGTCTTTCTCCACGGGCTGACCTGGGAGCCGCCCCCGGCGGCGGCCGAAGCGGTGATGGATGCGGCCATGGCCCTGTCCGGAGAGCACGGTCTCAAGACCTACATTCTCACCGGCAACC
>JAABTM010000058.1 GCA_011389855.1 Desulfobacteraceae bacterium
GTTTTTACCATGCCCTGGCCAAATTACCACAGGGACGCATCGGAATTTTTCCGAATCGCCTCAAATGAATGCTGGTGCGACTATGATTATGACCCTGGAGATGCCAGGCGGATGCTGGAAAATGAGGACGCTGTCAAGGCCGCTGATCTTCCCCGAATCAAGACCATGCTGACGTATTGCGTCCGGGGTGAGCGATTTTGCGAAGGGCATTGGGGCGAAATGATCGAAGGTGGGCATATTCGCCGGTTGCTTGAACGGCTTGCTGAGTTGATGCAATGAAAGACATCGACCTCCTAACCAAATTCAATCGCCTCACCGTTTGGCGACGCGGTGGCGAAAGAGCCCCTCACAAGCCATTGCTCGCCCTTTACTCCCTCGGCAAAGCAGTCAGGGATGAAAAACGGCTGGTTGAATTTGAGGAGGTCAGCAAAAACCTGGTCCGCCTGCTGAATGATTTTGGACCCGAAAGAAAAAACCACCGAGCCGAATATCCTTTCTGGCGAATGCAAAAAGACGGCATTTGGGAAGTCAAATCGCCGGACAATCCAGAATGGAGGCTTACCAGCAGCGGGGATGTCAAGAAATCCGAATTGATCCGCTACAACGCTTTTGGCGGTTTCACGGAAACCGTTTGTCATGAGGTCAAGAAAGACCCGGCCCTTTTAAAAAAAATCGTCCAAACACTTCTGGACGACAATTTCCCTCCCTCCATCCACGAGGACATCCTGCAAGCCGTCGGCATTGATCTGGCAGCCGACGCCGCGGTTGTCCAGCGCCGCAACCCGGAATTTCGGAATCGCGTCCTTCGGGCCTATGAATACCGTTGCGCCATCTGCGGTTTCGACATCCGCATTGATCACAGCCCCATCGGCTTGGAAGCCGCCCACATCAAATGGCACACCGCCGGCGGACCCGACGAAGAAAGCAACGGGCTGGCGCTTTGTACACTCCACCACAAGCTATTCGACCGGGGCGCGTTCACCCTTTCCAATCAACTCGAAGTCCTTGTTTCCGACCGGGCCAACGGCACCGCGTCCTTCAACGATTGGCTGCTCAAATACCACGGCAAAAAACTGGCCGCGCCGCAACGGGCTACATATCAGCCCGATATGGTTTTCCGCGATTGGCACGTTCGGGAGGTGTTTCGCGGCGAAGTGAGGGAACTCCCGCATACAGGGACCCATCCAAGCAGCGGATATGGTTATCGATGAGCGCACAAGTTTAAAGGCTTCCCGCCTCTGACTCGTTAGCCGGAAGAGTTCGCCAATTTCCCCTGGGCGCCGTTCGTCCCCATGCCGCCGACACCGCCCTGCACCCCGCCCTCATGGGCATGCTCAATAACCGGGAAGCGTTTCTGGCCCATGCGTGGTTGGAACGGGCGACATTTTTTCTCAACGACGACATCAAGGACGCCGCGCTGTTCCGGGAAACCCGCGAATCCCGGATCATCTGACCCTGACAAGCGGTACCTGGCCAGCGCCAATTTCGTTTTCCACGGCCCAGAATATTTCGGCGTCACGGACGACGACAAGGAGGGCGCCAAAAGCTACGCCCTCATCGACACGGTGTCCCTGACCTCAAAGTTGATGGGGGAGATGGCGCCGGGCCAAACGAATGGGGACCCCATCGCCCTGGCCATTGCAGGATACGGCGCGGGAAAATCCCATTACGCCCTGACCCTGGCCAACCTGTTGTCGGCGCCGACGGGGCCGGCGGCAGGCCGGATTCTGAACAACATCGAACACGCCAGCCCGGATCCCGGAAAACAGATCCGCAGCCGGGTCGAGAATTGGGAGCGCCCCTTTCTGGTCCTGCCCATCAACGGCATGACCGATTTCAACCTGGCCGAGGAACTGAGCCGGCAGGTGCTGGTCCAACTCCGATCCAAGGAGTTGGATACAACGCCGGTGGAAGACCTCTGGCCGAGGTTTCAGGATGCCGAGACGTTTGTGGAACGGAATTTCGACCGCTGGCGGACGGAATTTCAAAAGGTGTTCGGCCCGGACGTCGAGGATCTGAAGAAAGCAAAGAAAACAAAAGATGTGCCCGAAATCGACAAGGCCATTGCAAAGCTAACCGATTTTCAAAAAGCATGCAAAGCGAAGCGAAAGCAGCACCGAAACCGGAGCGACGCCTTTTTTGACCGAGCCTTTTCAACCATCGAAGATATCCGCGCCGCCCATATCGAAGTCCGCGACCTGATGGCCATTTTTTCCGGCGAAGAGATCGACATCGACGAACTGAATAAAATGGAAAAGCGCCTGGCCCAATTTGAGCAGGATTTTTCTTATTTGAACGATCTCTCCAAGCCGGAAAGCGACCTTCGACAATACGTTGAGGAAAAAATCCGGCAAATCCATTCGGAAGAAGAAAAAGACGAAGACCTTCCCCTTTGGCGGGACGCCGAAGACATCTATGGCAAATTCATGGAACGTGTTCTCGCAGACCGGAAAAACCGATCCAACGAGTGGCTGAAAAACGTCCTTCAACCTCAAGATCGCATACAAGGGATGGACGCCGCCGGTTGTCAGCGCCTTTTATCGAGACTGGAAGCCGCTCCGATTTATATCACCGAGGAGGATCAAGCCAAGATAGAGGAGATGAAAACCGCGATCCAAAGGCGCTTGGGCGATTTGAAAGTGGAAGGATTGCTGGTGCAATTTCGGAGATTGCCGCAAGAGTTGAAGCGGGAATTTTACAAAATCATTGCGTCGGAGGTTTGAATGAGTGCGAATTCGCGTTTCTTTCGACCTGGGGTTGAAACCCCAGGCTGTATGCCATTGCCGCTTCGCGGAATCCTCAATTATTGTGCGACAATTATCCTGACCGGTTGACGACAATTACTTTGTCCGGCTTTTCCGATATTTTTCCCAGGTCGATGCCTCGATCAGCCGGGAATTCGGGAGAACGGGTCTCGGACTGGCCATTTCCCAAAAGCTGGTCCAACAGATGGGCGGGGCGATCGGTGTAGAGAGCGATGCGGGAAAAGGAGCCGCCTTCTGGTTTACGGCCGGTTTTGAAAAGCTGTCCGCGAAACAGGTCGTCAAAAAGCAATACCCGTGAATGAATGAGATTCAGTCGGTTTTTTTTACCCGTAAAACAGCCTTCCAGGCTGTTCTACGGGTAAGACGATTTTCTGGAATCAAAATACCTTTGATTTTAATGGATGATCGATTCCATTCTGAATTCTAATTCAAGTTGATCGTCCTCGCCGCCTTGGGTTGAAACCCCAGGCTGAACCCATGAAACCGGCTGGAAGCCGGTTATGGAGATGCCGGTGATCCCTGTGGTCTGGGGCAGCCCGGTCTGGTCGATTATTTTGCCCCCCATACGCCCCTCTCCTGGGCATTGGGAATCTGGCTCTTCTTTCTGGCGCAGGCGCTTTATTTTCTTCTCTTTGCCGAGGGCCGGAGCCAAGATCATGACCATGCCACAGCGTTCGAACGTGCCAGGAAGGAGAGCGAAGAGATCCTGTCGGGCCGGCAGTGAAGCTGATTTTCCTTGATGTTGACGCGAAAAAGCCGTATAAACGCATCAGATTCTGATGCGTTTATACTTTTATATAAGGAGCCTTTGGTGCAGCGATATATCTGGCAGTCCCCGGACTGGCCCCGCCTGAGATGGGAGGAGGCGCGGCTGCTGGCCCCTCTCTCCCGGTGCCGCCTGATCCAGGGAAAGCTCTTGGGCCAGATGACCGCGCTGGATCGGGAGACGGGCATGCAGGCTTGGGCCGATCTGCTGGTGGAGGAGGCGGTGGAGACGTCCCATATCGAAGGGCAGATTCTGGATCGGAAAACGGTCCGCTCTTCGGTGGCCCGCAGGCTGGGCCTCGATGCTGCCGGACTTCCGCGACCCGAAAGCGGCGCTGACGGCTTGGTGGCGGTGCTTCTGGATGCGACCGAGGGATATGAGAAGCCCCTGACAACCCCGCGGCTCAAATCCTGGCAGGCGGCCCTCTTTCCCACGGGATATTCCGGCCTCTACCGTATCATTGTGGGAGACTGGCGGGGGCCTTCTCCCATGCGCATAGTTTCGGGCCCCCTGGGACGGGAGAAGGTTCATTATGAAGCCCCGCCCCCAGACCGGATCGAAGAAGAGATGGCCGGGTTCCTCCACTGGTGGGAAACCAGCCGCCAGGAGATGGACGGAATTCTGCGGGCCGGGATCGCCCATTTCCGTTTTGTCACGATCCATCCCTTTGAAGACGGAAACGGCAGAATCGCCCGGGCCATAACCGACATGGCCATGGCCCAGGACCAAGGCGCCTCCCGCCGATATTACAGCCTGTCCGCGCAGATCATGGCCTGCAGAGAAGCCTATTACGACGTTCTTGAGAAGACCCAGAAGGGAGACGGCGACATCACCGAATGGCTCGAGTGGTTTTTCGATTGTTTCGAAGGCGCGATTCGAAGATCCGCGGATCTTCTGCACAATGTCCTGGTGAAGGCGGCTTTCTGGCGGCAGCACGCCCAAACCCAGATGAACGACCGGCAGCAGAAGGTGATCAACCGTCTCCTCGATTCCGGAAAAGGCGGCTTTGAGGGCGGACTGACGACCCGGAAGTATGTTTCCATGGCCAAAGTCAGCCGCTCCACGGCCCAGCGGGAGATCCGGGATCTTCTGGAAAAAGGAGTGCTGGCGGAGAATCCGGGGGCAGGACGCAGCACCAGCTATGACCTGATATGGCCCGAAACCGACACTTTTCAGGACATCCCCACCACCTCATAGAGAGTATGCTCCCCGGCCTTGCCCCGGATGGGGATCTTTGCGGTGATGCCGGTCCGGAGGCGATCTTTCAGGAGGTTGTAGACCTTCTCTGAAATGAGAAAGGATGTCCCCAGCATCTCAAGCCCTGCGCGAACCGAATTGAATGCCCCGGAAAAAGGGTCTTTGGCCTCGAAGAGGGCCATCAGCCCATCGCCCATATAGTTGTCGATGAAGCCCCCGTGTTTTTCGATGATCCTGTTCATCCGGTGGAAATACCGCTTGAGCAGGTGGATCACGTCATAGGGCAGCAGGGCTTCTGACAGCGAGGTAAACCCCCGGATGTCGGCAAAGAGAATAAAGAGGAATTTTTCGGTTCCCGCAATATTCCATTCGGGCCCATTGACAGAGTGGATATCACAATATGGAAAAAAGCGCAATGATTCAGAGCGGGGCACGACGGACAGACTCTCTTTCTCATTTGAAAATCGATCGAAAAACGGCTATGATGAAGGTCATAATTCGGGAACAGCCACAATTTGGAAAATTGGCTGGCGAATCAACTTAATTTGTAAGGTAAAGCAGAAATGAATACCGCAAGTGATCGTATTGTTGATAAAGCATTGTCCCTTCCGGTAGAGGAGAGGCTGAATCTGGTGGAAAAGCTCCTGATGAGTTTGAACCTTCCCATTGATGATGAAATCGATCGTCTCTGGGCCGAAGAGGCCGAACGTCGCTTTTCTGAGATCGAAGAAGGGAAGGTGACACCGATACCAGGGAAAGAGGCAGTGATCTCCGTTCGGGGAAAGGGTAAATATGTGGTGATGGATCTGCAAACTTATAACCGGCTCCGGGAATGCGAACTGGAAGCTGCACTCTATGAGACTCGACGGGAAATTGCCGAAGGAAAAGGGATTGAGGAAAGTGTGGAGGCGCATATCAAACGCCTTCAAAGAGAAGAATCTTGAGTTACCGGATCATCTATACTCCAGGATACAATAGGCGGGCTCAGCGATTCTTAAAGAAGCATCCCGATCTTCTTTCGCAGTATAAAAAGACCCTCATGCTGCTGGAAATCGATCCTTTTCATCCCTCCCTTCGTCTGCACCGTCTGAAGGGACCCTTGAAAGATCTCCATTCCGTTTCCATAAACATCCAATACCGGATTACGATGGAATTCACCATAGAAGAAAAGAGTATTGTACCGATCGATGTCGGCAGCCACGACGCTGTTTATAGATAGCATCCCTCAAGCCCCTTCCCTCATCCCTCGATCCCATACCGCTTCATCTTCCGCTTCATCTTCCGCCAGAAAGTGGTCCGATCCATCTCCAGAGTCTTCGCGGTCTGCTCCCGCCGGCCGTCATACTCGCGCAGGGCAGCGATAATCCGCTCCTTTTCTAAAGATCAGCTCGACGGTGGGGCTGCAACATTTACAACGTCAGGATCGGATGGTACAATGCCGTATAGTCCCTTGACACCTGTTCCGTATCGGGCTACGAGTATCATGGGATGTTTTGAACAATCTTCAGTTGAACCCGTTTCAGCCTGGAGACCTGGAGAATGGCAAATCTCCAATTCCGAATCTTCCGGAGAAAACCTTTGAAAACCAATCTTGTCAATCGTCAGGTGTAATATGTTACAAAAAAATGAGGCCAAAGAGATGATGCCATTGCTGATTCTCATATGTGCCGGCCTGCTGGGCAACATCTTCCGCCTCGATCTTCTTCTGGGAATCGATATCCTGTTCGGCAGTGTTTTTCCGCTGATCCTTCTGAGATTCTACCGATTGCGTACAGCCGTCACAGCCTCCTTTATTGCAGGAAGTTATACGATCGTGCTGTGGGCCCACCCCTATGCGATGATCATCCTTGGGGCCGAGGTGTTCTTTGTCGGTTTGATGCTTCAAAAGTTCAGCGACAGCGAAATCGTTTTGCTGGATATGGTCTACTGGCTGGTGACGGGAATGCCCCTGGTCTGGATCTTCTATCGGTTCGGCGTCGGGATGAATCAGCAGGCCACCCTTGTGGTGATGCTCAAACAGGCAACCAACGGCATCTTCAATGCCACATTGGCCTCCATCATCCTTCAGTATACCCCTATCGCGGCATTCATCAGAAGTCGGCGGTTTTCCTCCGGGGGGGGTGTGGGCAAACAGGCACTCCGGTCCACGATCTTTCAGCCGGTCATCTGCGGGATCATATTGACCATGTTTGTCTTTCTCTACATCAACGGCAGAAACCAGTTCCTCCATATCGAAAATGAGATACAGGAAAAACTGGAAAAGAATTCAATGTATCTTATCGACGCCTATGAAATCTGGATCGACAGCCACAAGTCGGTGGTCCGGAGGCTGGCGGACGAGGCGGCCAGATTGGGGGGGACATCGACTCCGGAGCTGGATGAGATTTTAACCATCTTGAAAACATATGATGATGATTTTCTGGTGCTGACCGTTGGTGATGCAACCGGAAAGCTCATGGCCGCTTCTCCTGAGATCGGTCTGAACGGGCAGTCGTCCATCGGATTGAGTGTTGCGGATCGAAACTATTTTCAGCAGATCAAATTCCGTGAAAAAACCGTTGTATCCGAAGTCCTGATAGGCCGAATCAGCCATCAGCCCATTGTCCTGATCGCTTCCCCCATCATGGTCGACGGCAGATTTGCCGGGTTCGTGCTCGGCTCAATCTCTTTAGATCGGATCCAGGAAGTCATCATCGGCAGCGCGGATCAGACCTTCGAGATGTTCACGCTCATCGATCATCACAGCCATGTCATAGCCTCATCCAATCCGGAACCGCGGTTCAAGGAAATCTTTCCCGATCCATCCCCTGATTCGGTTCGCCGGTTTACGGACAACTTCTATTTACGGATGCCGGGGCCCAACCTGAAAAATCCGATGCTGCGCTGGTCCGAATCCGTCTATGTCATGGAAACTCCGGTCGGAAAGGATTCCGGATGGATCTTGATCGGTGAATATTCGGCCGCTCCCTATCAGGCCCGGCTTTATGCCTACTATATTTCCGATCTGATCCTGGCCCTGAGCACCATTCTGATCATGGTCTGCCTGACCGCAGTGGTGAGCCGTCGGATCGCCGCCTCCATTGTGCGGCTGAACACTCTCATAGCCGATATACCCAAAAACATAGGAAAAAAGGTGCTGCCCAGCCACTATCCCCAGAGCGCCATTGCCGAGGTCGATTCGCTTTCCAGAAGCTTTGAGAACATGGAGATCCTTCTCCGGGAGAAGTTCGATGAAGAGCGCCGGATGAAGGCCGATCTGCAGAGGGCCAAAGAGGAGGCGGAAAAAGCCAATAAGGTGAAAAGCGAATTCCTGGCCAATATGAGCCATGAGATCCGAACCCCTATCAACGTGATCATCGGAATGTCCCGGTTGCTGACGGACTCCCGGCTGACCCCGCGGCAGAAGGAGCAGGCTGAGGCTGTCTCCTCTTCATCCGAATCTCTGCTTGCGTTGATCAATGATATCCTGGATCTCTCCAGAATCGAAGCCGGAAAGATGCATCTGGAGATCATCGATTTCGATCTGAGAGATCTGATCTGCAATACCGTTAAGATGCTGGACATCAAAGCCCGGGAAAAGGGGCTCGATCTCTCCTGCCATATTGCCGAAGGCGTGCCGTTGCATCTGAAGGGCGATCCCCATCGGCTTCGGCAGATTCTTTTCAATCTCATCGGCAACGGCGTGAAGTTTACCAACTCCGGAGAGGTGAAGATAGAGGTCTCTGCCGAAGGAGATGACGATGAAAAGGCCATTCTCCGTTTTGAAGTATCAGATACCGGCATCGGCATTCCAAAAGATCGGATCGACCGGCTTTTCCGATATTTTTCTCAGGTCGATGCCTCGATCAGCCGGGAATTCGGGGGAACTGGTCTCGGACTGGCCATTTCCCAAAAGCTGGTCCAACAGATGGGCGGAGAGATCGGTGTAGAGAGCGAGGCGGGAAAAGGAGCCACCTTCTGGTTTACGGCCGGTTTTGAAAAGCTGTCCGCGGAACAGGTCGTCAAAAAGGGCTCGGATGCATCAAAATTCTGCGCCATAAAGAAGGATTCGCCCCTGTCGGACGCCTTTCGATCATCTGTCAAGCTGCTGCTGGTGGAGGACAACCCCTTCAATCAAAAGCTGGCCGTCACTCTGCTGGATCGGATGGGCTTTTCCGCGGATATCGCAGCCAACGGTGAAGAGGCCCTTCAAAAGCTGGAAACCGAAACCTACCACCTCATCCTCATGGATGTCCAGATGCCGGTGATGGACGGGTTTAAGGCCACCCGGACCATCCGAAGCAATTCAAACGGCCGGTTCGATCCGGATATCCCCATCATCGCAATGACCGCCAATGCCATGTCCGGAGATCGGGATGCATGCATGGACGCGGGAATGAATGATTATATCTCAAAACCCATCTATCCGGAGAAGCTGCTCGCGGTGATTGAAAGGCAATTGTCGGTGAAGTACGATGAAGGTTAGGGCTGAATCTGAAATCTGATGCGGATTGGGCAGATTGCCCACGGCTCATAGTCTATCCCAAAATCGTTTGTGGAGTGTTGAGACGCCACAATGATTTTTGTGGAGCGTAATTTTTGAAACACGCTCCACAAACCGAATTGTTGCCGATCAGGACGCCACAACCTGCGCCATCGCCCGTCGCCCTTCTGCCATATTGATTAATTCCGGGAAACATAAAGTAGCGGAGCGTCGGCCCCTGGCGGGTTGAAGAACGTTCAGAATTCCGGCGTCTTTGAGTTGACGCAGCAAATCCGCAGCGGTCTTTTCATGGATGCCATGGACGTTTTTGAGATGTTTGCAGACATCCGAAGCTCCCTTCCTGGGGTTGAAACCCCAGGCTGTATGCCTTTGCCGCTCCGCGGCATTCATTGGCCGAAACGATGATCAAGACCCGTCAAGCCATTCACCTGCCAGCGCCCCTTCAGGGCGCATGGGGGGGGCGCTCCCTTCCTGGGGTTGAAACCCCAGGCTGTATGCCTTTGCCGCTCCGCGGCATTCATTGGCCGAAACGATGATCAAGACCCGTCAAGCAGATATACGGAATACTGTGAATGGGTGACTTCGTGGACTTTGCCCTTCCGCGGCGCCGGCTTGTTGTTGGAGAGCAGCCAGATATAGGTGGTGATGCCGGTGTTGTAAAACAGGTTGTTGGGGGGTTGGATGACGGCTTCCAGCAGGTCGTTTTCGATGAGGCGGCGGCGGATGTTGCTTTCGCCGCTGCCGGCGTCGCCGGTGAAAAGGCTGGAGCCGTTGTGGACCGAGGCGATGCGCGACCCCGCCGGGCTGGCGGCCCGATCCTTCATTTTGCTGACCATTTCCATCAGAAAGAGCAACTGGCCGTCGCTGGAGCGCGGGGCGGCGTCCGCCTCCACCATCTCGCCCCAATAATCCCGTAGCCGCACCTTGAACCGGGGGTCGATGATCTCCTGCCCGTCCCTGATGTGCTTCTGTTCGCTGGCCCAGCTCTTGCCGTAGGGCGGATTGGAGAGCATGAAGTCGAACCGGTTGCCGGCGAATTCATCGGTGGACAGGGTGGAGCCCGCCCGGATGTTGGCGGGGTTGTTCCCCTTGATCATCATGTCGGACTTGCAGATGGCGTAGGTCTCGTCGTTGATTTCCTTGCCGTAGATCCCCCGGACGTAAATGTCCCGCAGGCAGTCGTCGGCGATGGACCAGATGAAGGAGACGAATTTGTTGTGGACGGCGTGGTTCATGTTGGATTCGATTCTTTCCTCCCAGCGTATCGGGAAAGCGTCTTCTACAAAACCTCATGCAGTTTTTGATAGTCGGAATCCATGCCGAGCTTTTCAATCATGGACGCCCTCAGTATCTTCTCATCAACAGGCGGCAGTTTCACCAACTGGAAAAGCTTTTCCAATGTCAACTCAAGTTTTTCGACACTGTCTTTACATTCCCTCAGCCTTTCGATAAAACCATTGATCCGACATGATTTTTGGTCTTCGTTTTCAAGCGTTAATTCCGCTTCCTGGCCCAGGCCACTGAGTTCATCAAAGCAGTATTGAAGCCACAATCGATGAAGCGTCTCGGGCGGGATGACCGCAAAGGGGTCATCGATTCCCTCCGGCAGAGGGAGGTCCCGACCATGTGTTTCGAGGCTATCCACTATCCCCGGCCAACCCTCATGGTACATTTCGTTATAAATTTCATAGGTTTTGAATGGGTCAAGGATCAGTTCGGGAAGGAGTTTGCATAAAGTTTCATACCATGGCTCTTTAGGCCGCGGGAGGCCATCGATATAGAGAGTGGGGCTATTATCATCATTCTCCGAAAAACTTATGAGTTCATCCAACATTTCTTCTTGCCGACTGGTTAGCGGCAATCCTTGTTCATCGCGGACAACGGCCTCCCAGGTGGCAAAATATCCATCTTCGATACTTAGGATCAGACTGTCAATGCATTCGCAGGCATCACAGGCGGAAGCGCCTGCTTGGTGGTCCTCAAAAAAATCATACATTGGAACATCTGGCTTGGCGGGCGGTTCATTAAGGGATGTCCGTGACCTTTCCGTCCTTGCGGCATTTTTGGATCCCTTTTTTCTCCGGGATTTTTTCTTCAATCTTTTTCCCATAATATGCCTCCATAATCTTTTCTGAGTGAAATGAGTTCATGCCGTAGGACGGATTGGAGAGCATGAAGGATGCGGCGTCATCAATCCGTCGAGCCCTGTGAGGGCGGCATATGTTTTGCCCATATTTGGGCAAAATAAATTTGAATTCGAGCCCCAGCTTCTTGTTATCATTAACGCCGTATTACTTCCATCAACACGTCTTTCAGCGCGGCTATTGAATATGGTTTGTTCAAAAACGCCTGGGGGAGTTCGGGGTGGTCGCCTGCCATGACTGAATCCTTGTCATATCCACTGGCCAGTATAACCGGCACATCAGCCCCTTTTTCGCGTAATGTTGTCAGGGTTTCCCATCCATCCATGCGGGGCATGGTCAGATCAGAAAGAACACAATCAATCTCATTTTGATGTTCTTGAAATAGACTTACGGCCTCGACGCCGTCCTGTGCTTCAATGACCTTGTATCCGAGGTGGGTAAGCATGGTTTTTGCCATATCGCGGACACCTTCCTCATCTTCGATGAGAAGCACTGTGCCGCCGTTTTCAATATTCCTTTTCGGTTTTGTCTCTTTTTCATGTTTAACGGATTCTTTTTCTGTCGATACCGGCAAATAAACCCGAAAGACAGAGCCGGGGTCCGGCTCGTTCTCCACTGTAATGCAGCCGCCATGGGTTTTCAAAATTCCCATGGTTACAGGCAACCCCATCCCCCGTCCGGTGAATTTTGTTGTGTAGAACGGATCAAAAAGTTTTTCAATATCTTCTTTGGATATCCCGCGGCCCGTGTCTGATATTTCCAGGCAGGCATAGGGAATATCCCGCGGCTGCCAATCCAAAGGAAAACGGTTTGATGTGGAAATATCTTCATGGGAAACCGTCCTGATAATCAGGCCAATGATGCCTTGATCGTCGGGCAAGGACTCCTGGGCATTTGTGAACAAATTGGTCAAAACCTGCTGGATTTGACCGGCATCAGCATGGACAAACGGTCCGGATTCAGGGAAATCAACGTTCAGAGTCACGCCGCTCGTTAATGCCGACCGGAGAGGAGTTAGGCTTTGGCGGCAGACATCGGACAGGTTCATGGTTGTTTGACGGCCTGATATATGACCAAGATAACGTAGCATCTGCCTGCTTACCTCCGCTGCTTTGCGCCCCGCTTCAGAGGCTCTGAAAAGGTTTTCACGAATTTCCGCATCATCCGGCCGATAAAACGAGTGCCTTTGCCAAGTATTTGTTGCCCCGCCTGCTTGCGCATCAGGGCCGATCCGATCCGACAAGCGCGGCGATGCCCTCCAGAATTTCAATCGTTTCGGGGAGATGCGGTTTTCTGCATTTTTTCGAGGATGTTTTTGATCAGAATCCATTCCTGGGTCAACTCCTGAAGCAGGGAGGTCGTTTCTTCAGATGACAGATCAATTTGTTGTTCCATGCGCAGAGTCAGGGCTGACATTTTGGTGAAACACATGTTCAGGGCCGCCCCTTTGACCTTGTGGGCCAGTTCTCGGGTCTGTTCCAGGTTCTTTTCCCGGACCGCTTTTTCCAATTGGTTAATATAATCTGGAAAAGCGTCCAAAACCGAGGCGATCAACGTGGATAGCAGGGTTTCATTGTGTTCAATATAGTCCAGAAAGGTTTTTTTATCAAAGTGGGTATCTTCATTCGCAGGTTCGAGGTCAGCCGGTTCATTGGGATCAGGGGAGATGATTTGTTCACTCAGGATTCGGCGCAGGGATTCTTTGTCAACGGGTTTGGACAAAAAATCATCCATTCCGGAGCGGAGGCATTTTTCCCTTTCTTCTCTTAAAACGCCGGCGGTCAGTGCGATGATGGGGGTATGCCGTCCAAGGGGGCTTTCATGAGCCCGAATACGTTCGGTGGCATCAAAGCCATCCATTTCCGGCATCTGAATATCCATGAAAATAAGATCCGGCATTTTCTCCCGGGCCATCATCACCGCTTCTTTTCCGTTTCCGGCTTCCAGGATGCTCACACCGGGCAGTAATTGGCGGATAATCGTGGTAATGAGAGCCATATTCATTTCCATATCTTCAACTATTAGGATGACGGCCCTGTTTTGATGGAAATCCGTTTTTATTTTCCGGTCCGGTGATTTTTCCTCCTTTGGGGCCGGTGTATGGCTATCGGTAATATATTGCAGGAGTTCCTTTTTTTTTATGGGTTTGGTCAGGCTGAATCGAATACCCAGATCTTTTGCCGCTTTAAAGACCTTGGCATCATCGGTTGAACTGTGCAGCAGGATGACGGGCAGCCTGTCCTCGCTCAGGCCATGCATTTCCCGGATGGTCCGGATGGTTTTCAATCCATCCATATCCGGCATGTGACAATCCACGATGGCCAGGTCAAAGGCTTTGTCTTCATGGAGGATTTCAACGGCTGAAAATCCGTTTCCGCAGACCCGAACGTCCATGCCCCAGTTCTCCAGGGCGCCGGCCAGTATCAGGCTATTGTTTGCATTGTCATCCACGATCAATACCCGTTTGACCTTTAGATCGGTCTCTTCGGCTTCTTTTTCATCCCGTTCAAAATCAACCTCCAGGCTGAGAAAAAACTCCGACCCTTTCCCTGGCCGGCTGGACAATTCAATCCGGCTTCCCATTTTTGCCGCCAGCATATTGGAAATGACCAATCCCAAACCTGTGCCGCCGAATTTCCGGGTGGTGGAACTGTCAGCCTGGGAAAAAGCTTTGAATAGATGGTTCTGCTGTTCTTTGGAAATGCCGGCGCCTGTATCCCGGATGGATAATATCAGTTCTCCCCGGGTTTTGTTTTTTTCTTCAAACCCGGCTTTCAGTTCCACTTCTCCTTCAGAGGTGAATTTGATGGCGTTGCCGAGCAGGTTGATCAATATCTGTTTTAATCTTACCGGATCGATATGAACAAAGCGGGGCAGATTCGGATCAAAATTCAGCATGAATTCCAGATTTTTCTTGGCCGCCGGATATTTTACAATGTCGGCGGTCTTTTCCAGCAAGTCGGCGATATCGGTTTTGATGATTTCCATTTCCAGTTTGCCTGCCTCGATCTTGGAAAAATCCAGGATGTCATTGATGATTTCCATGAGGGCATAAGCCGAGGTATTGGCATTGTCCACATATTTCCGCTGCTCCGGATTCAGGGGGGTGTCTTTGAGGAGATCCGTAAACCCGATGACCCCATTGAGGGGGGTTCTTATCTCATGACTCATATTGGCCAGAAATTCGCTTTTGGTTTGATTTGCCTTATTCGCCGATCGTTCCGCCTCTTTTAACCGTTGTTCCGCCTCCCTGCGCATCAGGGCCGATCCGATATGCTCGGCGATGTTTTCCAGCATTTCAATCGTTTCTAAAGTGAAACTGCCTTTGCGCTTGTCGTTGAGCTGGATCATCCCCACGATCCGGTTGCCGGTCCGAACCGGGATCAAGGCCGCGGAGGCATAGCCCTGATGGAGGCATTTGTTCCGCGAATACTTCCCCGGGGGGTCCTGATCGGAAGGCGGGTCGAGCAAGGTGAAAGAGTCGTTGGTCCAACAGCTTCCCCACTGGGTGAAGAGCGGGTTGGAAGGATCGGTCTTTCCGGATAATACCATGCCGCAGATGCATTCCAGGCTAACATTGCCATCCTTGTCCCGGCACACGCCGCCATCCTTGCCGCATTCGAGCAGCATGTTTTCAGTCAACAGAAAATCCTTGGAGAAACCGTCCTGGGCGAAATACGGAAAAGCCTCGCCCTCTTGCATGCGCAGGCCCACGACATCGACCCCGGTCCGTATCTTCATTGCAGCGAAGATGCGCTGCATGGACTCCCGCAGGTCGCCCGGCTCGTTGAGAATCTGCAATATCTCCCGCACCATCTCGCGATAGGTTTCCGCACGCTTGCGTTCGGTGATGTCCATGACGTTGCCGATGACCCTGACGACCTTTCCACGCGCGCGCTCCGGGCGGGCGGTCGTGCGAATCCAAAGCCGGCGCCCTTTAACGGTCGTGAAAGGGACTTCCAAATCATAGGGTTGCCCTTCCTCCACGCAACGTTGGAAGGCGGCCAGAATTACCGGGCGATCCTCTGGTTCATAGCATTCCGCGCTCCTGTTGATGTGTTCCTTAGATCCCGGCGCCATCTCCTCCGGCGTAAAATCATGGATCCGATACATTTCTTCCGTCCAATACATGGTTTGTGTTTCGACGTCCCACTTCCAGCCGCCGGCCTTGCTCAGGCGCTGGCTGGCATTCAGCAGATCCTCGCTCTCCCGCAGCGCCTTTTCCACCCGCTTGCGCGCGGTGATGTCGCTGATCACCATGCGGGATAAAGGCGCGCCGTCTACCGCCTGGGTGGCGCTTCCCGCCAGATGCGCCCAGAAGAGTGTACCGTCCGGTTTGACCAGTCGCAATTCGCATTCCTGGGGCTCGCTCGCCTCCAAGAGCTGTTTCCGGTGCAGATAATAGATATCCTGGTCCTCTTTGAGGATGAAGCGGGAGATCGGCTGCCCGACCAGCAGGCCGCGGGTCGTTCCCATCAATTTGGTGGCGGTGAGGTTGGCGTGCAGGATAAGTCCCTGCCCGGACAGGGTGCAGTAGCCCACCGGGGCCATGTCATAAAGGTCGAAATAGCGCGCCCGCCCGGCTTCGATCTCCGCCTGGGCCGTGCGCAGCTCCTCGTTTTGCATCTCCAGCTCGATCTGGTGTACCCGCAGTTCGTGGAGTGTTTTCCGGATTTCTACGGGCGATAGGGTCGCGCTTTCTTCCGGCGCCCGGGCGGCCCGTTCCCGGGCAAGCGCTTCAGCCTTTTGTCGTAAATCCACGGGGCCAAAGGGACGATTGTCCTGGTTAGTCATCGGTTTTCTCCTTCATTTTCAGATTGCAGAGTCCCATTTGTTCCGGCATCCGTTCGCTCCCGGTCTTGTTGCCCGGTGATATCCAGGGAAGCGCAGGTAATCCCGACCACGGCGCCGGCGTTATCGTGCAGTGGCTCGACTGTCAGGTCATACACAACGGTCTTGCCTGCAATCGTGGTCCGGATGTTTTGCCGCATGCCTTTTCCGCTTGCCAGCACCTTTTGCTTGACGGCTGTCAGTGCGGCGGCTTCCTGTTCAGGTAAAAGGTCGGCGTCGGTCTTGCCGACGATATCTTCCGCTGTAGAGCCAAGGTTGGGGTTGTGACCCCAGGTGTAGCGCAGGTCCACGTCCTGATTGAAAACAGAAATGGAAGCAGAGCTGAGGGCGACCCGCAGCCGCTCTTCGTTCAACCGCAGCGCCTCTTGCAGTTTGCGTGCCGCCGTGACATCCACAAAGGTGAGCACCGCGCCCTCGATGACGTTATCCACGGTGCGGTAAGGCTGAATGCGCATGGTGTACCACCGGCCATTGGCGGTCTGCACGTCTGTCTCCCTGGGGGCCAGGGTGTCGAGCACTGCCTGCGTGTCCTCCTTCAGGCTGTCATAGCCGGGCAGGTTGGAGACGATGTGGGACACGGGCCGGCCGATGTCGCTTTGGATCAAATTGATGATGTCCGGGGCGGCGGGGGTAAAACGCATGATGCGCAACTGGTGGTCCACGTAGACCGTGGCGATGCCGGTGCCGGCCAGCAGGTTGTTCAAGTCGTTGTTGGCCCGCGACAGATCGGTCACCTTGGCCTCCAGCTCGGCGTTGACCGTAGTCAGTTCCTCGTTGACCGATTGCAACTCCTCCTTGGAGCTTTCCAGCTCCTCGTTGGTGGATTGCAGTTCCTCGTTCACCGACTGCATCTCCTCGTTGGACGAGCTGAGTTCTTCTCTGGATGTCTCCAGTTCTTCGATGGTGGTCTGAAGATACTCCTCCTTGGCCAGCAGCTCATGTTTCAGCGCCGCGATGCGGTCGTCGTCATCCTCACAGGCCGACTCTTCCGATGACAACCGCCCACTGCCCACCGGCGCCTGCGCCGGCTCCAGAATGACCAGGTACAAGGGCGGCCCGGGTGAAGCCGACGGGGCGGCGGCAACCGGGCGGACGGTCAGATTGACGGTGGCGAAGTCGCCGTTGGTCTTCACCCGCAATCCCGGGCACAACACGGTTTCCCTGGTTTGCGCGGCTTTGTGCAGCGCCGTGATCAGCTCGCGCCGCAATCCTTCCCGGGCCATTTTCAGGATATTGCCGGCTCCGCTCTCCCCTTGGGCGGGTTCCAGGTACATGCCTGTGCGGCCGTGAAGATAGAGAAGATCCCCCCCGGCATTGACCAGGGCCCCGGCATGGACAACCTGTTGCAGCAGGGCCTGTTCGGCCAGCTCGCGCAGCGGCGGCTTCTTGGGGTAGGTCGCCTTTTCGGCGGTACTTGGTTTCGCTGTATCGGGCGCCGTCATGGGCGGCAGGAATTGCCACAGGTTTGCTAGCTGGGCGCCGGAATAGTCTTCCTTGCGCTGGTAGATCTTCTGCTTGCGGTCCAGCGCTTGGAAGAGATCGCCAGGCTCGCCAACGGTTTCAGAGGTTCCCAGAAAGAGATATCCGCCGGGCTTCAAGGCGTAGTGAAAGAGCGAGATGAGCTTTTTTTGAAGATCACCGCCCAGGTAGATCAGCAGGTTGCGGCAACTGATCAGGTCCAGCCTGGAAAAGGGCGGGTCTTTGATCACGTTCTGTTCGGAAAAGAGCAGCATGTCCCGGATGCCTTTGTTGATGCGAAAGGCGTCCTCTCCCGGCTCGGCCGCGAAAAAGCGCGCCAGCCGCTCCGGCGCGAGGTCGGCGGCGATGGAGGCAGGATAGACGCCGGCCCGGGCCGCGGCAATGGCCTGGCTGTCGATATCCGTGGCAAAGACCTGCACCTTGAAACCCTTTTTCAGCGACTTCTGGCGCTCGGCCAGCAAAATGGCCAGGGAATAGGCCTCCTCGCCGGTGGAGCACCCCGGCGTCCAGATACGGATCGAGGCAGCCGCGCCCTTGTCGGCAAAGAGATTGGGGATGACCTGCTCTTCCAGGGCGCTGAAGGCTTCGGGGTCGCGAAAAAACTGGGTCACGCCAATCAGCATGTCTTGAAACAGAGCCTCCACCTCCTCGGGCGCCTGCTGGATGAACTTGACGTAGCCATCCATGGCTTCGATCTGATGCACGGCCATGCGCCGTTCGATGCGCCGATGGATGGTGGAGGGCTTGTACTGGGAAAAGTCGTGGCCGGTCTGGGAGCGCAGCAAAACAAAGATCTTCTTGAGCGCGCTCTCGGTCTTGGGGGGCACAGTGGCGGGAAGGGGCGGCTTGCCGAAGGCATGGGTGGTGTAGGAGATGAGCTGGGCGGGCATCTCGGGCGGTGGCAGCTCGAAGTCCACAAATCCCGTGGCGATGGCGCTGCGCGGCATGCCGTCGAATTCGGCGAACTCCGGGTTCTGCACCATGACCATGCCGCCCCCGCCTTTGATGGCCCGCACCCCCAGGGCGCCGTCGCTGCCGGTGCCCGAGAGCACCACGCCGATGGCCCGCTCGCCCTGGTCCTGGGCCAGGGACCGGAAAAAGAAGTCGATGGGCAGGCGCATGCCGCGCGGGGCCGCGGGTTCGAGCAGTTGCAGCGTGCCGTTTAAAAAGGCCATGTCGCAATTGGGCGGGATGATGTAGACGCAGTTGGGCATCACCTCCATGCCGTCCTCGACCTCAAAGGCATCCATATCGGTGTAGCGCCCGATCAGGTCTGTGAGGATGCTCTTGTGATCCGGGGCCAGGTGCTGCACCAGAACAAAGGCCATGCCCGGATCGACGTCCGCGGGCATGCCGGAAAAGAAGGCCTCGAATGCCGCCAGACCCCCGGCGGAAGCCCCGATGCCCACGACGGGAAAACGGCCGGCCCCGCGGTCGGACTTAGGCTGCGCGTCAGCGGCGCCGCCGGAGGGCTCCTGCGGCATCCTGGTTTTCGTTTCATCTTGTTGTGAATCAGTCGGCTTAGTCAGGTCTTTTTTTCTCTTTGTCATGCCAATTTCTTCCATGAAAAGTGGGATAGCGCGGTAAGGGCGATCCTTGTGATCGCCCTTTTTTGGCGGGATCGCCCTTTTTGGCCGAATTTTGATCAGGGCCGCCGGCATGTGTCACGACAGCGTCGTCTTCCGCGATAATATCAGAAAAGACGCGCGGGGTCGAGTTTTCTGATTACGGTTTATCCGGTTCGCTCCCTTTAAAATTGCTGCTTATACTTTATTT
>JAABTM010000315.1 GCA_011389855.1 Desulfobacteraceae bacterium
TTCTCTCTGAGTTCTCAATACTTCTCTCTGAAGCTGCCTGTTTCTTGTTTTCGTCCGCCTGTTTCCTGTTTTCGTCTTCAATTCTATTTTGGGTTTCGATATCAAAATCTTTACCTGCTTGTTGCATTAGAATATCCGGATCAATTTGAAGATCTATATTCTTTTGTTCGGCTATATCTTCATTTTTAGCAGAAGCTGCTGGGAGATCTTTTCCATCTATGCTTTCTTCTGCATTGGCAATAGATGAATGAAAATGCATAGCAACAAGTAAAGCTAACGCCATAAAGCAAACTTTTAGGGCTTTATCGTAACAATAAGTTTTCATGGCATAAAGTTTTATAGAGGCAGAAACTCTCAGTCATGAGGATTAAAGAGTTTAAAAACTTCAGTAGGGATGGTGGAGGCGGCGGGAGTCGAACCCGCGTCCGAAAGCATTCCGTATTGACGTCTACATACATATCCTGAATTTTAATCTCGCCATCAAGGGCTCCTTCAGGCCGGATCCCCTAATGGCCAGTCCGTCTGCGATTTCGCTCATTCGGCGACAGACAATCCGAACAAGCTATCCTGTAGAGTCGACGCCCTTGCCGGCCTCACAGGAGGAGAACCGGTAGGACGGAAGCTGCCTAAGCAGCTACGGCGTAGTTATAATCGTCTGCGATTATGTTTATTCCCCGCCGTTTTACGAGCAGGCAGGAACCTCGGTATGCAGCCAATACTTCTTTACCTCCGTCGAAGCCGTTTCGCCCCCTTAACGGAGATTCTTTTGAAAGAACGAATCACTCAATTGCTGTAAAAATAACCCACTTCCGGCGGTTTGTCAAGGGTGTAAAAAAATACAATTTTGTAGGAAAATGGGGCGATCCGCCTTTTTCCCCCATTGACAGAATCCGGAACGTGTTTATTGTTAATATCGAGTAGAATTGGATAGTTAAAATACATTCGCGCCAAGCGGCGTTCATTCGCCGCCTGGCTGTACACACCTTATAATAAGGAGGCATTCACATGCGTTTTGATAAATTTACCATCAAATCCCAGGAGATGATTCAAAGCGCCCAATCCCTGGCCTCGAAGCACAACAACCAGCAGATCGAGCCCGAACATCTGCTGGGCGCCATGCTGGAGGAACAGGAGGGCGTGGCCCGGTCCATTCTCCGGAAATTGGGGGCGTCCCCCAACGCCGTTTCCCAGGAGCTGGCCCTGGCCATCGACCGGCTGCCCAAGGTGAGCGGCGGGGACGAGGCCTATCTCTCCCCCCGGTCCAAGAAGGCGCTCAACGCCGCGTTCACCGAGGCGTCCAACATGAAGGACGAGTACGTGAGCATCGAGCACATCTTCCTGGCCATGGTCGAGGAAAAAGAGGGCGCGGCCGCCAAGCTCCTCAAGAAGAACGGGGCGACCCGGGACGCGGTCCTCCAGGTGCTGCTGGAGATCCGGGGGAATCAGCGGATCACCGATCCCAACCCCGAGGAGAAATACCAGGCCCTGGACAAGTTCAGCAAGGACCTGACCCAACTGGCCCGGATGGGCAAACTCGACCCCGTCATCGGCCGGGACGACGAGATCCGGCGGATCGTCCAGGTGCTGTCGCGGCGGACCAAGAACAACCCGGTCCTCATCGGCGAGCCCGGCGTGGGCAAGACCGCCATCGTGGAGGGGCTGGCCCAGCGGATCGTGGAAGGCGACGTATCCGAAAGCCTCAAGAACCGGCGGCTGGTGGCCCTCGACATGGGTTCCCTGGTGGCCGGCGCGAAATATCGCGGCGAATTCGAGGACCGGCTCAAGGCGGTGATCAAGGAGATCGAAAAGGCCGAAGGGGAGATCATCCTCTTCATCGACGAACTCCACACCCTGGTGGGCGCGGGCGCGGCCGAAGGCGCCGTGGATGCATCCAACATGCTGAAACCGGCCCTGGCCCGGGGCACCCTCCGGTGCGTGGGCGCCACCACCCTGAAGGAGTACCGGAAGTACATCGAAAAGGACGCGGCCCTGGAACGCCGGTTCCAGCCGATCCACGCGCGCGAGCCCAATGTGGAGGACACGGTCTCCATCCTGCGCGGACTCAAGGAGAAATACGAGGTCCATCACGGCGTGCGGATCACCGATTCCGCCATCATCGCCGCTGCGGGGCTCTCGGACCGGTACATTACCGACCGGTTCCTGCCGGACAAGGCCATCGACCTCATCGACGAGTGCGCCTCCAAGCTCCGGATCGAGATCGACTCCATGCCGCTGGAGATCGACGAGGTCCAGCGGAAGATCATGCAGCTCCAGATCGAGCGCGAGGCCCTCAAGAAAGAGAAGGACGCCGCCTCCAAGGATCGGCGGAAGAAGATCGAGTCCGAATTGGCGGACCTCAAAGAGGACTTCAATGGCATGAAGGCCCGCTGGCAGCACGAAAAGAGCCTCATCGAAGCGGTCCGGAAGATCAAGGAGGAGCAGGAGCGGCTCGCCATCGAAGAGCAGAAGGCCGAGCGGGAGGGCGACCTGAGCCGGGTGGCCGAACTCCGGTACGGCAAGACCACCGAGTTGAACCGGAAGCTGGCCGAGGCCCAGGAAAAGCTGAACGATCTCCAGAAAGAGGGCAAAATGCTCAAGGAGGAGGTGGACGATTCGGACATCGCCGAAGTCATCTCCCGGTGGACCGGCATCCCGGTCTCCAAGGTGATGGAGGGCGAACGGGCCAAACTGGTGGAGACCGAATCCCGCCTGGAAAAGCGGGTCATCGGCCAGCGGGAGGCCATCGAGGCGGTGGCCAACGCCGTGCGCCGGGCCCGGTCCGGCCTGCAGGACCCCAACCGGCCCATCGGCTCCTTCATCTTCATGGGCCCCACGGGCGTGGGCAAGACCGAACTGGCCAAGGCCCTGGCCGAATTCATGTTCGACACGGAAAACGCCATGGTCCGCATCGACATGACCGAGTACATGGAAAAGCACGCCGTGGCGCGGCTCATCGGCGCGCCTCCGGGATACGTCGGGTACGAAGAAGGCGGTTACCTCACCGAAGCGGTGCGGCGCAACCCGTATTCCGTGGTCCTTTTCGACGAGATCGAAAAGGCCCACCCCGAGGTTTTCAACGTGCTGCTCCAGATCCTGGACGACGGCCGGATGACCGACGGCCACGGCCGGACGGTGGATTTCAAGAACACGGTCATCATCATGACCTCCAACGTCGGCTCCCAGTTCATCCAGCAACTGGAGGAATCGAAGCGGGACGAGATGGAGAAACGGGTCACCGAATCGCTCCGGGCTACTTTCAAGCCCGAGTTTCTCAACCGGATCGACGAGATCATCATTTTCCACAACCTCGATCCGGACGAGATCGGCAAGATCGTGGAGATCCAGATGAGCCGCCTGCGGAAACGGCTGGCCGACATGAATCTTTTCATCGAACTGTCCGACGAGGCTACGGCGTTTCTGGCGGAAAAGGGCTACGACCGGGTCTTTGGCGCCCGCCCCCTGAAGCGGGCCATCCAGAAGTACATCGAGAACCCGCTCTCCATGGAGATTTTAAAAGGAAATTTCCCGGAGGGCAGCCGTGTTCGGGTCAATATGCGTGACGGCGAGGTGGTGTTTTCTCAAGTTGTCCTGTGAAATCAGTTGACGGGAGCGCCTCTGGTTTTTAAACTGACTCAGACCGCGCGGGAGTGAACTCCCGCGCTATTTTACAGTGCATCTACAGGATATTTTCAAGCGGTCATGGTTCCATAGCCATGCGGAGAAGGCTGATGCAAGGAGGCGACAATGGATTCACAGGCAATAGAACAAGGGTTTAACAAAGTGTGGCGAATGTTTGAGGAAACCGACCGAAGGCTTGAAAAAAATTTCCAGGAAACGGATCGGCGATTCCGGCAAACCGATGCCAACTTCGACAAATATTTCGGAAAACTCAAGGAAATGGACCGCAATTGGGGCAAGCTGGTGGAAGCCTTGATCAAACCCTCGGTGGGACGGCAGTTCCGCAAATGGGGCATCCCGGTTTCCGGTTCGGGTCAGCGAGAAGAGGTTCACAAGGGCGGCGAGACCATGGAAATCGACATCCTGCTGAAAAACACCGACGCCCTGATCGCCGTGGAGGTCAAAACCACGCTGCGGGTTGAAAACGTCGATGAGCATATTGAAAAGCGTCTAAAGCCCTTCAAGCGGTTTTTCCCGGAATACCGGGATCGGAAGGTGTACGGCGCGGTGGCCTACATCCATCTGGAGGAAAACGCCGACCGATACGCTTACAAAAAGGGCCTGTTCGTTCTGACCTTCACCACTGGCGACACGGTGGCCATCCAAAACGACGAGCGGTTTGTTCCCAGGGTGTGGGGTGACGAATGAGATCAGAGTTCCTTCACAATCTCCCCGACAAAATCGCCTCCGCCCGCCGCCTGGCGTCTTCAAATCCATCTTGTCCGCCCGGCGCCGGGGCCTCATCGGCGGGCGCGATCAGAACGAAATATAGCGACTGGACCAGGAAGAACATCCAGATTCCCAATGCCCAGGCCACGGGCGTGTGAGGCGCGAAGCTTTGCACCAGCAACCCGCCGCCCAGCCCCAAAGCCGCCTCGGCCAGGATGCGTCCGGTCACCGATCCGGGAAAGCAGATGCCGGACCGGACCCAGCCGAGCACCAGCAGAGCGAGAATCAAAAAGCCGCGATGGGTTCCTAAAATTGCGAATGCCGTCAACACCAGGGCCGGAAATATCACGGATAGGCGGCCGGCGCGGCCCCACCGGGCCAGCAGCAGGGCATAGAGGCCGATCAGGACGGCGATAACGAGTCGGAAAGCCATGCCGGGAAGGAAGATCCAGCTCGCCGCCATCTGGAGCGGCACGAAGGCCAGGCCGCTCAACAGTCCGAAGACCAGGGTGGTTCTTACACGCTTGTTCATCATGCCGCACCTCTCTTCCCGCCTTCCTTGCGGCGCAGCAATTCCAGTTCCACCTCCTCGTCGGTGATGGTCGCCGCGTCGGCCGCGCGCCAGTTATGGGAGCGGGGCCAGTCCGCGTCTTTCTCCCGGTCCAGATAGCGGGAGGCTTTGAGTTTCAGGGCGTCGTATTCGTTCCGCCGGCGGTCCAGGTCCGTCTGGGCGTCGCCGATTTCCCGGTCAAGGGTTTCCACGTGCCGCGCCAGATCGGCGCAATGGCGGGAGAGCGGTTTCTCTTTTTTGATCAGGAACCGCGCGATATCGTCCCGATCCTTTTCAATGGCCATGTCGATGTCCGCCGTCAGGGCGGCGATCTCTTCGCGGCGGGTTTTGAGGTCGCTCCGGGCCGCGTCCCGGGCTTCGATTTTCCGGTCCAGGACGGACCGCCGGGCGGTCAGGGCGGATTCCATCTCCCGGAGGCACTGCCGCAGCATCAACCCGTTATCCTCGAACTGATCCATCACGCCGTGGACATCCGCTTTAAACAGTCTGGTGAATCGCGTCATAATGCTCATGTTGATCTCCTTTCAAATTTTTTAAGGGCTTGGCGTTCAGAATTTTCTATTTCATCCGCCGTTCCCGGTACCCTTCATACTGAAGCGCCTTGGCGTTGGATTTTTGTTTTTGCATCACCGCCGAAGGGGCGCCGGAAAAGGTGTCTTTCACCGTCGCCTCCAATTCTTTCACATCCCGATCCAGATTTTCGGCCACTTCCTCTGACTGAACCACGTCGTTCAGGGACTGCTGGGTGTCTGT
>JAABTM010000316.1 GCA_011389855.1 Desulfobacteraceae bacterium
GGTCACGACGCCCTGTTTGTTGGACTCGGCGTCCAGCCGGATGTCGCCGACGGTAACGTCGTCGTAGGCGAGGCCTTTGCCGGTCAGATCCACGTCGAAAACCGGGGCCGTCACCGGGCCGTCCACTTTGGCTTGCAGATTCGCGCCGCCGGAGATGCCGCCGACGCCCACGGAGGCCAGGGTCCGGCCGAGGTTCGGGGCCTTCAGATCGATGTCGGCCGACGTGGTCAGGTTGGGAATGTCGAAGGTCCCGGTCGCCGACAGGTCGGCGTCGCCTGCCTGGATCGACAGAGCCCGGACCGTCGCCACGGCATCGGACAGGGAAGCGTCCAGGTCGGCGGCCACGTCCATGGCGTCTTCGATGCCGGGGGCGTGGATTTTCTTTCCGGAAAGGTCCAGTTTTACGTCGGCGTCGATGGCCGGGTAGAGGACGCCGGTTCCCTTCACCGTGAGATCCGTGCCGGCCGTTCCCCGGACCCCGGCGGATTCGGGTACGACTTTGGCAAGGAGCACGTCGTTGCCGGTGAGATGGAGGTCGTAGGCCAGGGCGTTCAGATCCATGGTTTCGGCCAGAAAGCCGTCGGGGAAGGCGTCCCGCGCGTCGAGCCGTCCCGACAGGGTCGCCTTGCCGGCATCGGCGTCGATCCGGAGGGTTTTCAGATCGAGAATCCGGTCGGCCAGGGCCGCGTCGAGGGCGATGGACTCGACGGCGTAATCGAACAGATCCCCGCCGCCGTAGGACAGGGAAAGGTCGGCGTTCGGGTTGTCCACCGGGCCGCCGGCGGCCAGTTTGAGGGACAGGTCGCCCGAAAGGGGCGGTTCCAGCGCCAGCAGCTCCCGAACCTGACCCAGCGCCAGATCGATTGCAAGATCCACGTCCAGCTTCGGCTGGTCGAACACATCCGCCACCGATCCCGACAGATCGAGTTGCGCGGGCGCGGTCTTGATTTCCAATTTCAACGGATCGACCCGGCCGTCTTTCAGGACGGCCTCGGCCAGAAAGGCGTCCAGCCGGGTTGAAAGGTCCGGCGATTCGATTTCTCCCTCCCGGATTTCAAAACGGAGGCCGCCGGACATGGCTTTCAACCGGAAATCGGCGGTGAGCCCGACGCCGGAGACCGATGCGGCGAGGTCTTTGGCGAGGTCTTCGTAGCTGAACCGGCCGTCGGTGATGCGGGCCGAGGTCACGAGGATGTCCACCGGCAATCCGCCGGTTTCTTCTTTGGCCTCCTCCGACGCGGGAGCCGGTTCCGGAAACGCCTTGAGCAGGTTGAGGTCGCCGTTTTCATCGGATTTGAGATCGGCCCAGGGTTTTTCCAGGACAAACGACGCGACCGTGACGTTTTTCTTGAAGAGATCGGAGAGCGCGATATCAAGATAGAGCCGGTCGAACCCGGCCAGTTTTTCCCCGTCGGGACCGGCCAGCAGAAGGTTTTTCAATTCCACCCGACCGCCGGAAAGGGAAAGGGACAGGTCGTCCCAGGTGATGGCCCCGGGAATGGCGGCGCCGATTTTGGCCTGGATGGTCTTATGGGCGTGGGAGGTGGACAGGTAGATCCGCGCCCCGACAAGCAGGACGACGACCAGACCGGCCATCGCCCCAAGAATCATCAATATATATTTTTTTCGTTTCGACATTGAACGGCCTCGATCCTAAATTTCCCAAAAGTATAACAGGAATTGGGATAAAGGACAACGACGGAACCGTGGCGGCGTCATTCATTCCAAGGCGGCAAGGCCGGACGGAAAGGCATGGAGCGAGCCATGAATGTCGGCGGTTTTTTTACGCGCCGATATCCATTTTCGCCAGCCACCGATGCGCCGCCCGCATCTCCGCGCCGTCGGGGAAGGTTTTTTCCCGGTCGAGTTCCTTGACCACCTGGATTCTTTTGGCGTCCGGGAAATATTGGGTGAAAATTTGAAAACTGGGGCTCAACGCGCCGGCGCGATTCTTGACTTCGATCAGCGCCCGCGGCGTGTTGTCGCGGACCACCAGGAAATCGATCTCTTTGCCCTCCTTGTTCTTTACGTAATGGAGCGCCGCGTTTTCGCCATGGCAGTCCACACGGAAATGAATCCCTTTCAGCAAGGCGCAGGCCGTCAGATTTTCAAGACGGATGCCGGGGTCTTCCGGAACCTGACCGGTGTCGTAAAAATAATATTTGGGCGCCTTCAGGATGGATCGGGCGATCTTTTTGTGAAAGGGCGTCACCTTGAAAACGACATACATATTTTCCAGAATGGTCAGCCATCGCTTGACGGTCTTGTCCGAGCACTCCAGATCCCTCGCAAGGGCGCTGTAGGAAATCGGGCTGCCGACTTTGGTTTTCAGCAATTCGATCAGGGTTTCCATGGCGGCGACCTGCTGAACGTTTTCCAGATCGATGAGGTCTTGTTTTAAAATGATGTCGAGATGCGATTTTTTCCATCGATTGTAAAATCGGCGTTCCCCCGTCAGGAACGGCTCCGGAAACCCGCCGATGTTCAGCAGTTTGTCCAGTTCGGCCGACGAATCCTCCGGTTTCAAAATGTCATGGATTTCCTTTAAATCCAGCGGGTGCAAACGAAATTGGAAAAACCGCCCTGCAAGGGAGTCGCCCACCTTTCGATACGCATCCAGTTTGGCGCTCCCGGTGACGACGATGGAAGGCGGGATGCCTTCCACATCATAAATGCCCTTGAGCCACGATTTCCAGTTCTTCATTTTGTGAAGTTCATCGAAAATGATCAACGCCTTTGAGCGGTCCCAAGACTTTTCCTTCAGGGCGATCCGGTGTTCCGACAGATCGAAATTGAAATAATCGTAATCAGGGCTCAGCATTTTGGCCAGCGTGGTTTTGCCCGTCTGACGGGGCCCGGTGATCAGGATGATTTTCTTTTCCAGATCTTCCCGGATCAGCGTTTCAAGGTAGCGTTTCATGGCGACTATTCTGGCATGGATTCCGAAAAAGTCAAGACCGTTTCGGAATCGACTCCGAAAAAGTCGAAATTCGCCTGTCGATTCGATTTGGGATCGTCAATCTGAAAGGTTTTCAATAGACGGCGGCCGTGATATAAGCCCTCCTGCGGAACAGATTGAACGAACCTATTTCGAAACAGGGAGCAACCACCCATGGGATGGCTTTCATTTTTATCCGGCAAGACGCCGGAAGACATCGAGAAGAAGGGCGACGCCCTGATGGCCGACGGGCTGGTCGGCCACGCGAAGATTGAATATGAGAACGCCCGTCATCGGCACGAAAAGAAACCGTCGGCGGACCCGGCGTTCGAGGGACGAATCGAGACCAAAATCCGGGACGCCCGGGAGGCCCTGGCCGACGAGCATGTCCGGAACGGCCGGGATCTGATCGACGCGGATTGCCCCGAGGATGCGGCGGAACTCCTCGAACTGGCCCGGGAGTTGACCGGACGCGACGACCTGAAAGCCGAGATCGGCGGATTGCTGAACGCCATCGACGAGTCCCGGAAGGCGGAGCTGGTCCGACCGTTCCGGGAAACGGACCGGGACGCGGACGACGGCGACGACCCGGACGCGGCGTGGGAAGACGACGACGAGGATATGGAATCACTGGACGACGAAGAATACCTCGACGCCCTGCTGGCCGCCCTGCCGCCGGAGGAACAGGACGCCTATGAAGGGTACGGCGAGACCTTTCTTTGGGGATTCGTGGCCCTGAACCGGGGCGAATTCGATGCCGCGGCCGAGTACCTGTCCGAAGCCCTCGAAGAAAACGCGGACGCGCCCGGCCTGATCCCCCTGGAGCTGGCCACCTGCTATCTCAACATGGGGCGAAACGACGCCGCCAGGGAGATTCTCGAACCGTTTTTGGCGGAACATCCGGAGGTCGAGCGGGCCTATCCCCTCGTCTGCGAAAGCCTCTGGGGACTGGGGGAATACGACCGGGCCGCGCGACTGCTGGAAGCGTGCCCGGAAGCGCTGGCGGACAGCATGACCATTACCATTCTCAAGGGGGAAACCCTGGTCAAGGCCGGAAAACTGGACGAGGCCGAGGCGTATTATCAATCGTATATCGACGAGAACGGCCGGAACGAATTCGTGGTGCGGGCCCTCGCCGAAATCCATAAGACCCGGGGGGAGGCGGAAAAAGCGATGCCGCTCTACGCCGAGCTGGTCAGCGCCTGCACCGGGTGCGGCCGACGCGCCGATCCCGAACTGCGCCGGTCCTATGCGGACGCCGCCTTCGACGCCGGTCATCTCGCCGTACCGATCCTCGAACTCTATCTGGGGCTGGCCCGGGAAGATCCGGCCAATCGGGCCGAATACTTCGGGAAGGTCAGCCGAATCTATGCATCCATGGGGAACGAGTCCGAAGCCGAGCGGTTCGAGGCCCTGTCACGGGAAGACGCCGCCCCCCGATGAACAAACTGATCCCCCTGCTGGCCCTGCTGGCCGCCTTTCCGCCCCTGTCCACGGACATGTACCTGCCGGCCATCCCGTCCCTCCAGGCCCAGTGGGGCGTCTCCCTGGCGGCGGCCAACCTGACCCTGGTGGCCTTTTTCCTCAGCTTCAGCTTTTCGCTGCTGTTTTACGGACCCCTTTCCGACCGGTTCGGCCGCCGTCCCCTGCTCATGGCCGGGATCGCCGTCTATATGGCGGGCTGCCTCCTGTGCGCCGCCTCCCGGGGCGTCAACCAGATGATCGTCTTTCGCGTCCTCCAGGGGGCCGGCGCGGCGTCGGCCGCGTCGCTGTCCATGGCCATCGCCCGGGACTGCTTCGAGTCCCGGGACCGGGAACGGATTTTCGCCTACGTGGGCGTCATCATCGCCCTGGCGCCCATGCTGGCGCCGGTGTTGGGCGGGGTGCTGCTCCAATGGCTGAGCTGGCCCTGGATTTTCGTTTCCCAGGGGATTCTGGGCATGGTGTCGTTCTACGGCGTCTATCGCCTTCGGGAGCCGTTGAAGGAGCGGACCCGGACTCCCCTGATAAAAATGGCGGGCCGGTACCTGGGCCTGTTCCGGAACCGGCGCTATCTGAGCCTCAACCTGATGATGGCCTTCGGCATCTGGCCGCTCTTTTCCTTTATCGGCGGATCGGCCGACATCTACATCCGGCGGTTCGGGCTGAGCGAACAGGTCTACAGCTATTTTTTCGCCTTCAACGCCGTGGCCCTCATGGCGGGCTTCTATGCCTGCGCGCGGTTGCTGAAGCGGTTTCCGAGCATGGCCCTCCTGACGGGCGGGTTCACGGGCGTCCTGCTGGGCGGCCTCGTCATGCTGGCGGCGGGCGGCGGAACGCCGTGGCGCATGGCCCTTCCCATGGCCGTCATGTCGCTTTGCCTGGGCATCTCCCGCCCTCTGGCCAACAGCCTGGTGCTGGATCAGGTGGAAACCGACGTGGGCGCGGCCTCGTCGTTGATGATGTTCACCTATTTCTCCTGCGGCAGCGTGGCCATGTGGGTGATCTCGCAGGATTGGGACGACAAGATTCGGGTGCTGGCGGCTACGTCCGCGGGATCGGCCGTGCTGGTGCTGCTGGCGTTAAGCCTGTTCAAACGGGCCGCCGGGCGCCGGCCCGCGGCCGCGACGGCGGGAAGGATGGACACATGACGGAATGCGTGCGGGAAGACAGCGTGTTGACGGAACTGCTAAATCTTCTGAAGCTGGAGAAG
>JAABTM010000317.1 GCA_011389855.1 Desulfobacteraceae bacterium
CCGTTTGACGATCAGGTCGGGCTTCGACGCGCACCCGCTTCGGCGGGGCGAGGAAATCCGCCCCATGGCTGATTTCGAATTCATAGGCGCCCGGGGGAACGGAGATCCCGGCCCGCCCTGTCCGGTCAAGGTCCGTGAAAAACGTCTTCTGTCCGAGAAATCCGATTTCAGGCTGCCGGCCCTCGACGATGGTGATCCTGGCGTCCAGGGGACCGCCCGTTGCCGCGTCGGCCACTTGAAAAACCAGTCCGGCCGGATTCGACAATCCGGCGAAATCGAGCGTCGTCTCCCGGCCGGGGAGGAGATCGATGGAAACCGCTTCGGTTGCGCCGGCCTGGAACCCGGTGGCCTGAACACTGTATTTTCCCTCTGGAAGATTCAGTGCATACGATCCCTGATCGCCCAAGGTCCAGCAGTATACGGCCCCTGCCTTTTTTACCAGTATCACCGGACGTTGAACCGGGCGCCCTTTGCCATCCGCCACCCGCCCAGACAGCCGCCCCCGCGGCTTTCCTTTTCGCGCCATCTCGAAATCGAGCACCGGCGAGATGTCGCCGCCCGGGCAAATTTGCAGCCAGGCGTCGAAGCCGCGATGTTCACCGGGTGCAAGGATGTGGCGTTTGAACATGCCCTTGCCGTAATGGTCCATCCAGTCGACAAAAGGCGCATGGAGCGCCATGGCCCAGTCCCGGTCGTATCCCACGAACCAGTCCGCCAGAGATGTCTTCGTTTCACCCTGTCGGGCATTGTTCATGCCGGGCGGCGTCAATATATATCCTTTTCGGGGCCAGAGGGCGTAACCGGAAGCGATGGTTCGGGTAGGGGTCTGCCCGGTGTTGGTCATTATCGTCCGAACGTGGACCCGGTCTTCGCCGCTTTTCAAGGTGAAAGTCGAGACCAGATCCGCTTCCCCCCAGTCCCGCGCCACCCGGACGGAGGCCGTCTCCGGACCGGATTCCATGACCTCAATGCGTATGGCCGTGTTGGGCCATCCCGCCCAGTTGTCCGGCAAAAAATCGAATACGGACAGGCAGTCGGGTTCGGGTCGGTCGCCCCTGACCACCGCCGCGTCGATGAGGCCGCCCCGGAGAAGCCCCCACGGCGGGTCGGTTTCAACGGCAAAGGTCACGGCCAGACGGCCGTTCATGAGGGTGACGTCGCCGGGCGACCGGGCATCGCCTTCGGGAATGCACGGGCCGTGGAGCACCCGGACCGGAGAAGCAATTCGTTCAAACTCGGCGCTTTTCAATGGTGCCTCATATCCTATGATTGCAAATTAAGGTGATTTTCGAAAATGAAAATCCCAATAAAAGTCCAACGCCCTGGCCGCGCCGCCTTGGGTTGAAACCCCAGGCTCAATCATCCAAAACCGGCTAAAAGCCGGTTCAAATTGCAAACCGCCATCCAGCCCGCAACGGCCATAACCGGCTTCCAGCCGGTTTTATGGGTTCAGCCTGGGGTTTCAACCCAAGGCGGCGAGGACGATCAACTTGAATTAAAATTCAGAATCAAATCGATCATCCATTGGAATCAAAGGTATATTGATTCCAGAAAATCGCCTAAGAGCCTATCCTGTCGCGGTCCATATCACGGCGGCGCAATGGGTTCACTACAAAACTTCATGCTTTTGAAATTGTCTAAAATTGCAAATCCGTTGCCATTCCCAACCCGGATGTGGTATGCATCACCTGAAATGCCCAACAACCCAGAAATCCCGGATTGTTTCCCAAATGACTCAAACCTTCGATCTCCTCGACACCGACCTCTCCGGCGTCAACCTCATCGAGGCCAGCGCCGGCACCGGAAAGACGTTCACCATCGCCGCCGTTTACCTGCGGCTGATCATCGAAACCGGCCTGACCGTGGACGGCATCCTGGTGGTGACTTTCACCGAGGCGGCCACGGCGGAACTCAAGGACCGGATCCGGAACCGGCTGCGGGACGCGGTATCGGCCTTCGAGGCGGGGGGGAACGACGAGCCGTTTCTTCAGGGATTGATCGATCGGCATCCGGACCCCCGTCCGGCCCTCGACCGCCTCCGGTCCGCCATCCGGGATTTCGACGAGGCGGCCATCTTCACCATCCATGGCTTCTGTATGCGGATGCTCCGGGAAAACGCCTTCGAAAGCGGCGGGCTGTTCGACACCGAATTGATGACGAACGAGGAGGGGTTCAGGCGGGAAGTGGTGGAGGATTTCTGGCGGCGCCATTTCTACGAGGCGACGACCCTGTTCGTCAACCACGCCGTGGGGAAAGGCTGCTCGCCGGATTTTTTCCTCAAACTTTTGGGAAAGTCGATCGGGGTTCAGACGCCCCGGATCATCCCCCGGGTTTCCGCGTCCGATACCGCGCCGCTCGAATCGGATTACCGGGACGCCTACCGCGCGGTCGCCAAGGACTGGCCGGCGTCGAGACAAGGCGCGCTGGACCTGTTAATGGCCACAACCGCCCTGAATCTCAATCAATACAAGAAAGAGAAAATCCCCCTCTGGGTCGAGGAGATGGATGCCTTCACGCAGTTGGGTTCCGACAACCCGGCGCCGCCGGAAAGTTTCCTGAAATTCACGCATGGAGGACTTAGAAAAGCCCTCAAAAAGAACCAAACCCTTCCCACACATCCGTTTTTCAGCCTCTGCGACGCGCTGGCGGACGCCCACGCCGCGCTGACGGAGGCGTTCGACGCCCGCCTGCTGGCCCTCAAGATCGACATTCTCGACCGCGCCGGCGGAGCGCTGCGGGAAAAAAAGGCCCGGCGCAACCGGATGGCCTTCGACGACCTGCTCCTGAACCTTCAAAATGCCCTGTCGGCGGAAGGCGGGCCTTCCCTTGCGGCGACCATCCGATCCCGGTTCAAGGCCGCCCTCATAGACGAATTCCAGGACACCGACCCCATCCAATACGACATTTTCCGAACCCTCTTTTCGACGCCCGGGAACCTTCTCTTTCTCATCGGCGACCCCAAGCAGGCCATCTACCGGTTCCGGGGCGCCGACATCTTCGCCTACATGGAGGCAAAAGAACATGCGGAACGGCGCTTTACCCTGGGGGAAAACTGGCGGTCGGAGCCCGGCCTTGTCCACGCCGTCAACGCGGTGTACGGCAATGCGAAGAGCCCGTTCCTCTACGACGCCATCCCCTTCGAACCGGCGACGCCCGCGGAAAACAAGCCCAACCCCACGCGGCTGACCATCGACGGCGAGGCCCCGCCGCCCATGCAGATCTGGCGGATGGTCAACGACGGAGAAAAAAAAGCCATCAGCAAGACGCCGGCCCGTGAAGTCATCATCGATGCCGCGGCCGCCGAGATCGCCCGGTTGATCGCCCTCGGACGGGAGGGCCGGGCCCTGATCAACGATAGACCGCTGGCGCCCGGCGACATCGCCGTTCTGCTCCGGGCCCATTACGAGGCCCGGGCCATGCAGCGGGCACTGTTCGCCGTCGGGGTTTCCGCCGTGCTCCACAGCACCGAAAACCTCTTCGACGCCCGGGAAACCGCCGAGATGGAAACGGTTATGGCCGCCCTGGCCCGTCCGGGGGACGTCGGCCGCCTCCGGACGGCCCTGGCGACGGACATGCTCGGGCTCTCCGTCGAGGAAATCGACGCGCTCAACGCGGACGAGGCCGGATGGGAATTCTGGCTCATCCGGTTCCGGGACCTCCACGACCTCTGGGCCCGGCGAGGGTTTATGCGGGCCTTCCGGGAACTGGCGTCGGGGACGGACATGCTCCCCCGGCTGATGGCCCTGCCCGACGGCGAGCGGCGCTGCACGAACCTGCTCCACCTGGCCGAAACGCTCCACGCGGCGGAAGCGACCGAGCGGCCGGGCATGTCCGGCCTGGTCAAATGGCTCTCCCAACAGCGCCAGGTGGGAACCGACCGCGCCGACGAACACCTGCTCCGGCTGGAAAGCGACGCCAGGGCCGTCCGGCTGGTGACCATCCACAAGAGCAAGGGCCTGGAATACCCGGTGGTTTTTTGCCCGTTCATCTGGGCCGAATCCAGATCCGATCCCAAAGACCCCGCCATCGCCTTCCACGACGAAGCAGACCGGAAACTGACCCTCGATCTGGGTTCCGACAAGGCCGACGCCCACCGGACCCTGGCCGACAAGGAGAACCTGGCGGAAAACCTCCGCCTTCTTTACGTGGCCCTGACCCGGGCCCGGAACCGGTGCGTCACGGTCTGGGGAAAGTTCAACAGGGCCGACACCGCCGCCGCGGGCTGGGTCTTCCATCCGCCGCCGAAAGCCGAAGCCGGCGACCCGCTGTCGGCCCTGAGCGCCCATTACAAGGGATTGGATGAAGACGCGGTGAAAGCCGACCTGGACCGGCTGGCCGCCGCATCCAAAGGCGTCGTCTCGGTCCAGACGATGCCGGCGCCCGGTGGTTCGCGGGCCGCCCCGACGGTCTCCGAAACGCCGGATCTCACGCCCCGCGCCTTCACCCGCCGCATGGACGACCGGTTCCGCGTGGCGAGTTTTTCTTCCCTGACCCGGGGCGGCGAGGCCGCCGGGCCCCAGGCGGTGGAAATCCCCGACCATGACGCCGCGCCGATCCCCATGAAACGGACCGACGAGGGGCGACCCGACGACGCCGAACCGGCGCGGGACATCTTCAGCTTCCCCAGGGGCGCGGGGCCGGGGACGTTTCTCCATTCGATCTTCGAAACCATCGATTTCACCCAGGCCGGACCCGCCGAGGTGGAACCGATGGTCGCCGACATGCTGGCGTCCCACGGCTTCGAGCCGGACTGGCGGGACGTCGTCGTTTCGATGATCCAGCGGACCCTCGCCACGCCGCTTCTGTCCGGCCGCCCGGATTTCACGCTCTCCCGGGTTTCGTTGCCGGATCGGCTCACGGAACTGGGGTTTTATTTCCCCCTTCGGCCCATCACGCCGGATCGGCTCGCGGAGGTGTTCGATCCGCGCATGGACGACGACGCCGGCGCATCCGCCGGGGCCGGAGACCGGCTCCGGTTCGAGCCCACCGAAGGGTTCATGATGGGCTTCATGGACCTGGTGTTCCTGTTCGACGGCCGGTTTTACCTGCTGGACTGGAAATCGAACCACCTGGGGGACGATATCGACGATTACCGGGGCGAGCGTTTAAACGAAGCGATGCGGGACCACCATTACGATCTTCAATACTATCTTTACTCGGTGGCCCTGGACCGGTATCTGCGAACGCGGATGCCGGATTACGATTACGACGCCCATTTCGGCGGCGTCTTCTACTTGTTTCTCCGGGGCATGGACCCGGCGCGCGGCGTCGATTGCGGCGTCTTTTACGACCGGCCGTCGGCATCCCGCATCGCCGCCCTGTCCGACGCGCTCATCGATGCCGACGGCGCCGAAGAAAGGATGGCAAGATGACCCCCGATCCGCTCCACGCCCTCGAAGGAGCCAACTTCCTGTCGGATCTGGACCGCCATTTCGCGGCCCTCATGCGTCGACTGTCCACCGCGCCGGACTCGGCGGTGGATCTGGCCGCCGCGCTGACCACGCGGACCCGGCGGATGGGCCACGTCTGCCTGGACCTGCCCGCCGTCGCCGGTCGCCCGCCGGAAGCGTCGGCCAAGGCCCCTCCCCCGCCCGATC
>JAABTM010000318.1 GCA_011389855.1 Desulfobacteraceae bacterium
GTTTCCGTTAACATCGGCCGCCTCCAAATCGGGGCGAAGGCCCGGATAGCCCACCTGGATCCCGGACAGGATTTTCAGTGCGATGATGGCGTCTTCCAGATCCACGGAGTCGTCGTTGTTCAGGTCCCCCTTGTCGGGATCTTTGTCGTCGGGTTCCTCGGGAACAACCGCCTCGACGGATATGGAGACCGCGCTCTGGCGGGGGTCGTTGGAATGAATGGTGATCTCGCCGGTGTTGCCGGAGCTATCATGCAAGGCTTTCCAGTCGGAGACATAGATGTTAAGGGATTTCTGGCCGCCCTCTGGAATGGCAGAAAGTGCGGATGGAGAAAACGCCAGCCAGTCGGGCTGATTGGTCGTGATCCTGGATACGATCAGATCCGCGTTTCCGGAATTGCCGATGGCGACAAACCCGCCGCTGCCCTCCATGAAGACTCCCGACGCCGACGCCGCGTAGCCGCCGAACCGTACTTCGTCCGTTACGTCGTCGTAGGCGATGCGGAAATAGCCGTTTTCTCCCCACCCTTCGCCCCAGCTGTTTTTTACCTCAAAGTATTTCTGGAGGTCGTTGTAGCCCACCACCAGTACGGCATGGCCCTGCCGACCTGAAATGTAATCGCCCTGAAAATCGTAGATGCCGCCCTTGTATCCGTTTCCCTCGAAGGTGCCGTCATCGGGCACCAGCATATACACGATCAGGGGGCCGTTTTGCAGGGCCAGTTTAATGTCGTCCACGGTGGGGTCTTTCCCCCAGAGGCCCATGGCCGATGTGTGTTCCCGTATTTTGATCAGGTAATTCGGTTGTTCGCACCGGTCGCCGCAAACGCCGTCACTGGCGCTATACGGGTGGCAGGTTTCCGAAGAGACGCCGTTTTGGTTGACGTAGCGCAACGCATCGAAATACCATCCGCCGCTGCAACCGTCCTCGACGCTGCACGACAGAAGCGTCTGTTCAGAAAGATCGTCGGCCCCGGAAATCTTCGCCTGGTTGATCAGATTTTCCACCAGGGCCGTCGTGGCGAACGCCCAGCAGGAGCCGCATCCGCCCTGGGATTTGACGGGACTGTCGTATTGCCTCCAGTCCACGGCCGAGGGGAGAGCGTCCGCGATGGGTTTCGACGGGGGAATTACCCGCTCTTCCCAATATTTTCGAACCGCATCCGGGGGAGTGATGCCCGACGCCACGGCGTAGCCCAAGCTGTTCCGGGCGCCATCATCGGCCCGAACCTCCACGCCAGGCGATGCGGCGAGCTTGTACAAGGTCAGAGAGGAAGGAGAGATTTCGATATGGGGCGCATTGGCTGTCTCGGAATGAACGTAGGCGGCGCCGGGCGAACCGTCCCGAGTCCCCAGCATGAACCGGCCTATCTCCCAGCCTTCATCAGCGGCCACGCTCCAGCCCAGCCGGTCGCCGGTTCGGCCGTCGGTGGGCGTCAGCTTCTCCACCTGTTGCCAGCCAGAGGTCTTTTTTTCAAAAATGTAGGCCGCGCCGGAATCGGCTCCCCACTTGTCCGCGCCGTCCGCGCCCACCACGGCCCATTTCCCCGACAGGGCCGCGGACCGGCCGAAAAAATCCCCCGACGCGCCCGAGGGGAGCAGCTTTTCCCGCTGGGTCCAGCTCGTTCCACTGCGCTGGAAGAGATAAGCGGCGCCGGCGTCGGTTCCCCGTTCGTCGTCCGCCGAGGCGCCGATGAGCGCCCAGTCGTCGGAAATGGAGACCGAAAACCCGAAAAAATCATCCGGGGCCCCGTCCGATGGATACAGCTCGTCTTCCTCTATCCATTGACCGCCGTCCCGCCGGTACACATAGGCCGCCCCCGACCGGTTTCCGTGGCCGCCATGGTGGATGGCCCCGACAACGACCCGGTCTCCGGAGACCGAAACGGATCGCCCGAAATCGTCCCCGTCATCGCCGTCGGAAGCGGTCAGCCTGGCCTCCTGGGTCCATCCGGAACTCCCTTTGACGAATACATAGGCCGCGCCCCGGCCGTCGGTCCGATAGGCGCCAACCACGGCGGTCTCGCCTGAAATGGAGACGCTCCAGCCGAAGGCGTCGTTCCGGCCGCCGTCCTCGGCGGTCAGTTTTTCCGACAGCCGCCAGCCCGTTGATCCGCGTTCATAGACGTAGGCGGCGCCGCCGCCGAATGCGGGACCATGGTGATGCGGGGCGCCCACAATGACCCGGTCGCCCGATATGGCCGCGCCGTGGCCGAAAAAGTCGGACTCGGCCCCGTCCGGCGCCGTCAGCGTCTCCCCCCGCTCCCAGATGTTGTTTTCCCGATGAAACAGATACGCGGCGCCGGCCCGAATGTCCCCATCCGCCCGATCCAGGGGCGCCCCGACGACGGCGTCGTCTCCGGAGATCCCCACCGCGCGGCCGAAGCCGTTGTCCGGCGCATTGCTGTCCGAATCCAGTCTCACCGCCGCCTGGACCGGCGCTCCGCCGACCCGCATCAACATCAGAAGCATTAAGAGTGCCGTGATCCCCCTTCGGGCCATGATCTTACCTCGTTTCGGGTGTCGGGTTATCGTCGTCTATTGCGGTTTCAGCCCCTTTTGGATCGGTTCAGGCGATTCCGGCCGGCCAGAGCGAGGCCCGCGATCGCCAGCAAAAGCATTGACCATAAATCACGCGGGTTCATCCCGGCCATGGCCGCTCCGCCGCCGGCAAAGGCGCCGGAAATGAAGCAGTTGTTGGTCTCGCCGCTGTTGTCGTGGTCGGGATCCTCTTCATCGGGTTCCGGAGCGCCTCCCGCCGCGCCCAACGCGAGGATGCCGCTGAACCGGCCGTTGACGGCCCGGTCGCTGTCCACATCCCCGCCGTCGGCCAGGATCATCCGGAACCGGGTTCCGTCCACGGCATCTCCGTTGGATCGTGCCATTCGAGACGCGGCGCCGCCCCCCAAATCGACCACGCCGTCGTCTATCGCTTTCCATCCATCTCCGGCTCTGTAGCGGTACCATCGATGTCCTTCCGGGGCCGCTTCAGGCAAATAGAGGGTGAAATCGGCATTCGGGCTGGACTCGTCAAGGACGATTTCCATAGCCACTTCGCCGTAAATTCGATCATCCGGCGCCCCGCCCTCGCTTACCTGAGGATCGGAATCGAGGTCGACAATCTCTCCTTTGTCGATCACTATGCCCATTTCCCGGTCTTGGCTGGTCCAAAACGGAAGAACCTCTTCCGGAAAGGCGACGATGCCGTTGTCCATCACGGTGAGTTTGACGTCGTCGTCATCGGTCGATCCCTCGTTATCGGTGACAGTCAGTTCGAAAATAATCGCCGTACCGCCCACATCCACGGCCGGCGCCACGAAGGTCGTCTTTTCCCCGTGAGGATCCGACAGTGCAATCTCCGGCCCGGCGCTGATTTGGCGCCATCGATAACTATCGATAGATCCGTCCGGGTCCGAAGAACCAGCGGCATTCAGGGTCACGGTTTCGCCCTCCTCCACCACCGTTCGATCCGCACCGGCCATGGCGACCGGGGTCACATTGGCGGCCGGAGAGACTGTGACGGCGACCGTATCGTCGTCTCGGCCCCCTTCGTCGTCGGTGACTGTCAACCGAAAAATCAGGGGGTTGTCCGCGTCACTCACCTCCGAGGGGACCGTAAACTCCGCCTGGACCGTGCTTTCGCCCGTCAGGTTCAAATCGGCATTGGTGACCTGTTCCCATCGGTGCGCGAGAGGATTCTCCGAATCGGGGTCGTAGGAATCTCTCCCGTCCAGCACCACCCGAACCCCCGGCGTCACCGGCCCGTCCGGACCGGACGCCGACGCCACGGGGCGGACGTTGGCCTGGGTTTCGCGCTCGGCGACAATATCGATGATGAGAAATGTCTCCTCCGGTTCCACCACTGTAAATCGCCCATTCGGAGGAGAGGCGACCCTAAGCGGGGCGCCGTCCTCGTTTACATGGATGACGGCGGTTTCACCGATTTGGGCGCCGCCGGGCTGCTCGGATGCATCGAAAACCGGGATGTCGATCCGATAAAATCCCGTCTCGCCGAGACCGGGGGTTTCGGGCACGGCTTCCGGTTCGTAGGGCGTCCCGTCGACTTTCGTGATCTCGAACCGATATCGGTCACCGGCCGCGCCCTGAATCATCATGCCATCCACCTTCAGTGTTCCGACGACAGGCACGGGCTTGGGCAACCCTTGAGACCATGCGGGCGAGAGAAAAGGCAAGGCCAGGATTCCGACGAACACGCCGATTAGAAAAGACGCTCCGGGCAATATTTTCATCATGATCGTTCCCCTCGATAATGGATATCTAAAATCGGTCGAAGATTAAGGCAACCGCCACTGGCAGTCCCCTGCGGTTTCGATCCAGTAACCGTCCCCCGGCGCGAACTCCGTCAGATCGCTGTATTGGGGATTTTCCGGATCAAAGACTCGCCAGACGCCCATCCTGAAAGACCAGATGGAGAGGTAGTCGCAGTCTAATTCTTCCAAAGCCTTCTCCACCGATTGGGGGTGAGCGGAGTTGTATCCCACCAAGTTCCAGCCCCCGTAAAGCGGAATAGATGCGGCCACCGGCGCGCCGGATACCGTCAGCCGCCTGGCGACTTTCATGTTGATCCAGTAGCCCCTGCCGGGTTCGATCCGTTCCAGGTCGCTGAGGGCGGGATGGGCGGGGTCGTAGCACCGCCATTTTCCCCTGGAATAGGCCCAGACCGCTTTGTGGGCGCCGGCGATGGGCGCGAGCACCTCGACGACGTCGGCCGACGGCGGCGTCAGGGGAATGGAGAACATGTTCCACCCGGCCTGGAGGCTGATGGAGACGCTCTGTCCGGCGGCATCGTCGTCCGGGTTGAGCGGATTGCCGCCCCCCGCCACCTCCTGGCCGTCGGACCGGCCCCCGCCGTCGGTGTCGGCCAGGGCCGGGTTAGTGCCATACAGGTACACCTCGTCGCCGTCGGAGAGCCCGTCCCCGTCCGAATCGGGATCGAGGGGATCGCCGCCGTGCCGGTATTCCTCCAGGTTGGAGAGGCCGTCCCCGTCGGGATCGCCGTCTTGGTCGTTGGCGCCCGGATCGAGCCGCACCGCCCTTTCCCATCCGTCGTCCATGCCGTCCCCGTCTAAGTCTGTCATCCCCGCCGAAGCGGAGCCGCGGACGCAGAGCATCCCGATACAAAACACCATGACGACAACCGTTGGTCTGGTCTTCATAAAGGCCCCCATCCCCAGTCAGGCTTGACGATGCGCTTTGGAAAGATTTCTCCCAAAAGCCTATGGATTTATATAGATATTACGAATGACTTACCGCGCTTACTGTTTGTCCTTTACCACATAAAAGACTAAAATCAAGTCTTTTTTCCCGGAATTTCACCGCCGTTCGGGTCTGAGTCGACGATAACCCCATGAACTGAATCGTCTTCAAATACTTTCACGACCCGCACCGGGGTGAAAGTATTTTTCAGGTCGTCGCCCCCCTTCAGGAGAACGGGGACGTAGTTGTCGCTCATCCCTTTGAGCCGGCCCGCGGCGGCGTCCCGCCGTCCTTCGATCAGAACATCGAGGGTCCGCCCGATCAGGCGTCTGAAAAACGCTGTTTTCTTCCGCTTTCCCTCATCCCGAAGGAT
>JAABTM010000059.1 GCA_011389855.1 Desulfobacteraceae bacterium
CGGCGCTGCGCGGGCAGCTTAAAAAAGCGGCTTTTAATCGGCAGGTGGAATTGAATACACAAATCAAGAAATTTGAACAAGAGTTCAAGCAATTGGCTGCGAGCCTGTAATAAGAGAGGTTGATCACCGGTCATGGAAAAAATGGATGGTAAAACAATGGACATCGTAGCCGAAAACGTGGGCAAGTTGAAGGAGCTGTTTCCGGAAGCCTTCACCGAAGGCAAGGTAGACTTCGAGGCGCTGAAGGAAGTACTCGGCACTTTTGTGGACGACCGCGATGAGCGTTACAGCTTTTCCTGGAACGGTAAAAGCAAAGCACGGATGATTGCCCAGACGCCTAGCACTGGAACCCTGCGGCCCTGCAAGGAAGAATCGGTGGATTGGGACACCACGCAGAATATTTTTATTGAAGGTGACAACCTTGAAGTACTCAAGCTCCTGCAGAAGAGCTACCACAAAAAGGTAAAGATGATTTATATCGATCCGCCGTACAATACCGGTAAGGATTTTGTGTATAAAGACAACTTCAAGGACAACATCAAAAACTACAAGGAAATAACCGGCCAGGTGGACGGTGAAGGCCGTAACCTTTCAAATAATCCGGAAACCAGCGGGCGTTATCATACCGATTGGCTGAATATGATGTATCCACGCCTGAAGCTGGCGAGGAACCTGCTGAAAGATGATGGGGTTATTTTTGTTTCCATTGATGATGGAGAAGTCGCCAACTGCCGTAAAATATGTGATGAAATTTTTGGAGAAGAAAACTTCATTGCAAATGCAGTTTGGCAAAAAGCCTACGTTGCCAATATGACAGCACGACATATTTCCAATACTCATGATCATATTTTGATTTTTGCGAAAGACTATATAAACCTCCATTTTGGAAGGTTTCCTCGTACAAAAGAACAAATTGCTAAGTTTCAAAATCCAGATAAAGATCCAAGAGGGCCTTGGAAAGCAGAAAATCTTTCTGCTGGAAAATTCTATGCTGCTGGCCAATTCGAAATTATAACTCCGCATGGCAAGTCTGTTCATCCTCCGGCGGGAAGATATTGGCGTTGTAATCAAGAAGTTTACGAAAATTGGCTAAGGGAAGGCCGGATTTGGTTTGGTAAGAATGGCGAAGGAAGGCCTATGCTTAAGAAATATTTGTCGGAGGTACAAGAAGGATTAACCCCTGAAACTTGGTGGCCGCATAAAGATTTTGGAAGTAACAAATTAGCTAGCACTAAACTAAAAGAACTTTTCGATAATAATCAGTTTTTTGACACTCCAAAACCGACAAGTCTATTAAAAAGAATTATCCAACTTTCCGGTAGTGATAATGATTATATTTTTGATTTTTTTTCGGGCTCTGCAACTTCAGCTCACGCTGCACTAAGTCTTAACGCAAAGGATGGTGGAAATCGCAAGTTCATTATGGTTCAACTCCCCGAAACAACAGATGGAAAATCAAAAGCCTTCAAATCTGGCTACAAAACCATCGCCGAAATCAGCAAAGAACGCATCCGCCGGGCCGCCGAAAAGATCAAAGAAGAAAACCCAGAGTATCAAGGCGACCTTGGCTTCAAGGTATTCAAACTCGACTCCACCAATATCAAACCGTGGGAAGTGGACTTTGATATGACGGAGCGCACCCTCGAAGACTTTATCTCCAACATTAAAACCGACCGCCGTGAGGAAGATGTTCTTTATGAAGTTCTGCTCAAATACGGTCTGGATCTTACCCTGCCAATAACTGAACACACCATCGCCGGGAAAAAGGTTTTTGATATCGGCATGGGGGCGCTCATTATCTGCCTGTCGGATGCAATCTCTCTGAAAGTGGTCGAGGGCATTGCCAAACTGAAAGATGAGCTCAATCCGGAAATCATGCGGGTGGTATTCAAAGACTCTGGCTTCAAAGATGACGTGGTCAAAACCAATGCGGTTCAGATTCTCAAACAAGCCGGCATTGTCGATGTAAGGAGCTTGTAATGGGAAAGAAACCACCAATGGACACGACTAAAGACGAATTGAATAAAACCACGGAAAACACGGAAATTAAAACTTCGTTGGAAACAGATGAGCGCAGGTTGACAACACAGGACGAGATGACAGAGTTTCTGCTCTACACCGCTCCGGATGGCCAGGTGAAGGTGGAGTGCATTCTGCACGACGAGACGATCTGGCTGACTCAAAAACGTATTGCCGAGCTTTTTGGGGTCGGAGTTCCTGCTATTTCAAAGCATCTGGAAAACATATTTGCAAGCGGGGAACTGCTTCGGGAAGCAACTATTTCCATTTTGGAAACAGTTCAGCAGGAAGGCTCCCGGCAAATCAAACGAAAGCTGGAATTCTACAACCTCGACGCCATTATCTCCGTCGGCTACCGGGTAAACTCATCGAAAGCCACCCAGTTCCGCATCTGGGCGACGCAATTGCTGAAAGAATACATCACCAAGGGCTTTGCCATGGATGACGAGCGCTTGAAGAACGGCCGCTTTTTCGGCAAGGATTACTTCCGGGAACTGCTGGAACGAGTCCGCTCCATCCGCGCCTCTGAACGCCGGATTTATTGGTGTTCATTCGTGGTTCCAAACCTTTCTGTGTATTCCGTGTATTCCGTGGTTAAATCAGGAGGAGCAGAATGAAATTACAATTCAACCCGAATCTGGACTTCCAGAAACAGGCCATAGAATCTGTTGCCGGTGTATTTGAGGGGCAGGAAATTTGCCAGACCAATTTTACGGTGGCTCCACTGCAATACACCACCCAGCAGGTTATTCCCGGCATGGAAAACAATCTGGGTATCGGCAATCGCCTGAAGCTGCTGGATGAGGATATCCATAAGAATATCCGCAAGATTCAGTTGAAAAATGGGCTGGCTCCTTCCGAAAAAATGAATTCCATGGATTTTACCGTGGAGATGGAGACCGGAACCGGAAAGACCTATGTCTATCTGCGCTCAATTTTTGAAATGAACCGGCTCTACGGCTTCACCAAGTTCATTATTGTGGTGCCCTCTATTGCCATTAAAGAAGGGGTGTATAAGTCGCTGCAAATCACGGTTGACCATTTCCGTGAGCTTTATGAGAATGTCAGTTTTGACTATTTTGTCTACGACTCCAGCAAACTATCCGATGTGAGAAACTTTGCCACCAGTCCGGACATCCAGATCATGGTGATCAATATCGATGCTTTCCGAAAAAGCTTCACTGATCCGGAAAAGGAGAACAAGGCGAACATTATCCACCGATTCCACGACAGGATGACCGGGGCCAAGCCAATCGAATACATACAGGAAACCAACCCGATTGTTATCGTGGATGAGCCGCAGAGCGTGGACACTACTTCAAAGAGTAAAGATGCTATTCGCTCACTCAATCCGCTCTGCACGCTGCGTTACTCCGCCACTCATATCGACAAGCATCACATGCTCTACAAACTGGATTCCGTTGATGCCTATGAGCAGAAGCTGGTCAAGCAGATTGAAGTTGCCGGGGTTGAAGTCAAAGACGGCCACAACAAAGCCTACATAAAACTCCTGAGCGTAAACAATAAGAAGAGCCCGATCACCGCCAAAATCGAGATTGATTGCCGCATGAGGAACGGCAGCATTAAACGAAAAGCCGTGGTGGTCTCAAGTGGCGCTGATCTGCTGGATTCAAAATGCAGCGGTGGCCGCGACATTTACGATGGCTACATCATCGAGGATATCTATTGCGAAAAAGGCAATGAATACATCAGCTTCACCAGCAAGCCGGAGATCCTGAAACTGGGTCAGGCCATCGGCGAAGTTGACCCGGATGAATACAAGCGCCTGCAGATCCGCAAGACCATTGAAGAGCATCTGGACAAAGAGATGCGCCTGCGCCCTCAGGGCATCAAAGTGCTCAGCCTGTTTTTTATCGACAAGGTGACCAATTACCGCGAGTACAAGGGCGGCAATCCGCAAAAGGGTAAATTCGCTCTGATGTTTGAGGAGGAGTATGCCCGGGCGATCCGCAAACCAAAATACAGCACCCTCTTTGAAGGGGCGGATCTGGATACAGTCGCTGCTGGTGTGCATAACGGTTATTTTGCCGTCGATAAAAAGAAGGACACTGAAGGTAATGAAATGCTGAAGGATGCCTCCGGTAATACCGCCGCGGATGAAAGCGCCTACAATCTGATCATGAAAGAAAAGGAGAAGCTGCTCAGCTTTGACTCAAAATTGAAGTTCATCTTCTCCCATTCCGCATTGAAAGAAGGCTGGGACAACCCCAACGTTTTCCAGATCTGTACGCTCAACGAAACCAATTCGGTTATCAAGAAACGGCAGGAAATTGGCCGTGGCCTCCGTATCTGTGTCAATCAGGATGGTGAGCGGGTTCACGGATTTGAGGTCAACACCCTCACTGTTATGGCCAACGAGTCCTATGAAAAATTCGCCGAACAGTTGCAGAAAGAGATCGAGCAGGAAGAAGGCATCAAATTCGGTGTGGTTGAAGAACACCTTTTTGCAAACATTGTTATTCCAATAGATGAATATAACAATGAATACCTCGGTGTTGAAGCCTCCAAAAAGCTTTGGGATCACCTGAAAACAACCGGATATATAGATACCAAGGGTAAGGTTCAGGACCCCCTGAAAGCTGCTTTGAAAAGCGGTGAGTTGGAACTGCCCGAGGAATTCAAAGAACGCGCACCTCAAATCGCCGCGGTTCTGAAGAAAGTTTCCGGAAACCTCAATATCAAAAACCGTGACGACAAGAAAAAGGTGAAGCTGAATAAAGCCGTATTTTTAAGTCCGGATTTCAAAGAACTTTGGGGTCGAATCAAATACAAGACAACCTTCAGGGTTGATTTTGATGTGGACGCACTTACTGAAAAATGCGCCGGAGAGATCAATGCGAATCTGCAGGTTGGCAAAGCCAGGTTTATTTACCGAAAGGCTAAGACTGAAATTGACCGGGGCGGCGTTCATGCCGAGCAAATTCAGGAAACAGCCAGTGTCTATGAATCAAGATCTTTTGAGCTTCCGGATCTGATCACCTACCTTCAGAACGAGACCAACCTGACCCGACGAACAATCGTTAATATCATCAACGACAGTGGCCGTCTGGAGTCTTTCAAAAACAATCCGCAGAAGTTCATCGAGCAGGTATCTACAATTATCCAGGGCCAGATGCGCCTCTTTGTGACCGACGGCATCAAGTATCACAAGATTGGTGATGATCAGTTTTATGCGCAGGAACTTTTCAGCGATAACGAGCTGTTTGGTTACCTGAAAAAAAACATGGTTGAAAGCCGGAAATCGGTCTTTGACCATGTGGTGTACGATTCCGATATAGAACTGGAGTTTGCCACCGCTTTTGAACAAAGCGACGATATCAAGCTGTATGCCAAGCTCCCGGACTGGTTCAAAATCGACACCCCGCTGGGAACCTATAATCCGGACTGGGCCGTATTGATTGAGGTGGATGGCAAAGAGAAACTTTATTTCATTGTTGAAACCAAAAGCACCATTTATTCCGGAGAACGCAGACCCAAAGAAAACGCCAAGATCAAATGCGGGATAGCCCATTTCAAAGCTCTGGGCAATGAGGTTGAGTTCGCCGTCACAAATGCGTTCGAGGATTTTTCAGGGAAGTTTGCAAATTAGTATTTGCTATTCACAAACGGCGGTGTTTCGCTGCGCTTCACACTACTTTCAACTGTTTGTTATTTCAGCATTATACTGCCCAGTACCAAATTATATCATTTATGATTTTAAAAAGGTAAGCATGCAAAAATCAGAACAGGACAAAGTAAAAAAGCTGGAATGGATGCTCAACGGAACCGTTCCCCTGTCAGACAACGAAAAGGATGAATATATCCCGCCATATGGTGATGTAACGGAATTAAACAGTTGTCGGTTGATCATGGATTATGTGGGGGCGGAAACGCTGAAAGAAATCGGGGAGAATGCGATTAAGCTGCTTGATACATCCGTTGCGATTTATGAGGCCAACGGGGATTATGCATTCGGGATGTTTTCTTCCGGATGGTGCCGGCTTATGGATTCCGCCTCCCGTGAACTGTGTAAAACCGATGACAACCGGGAAGCCCTATCCTGCGGCAAGTGGCGCTGTCATGAAAACTGTTGGAACGATTCTGCAAAAAAGGCCATTGAGACTGGAAGGAATACAGACATCGAATGTGTCGGGGGGATACATCTATATGCCGAGCCGATTTATGCCGGTCAAAAAGTTATTGGTGCAATCAATATCGGCTATGGCGACCCGCCGAAAGACCCCGATCAACTGAAAGCTCTGGCTGTTGCCTTTGGTATCGATCCTGAGAAGCTGAAAGAGATTGGTGAAAGCTATAGATCACGTCCAACATTCATTATTGACGTGACGAAACAGCTTCTGGGCGCCTTTGCCAGGTTGATCGGTGAAATCGTTGAAAAAGCAGAGGCCGAGAGAAAACAAAAAGAGGCTCAGGAGCGGGAAGTGCATGTAAAGAATGTGTTGAAAGCGGTCCTTGATGTCAATCAACTGATTGTAAAGGAAAACGATCCGCATCACCTCATTCAGAAGGCTTGTGAAAACCTCACCGGAACCATGGGCTATTTCAACGCATGGATCGCCCTTTTGGATAAAGACGGCCGCTGCGTAACACAAACAGGGGCAGCGGTGTCCGACGGCAATTTCGAGGCGGTACGGGATAATCTGAACAGGGGCGTCTTTCCCGCCTGCATGCAGCGTGCGCTTGAGACAAGCGAACTCGAGGTGATTCAGGACCTTGCGGCCGAGTGCCACGACTGCCCGCTTGCAAGCAGTTACGGCGGCCGCGCCGCTCTCGCGCATCGCCTTGAACATGAGGGTGCGATTTTCGGCGTCCTGTCGGTTTCTACTCCCGCCCAATTCGCCCATGACACTGAAGAGCAGGATCTGTTTCTGGAGGTGTCCAATGACCTGGCCTTTGCCCTGTCCAAAATCGAAAAGGATAAGGAACTCCAGCTTAAAAACCAGATCATTCAGACCACCCCTCAGCCCATGGCCATTGTTTCCGGTGACTACCGTTACCTTGTGGTAAACCAAGCCTATTGCCGGGTTTACGGGACGGCGCCGGAAAACATTACAGGTCGTGCGGTAGCGGATTTTATAAGCCCGGCGGTTTTTGAACAGGAAATCCGGCCCCACCTGGACCGTTGTCTCACAGGCGAGCCTGTCCGGTACGAGATCCAGATGGATTTTCCTGGAACAGGCCCCTGCTGGATGAGAATGGAATACACCCCCTACCGTGACAAAGATAACCGAATCGTCGGGGTGGTGTCACATGGCCTGGACATCACCGCGCGCAAGCGGGCGGAAGACGAATTGCGAATGGAGAAGGAACTCTCCGATCGCATCATTGAAGACGGACCGGTGGCTATCACCCTGGTGAACCGTCAGGGAAAGATTGTTTTTGCGAATCGTCATGCGGAACAGCTCTTCGGCCTGGAAAAATACTCCATTGAAACCCTCGGCTACAATGACCCCGAGTGGCTGATCACCGATTTGGACGGTTCTCCTTTTCCCAACGAACGTTTGCCGTTTAACCTGGTCATGTCGACCGGCCAGCCCGTCCATGACATTCAACACGCGATCGCCCCGCCGGCCGCCGCTCGGAAAATACTCAGCATCAACGGAGCGCCGTTACACGATGAGCAAGGCCGGATCGACCGGGTCGTGTTTGCGATTCAGGACATCACCGCGCGCAAGCGGGCGGAAGAAGAGCTGAGAGAAAATGAAAGAGAGTTGCAACTAACTTTGGATGCCACGGCAGATGGCATTTGGTCTTGGAATTTCAAGACCAACGAACTTTATTTCAGCCCAAAATATTACAAGATGCTAGGCTATGAGCCGGATGAATTTCCTGCTGATTTTGACAATTGGCTTGACCTGATCCACCCTGATGACAGGGAAGAGGTTTTAAATGTTGCTAAGGAGTTTTTGAAAACAAAACCGGCTTTATACGAAAACGAGTTCCGGCTTAGAACCAAGAGTTGTGATTATCGTTGGGTCAGAACTGTCGCCAAGGTGGTTGAAAGGGATGAGAATGGTGATGCGGTTTACATGATCGGAAACCATGAAGACATTACTGAAAGAAAGCTGGCCCTGGATAAACTTATAGAAGAGCGGGAGCGTTTTGATCTTGCCATACGGGCTGTCAATGACGGGCTTTGGGACTGGAACCTTAAAACGAACGAGATTTATTATTCCCCTGTCTGGAAAAAAATACTTGGTTATGAAGACCATGAAATCAAGAACGAGTTTTCCGAGTGGGAACGTTTGACTGATCCGAAAGATGTCAAGGTCTCCTGGGAAATACTGAACGAGGTCCTCGAAGGCAAAAGAGAGAACTTCGAGAACGAATTCAAAATGCTGCATAAGGATGGCCACTGGGTCGATATCCTTGCAAGGGCGAACGTTTTTTTCGATGAAAAAGGTAAAGGTGAACGGTGTATCGGTACACATGTCGATATCACTGAACGTAAAAAAATGGAGGAAGCATTAAGGCTGAGTGAGGCAAAATTCAGGCTGGCATTCAAAACCAGCCCTGACTCGATAAACCTTAACAGGCAGGAGGACGGAGTTTACATCGACATCAATAACGGCTTCACCAAGATAATGGGATATCATCCCGAAGAGGTTATAGGCAAATCTTTACTTGAATTGAATATCTGGAAGAATTTACAGGACAGGAAAAAGCTTGTAGATGGACTGAATGAAAAAGGGTTCGTGGAAAACCTGGGAGCGGAATTCGTATCGAAAAACGGAGATATTAAATACGGCCTCATGTCGGCTGCCGTGATAGAAATCGGAGGTGAGAAAGTGATTCTCTCCATCACGAGGGACATCACCGAGCGCAAGCAGATCGAGCAGGAGCGGGAGAAACTCCAGACCCAGTTGACCCAGGCCCAGAAGATGGAGTCCGTGGGGCGTCTGGCCGGGGGCGTGGCCCACGATTTTAACAACATGCTGGGGATTATTCTCGGCCACGCGGACATGATCCTGGAGGAGATGGAACCACACCAGCCGTTTCATGCCAATCTTACGGAAATCAGAAAAGCCGGTGAACGCTCCGCCGACCTGACCCGGCAACTCCTGGCGTTTGCCCGCAAACAGACCGTGGCCCCCAAGGTGCTCGACCTCAACAAGACCGTGGAAGGCATGCTCAAGATGCTGCACCGGCTGATCGGTGAAGACATCGATATGGCCTGGATTCCGGGCGAGAAGGTGTGGCCGGTAAAAATCGATCCCGCCCAGATCGACCAGGTTCTGGCCAACCTGTGCGTCAACGCCCGGGATGCCATTGCCGATGTCGGCAAAGTTACCATCGAAACGGGCAACACCGTTCTCGACGAGGAATACTGCAAGGAACATGCTGGTTTTGTGCCCGGGGAGTATACGCTGCTGACCGTGAGCGACAACGGTTGCGGCATGAATTCCGAGACGCTTGAAAATGTCTTCGAGCCGTTCTTCACCACCAAGGAATCGGACAAAGGCACCGGCCTCGGCCTGTCCACGGTCTATGGCGCGGTCAAGCAAAATAATGGTTTCATCAATGTCTACAGCGAGCCGGGCCAGGGCACGACCTTCCGGATCTACCTGCCGCGCCACCGGGCCAAAGAGACCCCGCTGCCGGACAAGGAGGCGGGCCGACCCGCCGCGTGCGGTCACGAAACGATCCTGCTGGTCGAAGACGAGCCGGCCATCCTGAGAATGACCCGGATGATGCTTGAGCGGACCGGTTACAAGGTCCTTGCGGCCGGCACGCCGGGAGAAGCCATCGCTTTTGCCCGTGAACACGCCGGCGAGATTCACCTGCTCATGACCGATGTGGTCATGCCCGAAATGAACGGCCGGGACCTGGCCAAAAACCTCCTGTCCCTCTATCCCGATCTCAAGCGATTGTTCATGTCCGGCTATACAGCGAATGTGATCGCCCACCATGGCGTATTGGATGAAGGCGTCAGCTTTATCCAGAAACCTTTCTCAAAGGGCGACTTGGCTGCCAAAGTGCGGGAAGTTTTAGACAAGGCATCAGATAAGACTCATGGATAATTATTCAATGCTTTAGCTTTTATACTATCTGTTTTATCAGAAATGCTCAATTTTTTGGATCAGCGGAAAAATTAAAAGACATGCTAAAAGATGAAAACCGTAAATCATATAACCTGTCATTCCAGCGGATTTTTGGGGCGGTTGATAGAAAACCTTCTAAAAACAATTTCAGCTAAATCCACTCGGCGGAACTCTATCGCTTTGCAAAGGAGAAAACAATGAAACTCAGGATGCAGTTTTTTCTTGTTATCGGAATTCCGATTCTGGGGATGTTTCTGATCTTCGGAACCGGTCTGCTGAATTTGAACTCATTGAACAATGAGATCAGTGACCTGAACACCCTTCATGCGCATTATGAAACCATGATCCACGGGGACAGGGACGGATATCAGGCATTTCTGGCCCATACTAAATCATCACCACAGCCCTGGCCAAGGCGCAACTGGAAAAGAACAGAATCACCGCTTCCCAGGCTGCCATCAATGCTTTTGACAGCATGCGCGACAATATTGATCAACTGGGCATACTGATCGAATCCCAACTGGCACGGGATATCAGCGCCCCGCGCCGGCGGGAGTTGGAAGAGGCCCTCACCCTCTGCCTGAACGGTGACAGGGACGCGTATCAGGCCTATGTGTTTCAGCTTCTGGCCCCGCTGGCAGGCAGTCTGGAGGAGCTTCAGGGTTTGGATGCGGACAATCTGGAAAACATCCGGCAGGCAGGGGACAGAGTGACCCGGGCCGCCCGGATCAGCGGGCCTGCCGCCGCGACGTTTCTGGATGATTTCACCCGGTATTATCAGGAATGGCAGGCCCGGAGCCGGAAGGTCCTGGAGTTCAGCCTGGCCACTTTCAGTGATAATCAGGTCATCAGAGAAAACGAGATCATTGCAGAGACAGCCTTTTCCACCATGCGGAAAACCATGGACAGACTCGGCGAACTCCAGGAGCAGCGCACAGTGGAAATGACTGATACTATGGCGAAAAATATTAGAAACACAGTCATTGTTTATCTTGCCATAACCGCCGCCACATTCCTTGTCTCGGTTCTTATTGCTCTGATTATCTCCGTCTCATTGATCAGGGCCCTCAATAAGGGAATCGACATGGCCGGTCAGGTCGCTGAAGGCGAGCTTCAAACCGGTATCGACATCAAACGGTCGGACGAGATCGGGGACCTGGCTTCTTCACTCAGCAAAATGACCCGAAGGATCGAAGGCGTCATCTCCAATGTCAAGACAGCCTCCAGACAGGTCGCCGACGGCAGCAGGCAGATGGCATCCAGTTCACAACAGTTGTCCCAGGGCGCCTCGGAGCAGGCCGCCAGTCTGGAACAGGTCTCGTCCAGCATGGAGCAAATGGGCGCCAACATCCAGTTGAACGCGGACAACGCGGCCCAGACCGAAACGATCGCTCTCCAGACGTCCCGGGACGCGGAGGACGGCGGCCGGCAGGTCAAGGAGACGGTGAAAGCCATGCGCAATATCGCCGAGAAGATCGACATCATCCAGGAGATTGCCCGCCAGACCGATCTGCTGGCCCTCAATGCGGCCATCGAAGCGGCCCGGGCCGGGGAGGCCGGCAAGGGGTTCGCGGTGGTGGCGTCGGAGGTGCGCAAGCTGGCCGGACGGAGTGGCGAGGCGGCCAAGGAGATCAACGCCCTGTCCGGCAGCAGTGTCGATGTGGCGGAGACCGCCGGGCAAATGCTGGAAAAGATCGTTCCGGACATCCGGAAGACCGCCGAACTGGTGCAGGAGATCAGTGCGGCCTCCAAGGAGCAGACCGCCGGATCCGATCAGATCAACAAGGCCCTCCAGCAGCTCGACGATGTGGTGCAGCAGAACGCCTCCGCCGCCGAAGAGGTCTCTTCCACGGCCGAGGAACTCTCCACCCAGTCCCAGCAGCTCCAGGAGACCATGAGCTTTTTCAAGGTGGGCGGCGACGGCGGCGCGGCCGGTAACGAACGCGCAAAGCCCCAGGAACCCCAGGGGGCGCCCGATGAGAAGGCCGGCCGATCCAAAGGCCCCCGGCCGGGCATGGGCGAGGAATTCGAGGATGAGGGGTTTGAGCGGTATTGAGCTGTCCTTTGGCGGTTGTTCAGGACCTGGGCCGCCAGAACGATGGCGCCGCGCTCCTTTTACGGACACATCTTCCAGGTGGCCTGTCAAGGGAATACTATGAGGATTGCGAAGTATAGCTTAACAAGTGCATACCCCCGACTTTACCCGCCGTTTCGTTCGCTGCGCTCATTGCACTCTGGGCAAAGCGGGTGATGCAGGCGTTGGCGTGCTTATAGTTATTACAAAATTTTATAATCTTAAATAAATTACCATGGAGGTAAAAATGAAGTGGATTGATATTCGTAATGCCTACCCTGACAAATGGGTTGTTATTGAAGGTTTAAAAACACGTATGCAGGGCGATACAAAATATTATGATAATATATCAGTTATGGAATCATTTGATGATGGCACAAAGGCCATGAAGCTATGTAATAGTTTGCATAAAGAATACCCAAGAAGAGATTTCCATTTTATTCATACATCACATGAAAAACTAGAAATCCCATTGAAACGCTGGATAGGAATCAGAGGATAACTTATATGGATCTGATAATACAATATAATTTACCATTTATATCAATACAGGTAGGTTATTGCAGTTTGTCGATCGATATATCAAATATTCTGGTAGATACTGGTTCCGCTACTACTATTCTCAATGCTGATATTCTTTCAAATATTGGCGTCAAGCCCGAAGCTAATGATACTACGGCCCAAATTGTAGGTATTGGAGGTGAAGAATCTGTTTATCACAAGGTTATAGATTTTATTAAGGTTGGAGATAAGGTAATAACAGATTTCAAAATTGATGTTGGCCTCTTGGATTATGGATTTGAGATAAATGGCATATTGGGTATGGATTTTTTGATGAAAGCAAATGCAATTATTGATTTACATAGAAAAATTATACTATTTTAAGCATCCATAAAATAAATTGCAATACATAGATATGTTAGAAATAACACGCCAACCAAGCATTCAACCGGTTTTCAAAATGTTCCGCTATCGCTCCACATTTTGAAAACCGGTTAATTTGTTCGTTGCCCTGGTCAAGCGGAAACAGGCCACCGCCACCGCAACATCGAAGACCGTCTCGAACCGGGAAGCCGAAAAGACCCTGTCGGCCCAGATTCTGGGCAAAATCCAGCGGTTTTTTGGGTTCAGGAGTTGACCCATCACCCATCACCCATCACCCATCACCCATCACCCATCACCCATCACCCATCACCTTTAAATTAGTTGCACTTCTAAGCTGTCGCTGGACAGATGGAATCCATTCGATTCGAAGTCTACCGTTCATAGCGGACAACGAAAGGAGAGATGTATGCTCAAAATCCGGGATATCAAAATGAAGCCGAAGCTCATCGGCATGTTTCTGTTTATCGGCCTTATCCCCCTGGTCCTGGTGGGCTGGTGGGCGGCGGAGGTCGCGTCGGAGGCCATGATGACCTCGGCCTACGATCAGCTCCGGGCCATGCGGGGCGTCAAAAAGAACCAGATCGAACGCTTTTTCGTTGAACGGCGGGGCGACATGTCCGTGCTGGTGGAGACGGTGGGCAAGCTGCGGGACGAGGCCTTCAACAAGCTGGACAGCGTCCAGGAGTTGAAAAAGCGACAGCTGCAAAGCTTCATCGACAAAATGTCCGACGACGTTACGGTGCTCTCCAAGAGCGAAGACGTCAAAGGGGCTTTCCGGGAGCTGCGAGAATACCACGACGACATGACGTTCGGACCGAAATCCCCCTTCGATGTGGAGACGGTCCGGTACGAAGCGATTTGGCGCCGGTATGAGGAGGCCATGGGGAAATACGTGGCCGACTTCGGCTATTACGACATCTTCATTATCTGCGAGCCCCATGGCCATGTGATGTTCACCCATGCCAAAGAAAGCGATCTGGGAACGAATCTGGGCCACGGCCCTTACAAACGGGAAGGGCTGGCCCGGCTCTGGAGACAGGTGATCGAGAGAGAAATGATCGTTCTGGAGGATTTTTCGCCCTACACCCCCAGCGGCGGCAGGGAGGCCATGTTCATCGGCGCGCCGGTCCGGGACGCCGGCGGGGAGGTGAGCGCGGTGGTGGCGCTCCAGGTCCCCACGGCCCGGATCAACGAGATCGTCCAGCAGCGTGAGGGGCTGGGCGAAACCGGCGAGACCTATCTCATCGACGAGGCCGACGGGCGGATCGAATTCCGCAGCGATCTCAGGACCATGGGAGACGGAGCCTATGTGATCGGATACGACGTGACGGATATCGCCACCGATTATGTGAAATCCGTTCTAGGGGGCGCCCGCGTCCGGGACGTCCATGTGGACTCGGCCGGGAATCCGGTGATGGTGGCGGGCGATCCGGTGGCCATCGACGAAACGGTCACATGGGCCATGGTGACCAAACAGAACCTGGAGGAGGCCCTCACCGGCGCGCGCGACGGGGCGGGAACCGACCGCCGTTCAGACTATTTCCATGCCTATGTCGGGGCCTACGGTTACTACGATCTCTTTCTCATCAATGAAAACGGCTATGCCTACTATACGGTGGGGCGGGAGGACGACTATCACACCAACCTCGTGGACGGAAAGTACGCCGACTCCGGGCTGGGGGAACTGGTCCGCGACGTGTTGTCGAAGAAGACGTTCCAGGTCGGGGATTTCAAACCCTACGCCCCCAGCGGCGGCAAGCCCGCCGCTTTCATTGCCCAGCCGGTCATGGACGGCGACGAGTGCGAGACGGTCATCGCCCTGCAGCTCTCCCTCGATGCCATCAACGCGGTGATGCAGGAGCGGACCGGCATGGGGGAAACCGGCGAGACCTACCTGGTGGGGCCGGACAACCGGATGCGATCCGATTCCTACCTCGACCCCGAGGGCCATTCCGTGAACGCGTCCTTTGCCGGAACCGTCCGGAACAACGGCGTGGACACGGTGTCGGCCAATGCGGCCCTGGCCGGAAAGACCGGGGCTGAGATCGTCGTCGATTACACCGGCGTCCGGGTGCTCTCCGCCTATGCCCCCGTGACGGTGAGCGACGACCTGCAATGGGCCCTGCTGGCGGAGATCAACGAATCCGAGATCGAAAAGCCGGTCAGGGCGCTGGTGCTCTCCATCGTCGGCATCGGCGCGGCCCTAATTCTCCTGGTGGTGCTGGCGGCCCTCTATGTGGGCGGCTTGCTCAGCCGTCCCCTCGTCCACGGGGTCCGGTTCGCCGAGACCGTGGCCGACGGCGACCTGAGCGCCGACCTGGACATCCGTCAGAAGGACGAGATCGGCATGCTGAGCGACGCCCTCCGGAACATGGTGTCCCGCTTGAAGGACGTCGTGGCCGAGGTCCAGACGGCCGCCGACAACGCGGCGTCGGGCAGCGAGGAGATGAGCAGTTCGGCCCAGGAGATGTCCCAGGGCGCGTCGGAGCAGGCCGCCAGCCTGGAGGAGGTCTCCTCCAGCATGGAGCAGATGGGCGCCAACATCCAGTTTAACGCGGACAACGCGGCCCAGACCGAAAAGATCGCCCTCCAGGCCGCCCAGGACGCCGAAGACGGCGGCCGGCAGGTCCGGGACACGGTGGACGCCATGCGGAACATCGCCAAGAAGATCGACATCATTCAGGAGATCGCCCGGCAGACCGACCTGCTGGCCCTCAACGCGGCCATCGAGGCGGCCCGGGCCGGCGAGGCAGGGAAAGGGTTCGCCGTGGTGGCCTCGGAGGTCCGCAAGCTGGCCGAACGGAGCGGCGTGGCGGCCAAGGAGATCAACGCCCTGTCCATCAGCAGCGTCGATGTGGCCGAAACAGCGGGCCGGATGCTGGAGAAAATCGTGCCGGACATCCGGAAGACCGCGGATCTCGTCCAGGAGATCAGCGCCGCATCCAAAGAGCAGACCGCCGGCGCCGACCAGATCAACAAGGCCCTTCAGCAACTCGACGACGTGGTCCAGCAGAACGCTTCGGCCGCCGAAGAGGTGTCGTCCACGGCCGAAGAGTTGTCCGCCCAGGCCATCCAGCTCCAGGAGACCATGGGGTTTTTCAATGTGAGCGGCGATATGGGCGCGCCGACGGAGCGCCGGAGGGAGGCCCCGTCGATGGGCAAAGGGAAGGCGGCGGCGGCCGACCGCGGGAAACGCGAAGCCGACGACGCCCGGGATCCGGCGCCTAAAAAGGGAAAACGAAACGGAACCCGGCTGGCCATGGGGGACGCGGAATCGGACGATGGGTTCGAGTGGTATTGATTTTTTCCCGGGTTTATGAAAGTTCAAGAAATCCATATGGAGGAAACGGATGCGGTCTAAAAAACCGGTGTTTTTGTGGGCATGTCTGACATTGACGGCGATCCTGATAATCGCAACGCCAGCGACAGCGGCGGAAACCGCCGAAACGGGAACCCCGCCTGGGACCGCTCCCCAGGCGGGGCAACGCCTGTCGGCCCTTTCGGACGCCCTGGAAGCCATGGACCGGCTCCAGGCGTCCCTGCACCAGAAGGAAGCGGCCCTCCAGGCGGCGGAAACGGAGGAGGAAAAGGGGGCCGTCAAGGCCGAAATCGCCCAAATCAAAGCCTCGTTGGAGAAACGGCGCGAGGAATTCGAGACCATCGCCTCGGGCGGCGAACTGGAGATCGCGGCGCCGACATCGGATCGCCCCTTCGATCTCAAAGAGGAGATCCAGGAGATTGTCCGTCCCCTGATCGAAGAACTGAAAAGCGTCACCAAGCGCCCCAGGGAGATCGAAAGTCTTCGGCGGCGAATCGGCGAATACGAGAAGTCGCTCCAGAAGATCCGGGACGCCGTTGGAAGCGTCGAAGAGGTGATGGCGTCCACCGAAGACCCGAATCTCAAGGCGCGACTGACCACCGCCCACGGGAGGTGGCTGGAGAAGGAACAGGAGATCGAGCGGGAGATCAAGTCCCTCCGGTTCCAACTGGATCAGAAAACCGCATCGAAACAGTCCGTGGTCAAAACCCTCCAGGAATCGGCGGCGCACTTTTTCAAAACCCGGGGGCTCCATCTGTTGCTGGCCTTTCTTGCCTTTGCCGCGATCTTTTTCGGCCTCCGGTTTCTCAGTTGGCGGTTGTTCAGGGCCAGGACCGCCAGAGCGCTGGAGACGCGCTCCTTTTACGGCCGCATCTTCCAGGTGGTCTATCAGGGATTTACCATTCTGGCGGCTTTGGCGGCCGCCCTGTTGCTGCTCTATAATTTCGGCGACTGGATGATCCTGAGCATCGCGCTGATCGTGCTGGTGGGGGTCGCCTGGACGGCGCGGACCGGGTTGTCCAAATTCTGGGATCAGTCCAAACTGCTCCTCAATATCGGCACGGTCCGGGAAGGTGAGCGGTTGATCTACGACGGCATCCCCTGGCGGGTGGGACCTTTGAACCTTCAGACCGCGCTGACCAACAGCGAGCTGAGCGGCGGGGTCCTCAGACTGCCGTTGGCCTCGCTCATCGGCCGTCAGTCGCGGCCCCACGATGGTGAAGAGCCCTGGTTTCCCACCCGGGCGGGCGATTACGTCACCCTCGCCGACGGCACGTTCGGGAAAGTCATCCTCCAGACGCCGGAAACCGTGACCATGGACGTGTTGGGGGGCTGCCGGAAAACCTACCCCTCGGGGTCGTTCCTGGGCCAGAATCCGGTGAACCTGTCCAAAAACAACTTCGGCGTGGGGATGACCTTCGGCGTCGATTACGACCACCAGGCCGATGTCACAGGGGACATCCCCGAACGACTGCGGGCGGCGATGATGGATGACCTGGCCAAGGAAGAGTTCGGCGCCGATCTCATCGACGTGCTGGTCCAGTTCAAGGAGGCGGCCGCCTCCTCTCTCGATCTGTTTGCGTGGGCGTCGTTTTCAGGAAACGCCGCGCCGTATTACTACGCTATCGGCCGGGTCCTCCAACGCATCGCCGTGGACGCCTGCAACGCCAACGGGTGGGGGATTCCGTTTACGCAGGTTACGGTGCATCAGGCTCAGGCGGTGGAGGAACCGGCATTGGGAACGTCAGCGTAACCGGTAAAACCGAGTCGCGAATTTAAGGTTTTTCAAAACATAAAAGCAGCGTCCGTGCTTTTGGCATGGCCTTCATCATACAATATTTCCATTTGTCGTTCAGCATTAACATTCACGCAATACTCGGCTCAACTGTAAAAAGCCGACAGTCGGATAAGAACAACATTCTGCCCGTTGACCGACAAAATCTTGCCAAGTAATGACTCGCTTTATGAGAGGAATGCTTTTATTTCGAGTGTTGACCGGAAACCGCATAATCATTGGTTGTCACTGACAAACCGCAGCTAAAGATTCAGCGGCAGGAGATGAGAATTTACCACCCCACTTCCCTGGGCCTACCAACAAGCTATTTTAAATATATAAATCAATAAGTTAGGCATTAAGCGTCTCTACAACGCCACCAACATCACAACCATGCTTTGGAGGTTCTAATGGCCCTTTTTCTTCAAAAACCTGTCTTCTGGAATACTAACCACTACACGAAGCCATCTGGTGTACCTGCAAAAAGCGGTTATCCGGAGAAACATGGATATGGTCACGAAGAGTGGAATAACTCCCCACATCTTAGGATCTTGCGTGATGGTCGTTATTATCGAGTTTTTCACACTGAGGGGATTGGCAACGCCCCCTTGGATCAAAACTTCGGTCAGACCTTCGTCTTCATGACTGCATCTCACGATGGTATACAACAGCTCGTAGGTATCGCTGCAAACGCTGTCAGTCTGTTCAAATCGGAGCGTGATCGGAAAGCCTTAGCTCGTGATCTCGACTTAGAAAAACTTTGGGAGGATGCTTGGGCTGTATCCAGTGTTCGGGAAAATTACGGGAACTCGCTACGTGCTTTTAAGACTAATTGGAATAACGAGCTTCACTGGATCCCCAACTGGCTCTGTCCCGAGGAGTACTATTGGTGGCTGGCCCCCCCTATTACCCTTACTCCACAGGAA
>JAABTM010000060.1 GCA_011389855.1 Desulfobacteraceae bacterium
TCGCCACTATTGAAAACCCGAATAGCCATGTCAAAACAACGACGCCAACCCGACAACTGTTCCTCATTCCACACCCCCAAACAGCAGCTTCACCACCTGATGGGCCTGCTGCAATTTCTCCTGGATAATCATCAACCGGCCATCCCGTATTGCCAAAGCGACCATCAACTCATCCCGGTCGTTCCAAACCGTCATCGCCCGGTCATAGTGCAAATAGGCGTACCCCGAAAAATCCACGTCGGCAAACACCATCTTCCCATCTTCTTGGATTTCAAGATATCCCCCCATCGGCAGCGGGATTTTATCTTCTTTGATGATGTCGCGAAATTTGATCCGCATCGGTCCACGCGTGTAATGATCGTCAGCTTTGATGCTAACCCGAACATTTTTGATCACTGGTTTGGCCGGCCCCGAATAGGACGCGGCATATCCGCTGCCGGAAAAAAACGAGATGACCGCCCCCGCGACGACAACCGCCCCCAGCAATCCCGCCGCGCCCCGCAAAGGAATGCTGGCGCCAATGGAAAACGGACCAAACGACAGGATATCGAAAGACAAATCGATGAATGCATGGGCCTCCTGAACCGGCGCAATCAAAACAAAAAGACAGCAAACAACGCACCACATCTTCACGCAACGCTTCATGGTTCACCTCATGGCCGAGGGTTTATTTTCCCTCAATCTACCGGATTCACGACGCATGTCAAGACCGCTTTATAGAGACGGGGAGACAGCCTAACGCGCATCGAACGCCGCCCCTCGCTCAAATGGCTTGACGCCGCCAGCTCCAGAGCCTAAAATTCGTTCAAACAGCCATCACGACTCGCCAGGAACGCGGCTGCCCAACTCATCGAATCAAAATCCCCAAGAACCGCGAGATAAAATGACCCGTGCCGACACCTACGACACCCCATGGAAAGACATCCTCGGCGCCTATTTCCAGGAGTTCAAACCGCCGAGAGAATCGGCAAAAAAAACAGCCAAAAACCTTTTGTCTTTGGGCATTTTGACTGAAGAGCAAATCGCCCAGGTCGCCGAATTGAGCGTCGAAGAGGTGCGGCATTTGAAGAACGAAGCGGAGGATTCGCCGGGTGGCGATGATTCGGGTGATTAACAAGCTGGCCCAACAGCGCCTCATCCACCAAGGGCGCACACAAGCTGTTGCAGCAGAACCACTGGGGACAAAAAGGGCACTCTATGAACACCTCAGCGATTAAAAGCGAGGAATAAGGATAAATGAGAACGCCTGATCCATTTTTGCTTGAAGAAATCGTCAGTCGCATCAAAAATACCGTCCGGCCTCGGCAAATAATTCTTTTCGGGTCCGCCGCGCGACAAGAAATGGATCGCGACAGCGATCTGGATTTACTGATTGTCATGCCGGAGGGCACACACCGACGCAATACCGCTAAAAAGGTGTATCGGGCCCTCAGGGGTTTGGGTGTGTCGAAAGATATTATTGTCGTGACCGAAAAGGATGTCGCAGAGCACAAAGAAAATTCCTCGCTGGTCTTAAAGCCGGCGATAGAGGAAGGAAGAGAAGTATATGCCGCATGAAAGACCCGCACCTGGTTCCGCGAAAGACTGGTTGGCACGCGCCAAAGGGGATTTGGCGATCGCCGAGGCGCCGCTGCCGGATGGCGCTTTTTATGAAGACCTTTACTTTCATGCGCAGCAGGCGGCGGAAAAGGCGCTGAAGGCGTTGAATGTATGAAGCCTGCTTTGAAGTCGAAACCACAAGCGGCTCCGGCACCGGAACCGCTTGCTGTTTGGGTTCCTACACCACCCCATGATCCATCATCGCGTTCACCACTTTGGTAAATCCCGCGATGTTGGCCCCGTTCACGTAATTGCCGGGGCTGCCGTATTGCTCGGCGGCCTCGATGCAGGTTTTGTGGATGGAGCGCATGATCAGCCGGAGGCGTTCGTCCACCTCTTCACGGGTCCAGGAGAGGCGCATGGAGTTCTGGGTCATCTCCAGGCCGGAGACCGAGACGCCGCCGGCGTTGGCCGCCTTGCCCGGGCCGTAGAGGATGTGGCTGCCGAGGAAGAAATGGACCCCTTCCGGCGTGGTGGGCATGTTGGCGCCTTCGCTGACCAGCAGGACGCCGTTGTCGATCATGTTTTTGGCGTCCTTGCCGTTGATCTCGTTCTGGGTGGCGCTGGGGAAGGCGCAGTCGGCCTTGTGGGCCCAGAGCGGGTTGTGATCGGCGCCCGGATCCAGGGGCGTGTAGACGGCGTCGGGGTATTCCTCGGCGTATTCCTTGATCCGGCCCCGGCGGATGTTTTTCAGCTTCTTGACGAAAGCCAGTTTGTCGGCGTCGATGCCGGCTTCGTCGTAGATGTATCCGGCGGAGTCGGACAGGGTTATGGGTTTGGCGCCCATTTCGATGAGCTTTTCGGTGGTGTACTGGGCCACGTTGCCCGAGCCGGAAACCAGGCAGACCTTGCCTTCCAGGGTCTTGTTCTGGGTGTTGAGCATTTCGGCGGCGAAATAGACCGACCCGTACCCGGTGGCCTCGGGCCGGATGAGGGACCCGCCCCAACTGATGCTCTTGCCGGTGAGGACCCCGGTGAATTCGTTTTTCAGCTTCTTGTACATGCCGAACAGGTAGCCGATCTCCCGAGCGCCCACCCCGATGTCGCCGGCCGGCACGTCGGTGTTGGGGCCGATGTGGCGGTAGAGTTCGCTCATGAAGCTCTGGCAGAACCGCATCACCTCCAGATCGGACTTCCCCTTGGGATCAAAGTCGGACCCGCCCTTGCCGCCGCCCATGGGCAGGGTGGTCAGGGCGTTTTTAAAAACCTGCTCGAAGGCCAGAAACTTCAAGATGCCCAGGTTGACCGACGGGTGGAACCGCAACCCGCCCTTGTAGGGACCGATGGCGCTGTTCATCTCGATTCGGAACCCCCGGTTGACCTGGACGATCCCCTGATCGTCCACCCACGGCACGCGGAACAGGATGACGCGGTCCGGCTCCACCAGCCGTTCCAGTATTTTCGCATGGCGGTATTCCGGGTGCTGGTCCAGCACCCCTTCCACCGACGCCATCACCTCGTCCACCGCCTGGTGAAATTCCCGTTCGTTGGGATCCTTGTCCTTTACGTGCTGTACGATCTCGAGCATAAACGCCTCCTTGGATTTTCGGTTAAATCGCGCCTCCTCCGCATCACCGGCCATTCTCGCCTTTTTGATTGATTCCCGCAAGGATATTGTGCGAAAATCGTCCATGGGTTCTCCATCCCCCCCGGGGCTTGCAATCGGAAGAATTCCAGGTTAGATTTCGGCATCATCGCCATCTATCGACGAAAGCGAGACCATGAACTGGAGCCTTTTTTTTTCGACCTACGGTCTGATTTTCATCGCCGAACTGGGGGACAAAACCCAGTTGGCGGTCATGACCCAGACCTGCAAATACCGCAGCCCCCTGCCCGTGCTCATCGGCGGCAGCCTCGCCCTGACGGTGGTCAGCGCCGTGGGCGTTGTCGGGGGTCGGGTGGCGGGCCGCCTCATCCCCGCCGAGGTGGTCCGCGCCGCGGCCTCCGCCGCCTTCGTGATCATGGGCGCCCTTATCTGGCGGGAAGCCGTCAAAATGAAACGGCAGGCGGAGGCCGACGCCTGCGAAATCGTCTGCGAGATCGACGAGACCGTCCGGCAAAAGGCCTGGAACTGGAGGGCCTTCACCTCCACCCTCATCCTGCTCTTCCTGGCGGAGTTCGGGGACAAGACCCAACTGGCCGTCATGGGGCTGGCCTCCAAGGCCCCGGCGCCCTGGATGATCTTCGCCGGCGCGGCCCTGGCCCTGACCACCGTCACGGCCCTGGGGGTGATCGGCGGTCAGCAGCTTTGCCGGGTCGTCCCGGAACAGCTTCTGTTGAAAATATCGGGGATCGCCTTTGTTGTCATGGGCGTTCTGATGGGCGTGGGAATTTTCTGAAGAAGGAGACCTTATGATTCGCATTAAAAAGATCAGCTTCGTTATGGCCATCATGATCGTTTTGTCGGCATCCGTCCGGCCGGCTTCGGCGGAGGAGACCGCCACGCCGGAGGAGGTCGTCAAAAAGGTTGAGGAGGCCGCCCGCTTTCTCTCCGAAAAAGGGGAGGAGGGGCTGAAGGCATTGATGGATCCGAACGGACCGTGGGTCTGGAAGGACACCTACGTCTGGGTCCTCCATTGTAAAACCGGCACCAATGCGGCCCACGCCATCAAACCCCAGCTGGTGGGAATGAACCTCATGGGCATCCGGGATACCGACGGGAAGCTCTTCTTTGCCGAGTTTTGCAAGACCGCCGAGCAACCCAACGGCGGATGGGTCGAATACATGTGGCCCAAGGTGGGGGAACGGACGCCATCGCGCAAGATCACTTACGTCCTTCAGATCCCTGGAACCGAATATCAGGTGGCCGCCGGGATTTATGATGAAACGGCCCAACGATCCGAGCTGGAAGCGCTGATCGAATGATGCCGCTAAAACCGCGGGTTTCGAGATGAAATTATACCAGAAACTTTTATTGTTCGTCGCCCTGGCCGTGGCAGTGTCCGCCTTTCAATACGGCGTCAATCTCCATTTAGACGAACGGCGCCGCGGCTTCGAAGAGAGCATCCGAATCCTGAACACCGCCAATGAACACCTTCTCGAGGCGATCATTCTCGAGAAGACTTTCTTCAATCACCCCGCCGATCCGGTGGCCGACGAGACCGAGGCGTTGATTCAACAGGCTGCCGAAATAATCGAGGGGTTGCCTGAGAAAGCGCTGGCTGCCGGATCGGATGTTCGGGCGGACTCCCTGCTTCCCCTATTGGCGGAATACCAGCAAACCTTCAGACAGCTTCGGGGCAAGGTCGACCGGTTCCAGACAGAGACCGAGCTGTTCAACCAGCGGCTGGCCCGTTTCAATGCCATGGCGGTGGAAGTGGTGGAGCAGACCCGTTATGAGATCGGCATGGCCATGATCAATGTGGAGCCGGTGGACCAGAACCTTCGCAGTCTCGATCAGAACATCAAGAACACCCTGTTATGGCTGTGGCAGGCCGATCTCGCCCTCAAGCAGGATCTGATCCTGAAGAAGACCCCGAATGCGTTCGAGGAGCGGTTGCAAACCATCCTCGACCATCTTGGAAAGGCGAGGGAGAACGCGGAGACCCTGGAAAACTTCCTCTCCGATGAGGCATATTCGGCCTACCTCGCCGCCGCCAAAGAGATGGTCGACGGGTTACCGGAACAGATCGCGCAAATCGCGAAGATCTGGCAGGATCAGGAATCTTTGAACAAGGCACTGGAAGGCATCCGGTCCGCCGTCCTGGAAAAAAAGAACCGGATTCTGGCCGCGGGCCAGGCGGAAATGGACCGGATCAGCCGGTGGCTGACGAGAACACAGCACATCTCCTTCCTGCTCCTGATCTTCGGGCTGTTGGCCGGCGGTACAGCCCTGTTGGTCTCCATCACGCGGCCATTGAATCTTGCCATCCGGGATATCGCCACGGCCGCACGCCAGACGTCAAAGGCCGCTTCCCAAGTAAACGATATGAGCCGGTTTGTCTCGGAAAGCGCCAGCAGCCAGGCTGCCGGCTTAGAGGACATCGCCGCATCCCTGGAAGAGCTGTCGGTCATGGGTCATCAGACCACCCAATTCACCCTTGGCGCGAAGGATATGATGCAGCAAAATATCCAGATGTCCGGCCGGTCGCTCCAACGGGTGGTGGACCTTACAAAACGGCTCAAGGAGATCAAAAAAAAGAGCGATCAGATGTCCGAGATCATCACCTCCATCAACGGAATCGCCTTCCAGACCAACCTCCTGGCCCTTAACGCGGCGGTGGAAGCGGCACGGGCCGGGGAGGCCGGGGCGGGGTTCATGGTGGTGGCCGAATCGGTCGGGGATCTTGCCGGTCAGGCGGGTGAAGCGGCCACGCGAACGTCCGATCTCCTAAAGGGCGCCATGGAGCAGATTTCCGTGGTGACCGGGGAGATGGACGGGATGGGAACCGACTTCGAGGGAATCATCGAGACCGCCACCATGATCGGCGAGAAGACCGAAGCCATCACCCATGCGAGCCGGGAGCAGGAGCGGGGTATTGAACAGATCAATGCCGCCGCCAACGATATAGACCGGATGACCCAGCAGGTCGCTTCGGACGCCGAAGAGGCCGCCGCCGCGGCAATAAAGATGAAAGAACAGGCCGAGGGGATGAGGGGCATCGCCAGACATCTGTCAAAGATCGTGACCCGGAGACGGCTGCGAGCGTCAAACCGCCCCTGATCCTATCTTCCGCAACGAAAAACGATCAATACCAAACACCCAGTTTTCACCGCATTCCCGGCCTGAACATCGCAAACAGGCCGGCTTGACAATACCCATCAAACCGCCGCGTATTTCCCCCACCCCGCGCTGCGGATGCGTCCCTTCTCCTTGAGCTGGTGGACGATGTTGTAGATCTTCCGGTCGTCGAAGCCGGTGGCCTTCCGGATGTCGCCCACGCCCACGCCCTTGGGGTGTTTGGCGATGACGGCCGCCACCGTATCGATGGCGGTGGATTTGCTTTTTTGGACGGCGGTTTTTTTCGCCTTCGGGGCCGGTTTCGCCTTGGCCTCCGCCGGTTCCGGCGCCGGCGGCTCCATGTCGATGCCGAACACGTCCGACAGGTCGGCGTCGTCCATCACCCGGTCGCTTTTCCGTTCGGCCCGGTCCAGGAGGGTCTTGGTTCCTTCGGCCACCGCCGTGGAGACCATTTCCGAGATGTCCCGGTTCCGGAGGGTAAAAAAGAGCGACGGGTCTTCGTCCAGCCGGGCCCCGATGCCGTACAGCGTCGCGGCCACGTGTTTGCACATGGATGCCCAGTCGGGACAGCTACAGAAAAATCCGATCTCGGTGGGGGTCGGAAACAGCCCTTCCCCCTGGGCCGTGAAGGCGTCCGCCAGGGCCTTGGGGAATTTGCCGGCCAGGAGTTCCTGGAGGGTTTCCAGCCGCCCCTCGCAGGCCGCGACCATGGCCCGCCAGTTCTTTTCGGAAATCTCCTTGATCTGGATCTCCACCTTGTATGGCAGGCTGGCGGTTCCCTGGACCAGGGCCGTCACCCGGCCGGGCTGGATCTGGAGATCCAGCACCGCGTTGTGGCGGACGTAGCTTCGGCCCCGGCCGATGCGGTTGCTGAAGTCGGCGTAGCGCTCCAGGTTTTTGTTCCAGGCCTTGCCCCACCAGGACCGGGCCAGGGTCTGTCCCTCCAGGCGCACGGGCCGGATGTCGGGGTTCTTTTTCTTCAACTGCTTCAGCTTTTTGTCGGCTTTGGCCCGCTTTTCCGCCACCGGCACGTAGGGAGGATAATAATTGCCGTATCCCATGGTCGCATCCTGTTTAAAGAGTCAATTGAAACAATGACATCAGTTCCTCGTTTTCCATCTCCGTGATCCACGCCTCACCGGAATCCCCCACCACCTCGGCCGACAGTTTGGCTTTTTCCGTCAGCATGGCGTCGATCTTTTCCTCCACCGTGCCCCGTGTCACGAATTTGTGGACCACCACGTTCTTTTTCTGGCCGATCCGGAAGGCCCGGTCCGTGGCCTGGTTCTCCACCGCCGGGTTCCACCACCGGTCGAAATGGATCACATGGTTGGCCCGGGTCAGGTTGAGGCCGACGCCCCCGGCCTTCAGCGACAGGACCATGAAGGGGATATAGTCCCGGTCCTGGAACCGTTCGATGATCTTTTTCCGGCGGCCCACCGGCACGCCGCCGTGGAGCACCAGCCCCTCCCGGCCGAAAATGGACGCCAGGTAGTCGGCCAGGGGGCCGGTCATCTCCTTGAACTGGGTGAAGACCAGGGCCCGTTCCCGTTTTTCATGGATCGTGCCGCAGATCTCCCGGAGCCGGTCGAACTTGCCGCTGTCTTTTTCGGCGAATTCGCCGCCCCCCAGGTATTGGTCCGGGTGGTTGCACAACTGCTTGAATTTCATCAGTGAGGACAGGACCAGCCCCTTGCGCTGGATTCCCTCGGAATCGTCCAGGGCCGCTTCCAGCTCCGAAATCATCTTCTGGTAAAGGACAACCTGCTTCCGGCTCAGGGAGGCGTAGGTCTTCATCTCCACCTTTTCCGGCAGGTCCGAAATCACGCTCCGGTCCGTTTTGAGCCGGCGGAGGATGTAAGGAGAGACCACCTTCCGGAGCCGGGCGTATCCCGAGGGGTCGTTTTTCAGGGATTTGGTGAACCGGACGAATTCCGTCTTGTTGCCCAGCAGGCCGGGATTGAGGAAATCGAACAGGGACCAGAGATCGCCCAGCCGGTTTTCGATGGGGGTGCCGGTGAGGGCGATGCGGTGGACGGCGGACAGCCCCTTGACGGCCTTGGTCTGCTTGGTCCCCGGGTTCTTGATGGCCTGGGCTTCGTCCAGGATCACGCAGTGCCAGGGATAGTCGGCCAGCCATTTGTACCGCTGGGACAGGGCATAGGTGGTGATGACCAGGTCCAGCCGGTCCAGGGCCTTTTCGCCCCGGGCCCGGACCGTCTTGCCCTTGTCCTGGGCGTCCGGATGGGCCGCGAAAAACCGAAGGTCGGGATAAAACCGCTCGATCTCCCGGATCCAGTTGGAAATCAGCGACGCCGGAAGGATCAGCAGGCTGGCCCGGCCCGGCTTCCGGGCCTTGACGATGCTCAGAAACGCCAGCAACTGAACCGTCTTGCCCAGCCCCATGTCGTCGGCCAGACAGGCCCCGAACCCTAAGGAATGGAGAAAGGAGAGCCAGTGAACCCCCCGCTCCTGGTAGGGCCGGAGATCGGCCTGGAATCCTTCTCCGGGTTGGGGCGGTTCGGCGCTGATTTGGGACGGATCCCGGAGCTTCTCCATGACCGAGGCCAGCCAGTCGCCGGTGGAGACCGACAGGCCGTCCGGATCGACGCCGTCCGGCAGTAACCGCTCCGGCTGAAGCTGCATCCGCATGGCCTCCCGGAGGGTGAATCCCTGGTCCATCAGGTCCCGGACCTTGTCGTAGGCGTCCAGGGTCTGGCCGAGTTTGTCGGAGTCCACGGCCACCCATCGGTTTTTGATGAGCGCCAGCCCCTCGGAAGACGACAGCAGTTCCCGGGCTTCAGCTTCGGAGATGGGCTCGTCGCCGATGTACAACCGGGGATCGAACCGCACCAGGGCGTCCATGCCCACATGGGAAGGCGCGGCGTCCCCCAGGGTGATGTCAAGGCGCACCGACGCGGCCCCGCCCCGCCACCAGTCGGGGATCCGGCACAGGATGCCGGCGTTTTCGTAAATGGGGATCTCCCGGAGAAATTGATGGGCCTCGCCGGGATCCCAGGAAAGCGGATGGAAAATTTCCCCGCTTTCCACCAGGCCGGCAGCCAGGCGGCTTTGGTCGGCGGCCCGGTAGACGGTGGACAGCAGTTCCAGCAGCTCTTTCTCGTCGTATTCCTGAAGCGCGTGCTTTAAAGGAATGTGGCGGGATTTCCCCTCGCTGTCCAGCCGGGTGGAATAGGTGGCCAGAAAGGCGAAGGGCCGGTTCCCGCGCGGGTTTTCCACCAGGTGAAAGTAGACCCGGCCCGCCAGGTGAAGGTCGGGGCTGAAGCCCTGGATAAAGGCTTCCATCGTCCCGTCGTATTCACGGACGGCATCGGCGAAGGCCCGGTGGAGCCGGTCCCGGATGTCCAGCAGCAGGGCCTCGTCGATGTACTCGGCGCCGGCCATGTCCGGAACCCGGTCGAGGATCTCTCGCCGCTCTTCGGCCGGGAACCGGACCTCGACATTTTCCCGGATCTCCTCCAGGTCCGGAGTCCGGGTCACCTTCCGGCCGAACCGGCCCGCTACATCCCGAAAGAATTCCAGGGAGGGGTGAAGGCGCGGGGCGCCGTCCGAAAACGCCAGAAGCAGGAGCCAGTCGCCGTCGCCACCGGTCTCGTACCGGTCGTAAATCCCTTCCTGGAACCGCTGCGTCGCATCCGGCATCCGGGTGGGGGCATCGGTCCATTCCAGCACCGGCGCGCCGTCGGGCGGCACCGCGGCCTGGAGTTCCCGGTTCGGGGCCGCTTGAGTCGCATCCGTCTTTTTCATGGACCTTTCCATAGCAAATCAAAGGGAAATTAACAACTTGATTCCGTAGCGGGTTGAAGATACCATAAAGCGTCATCGGGCAGGCTCCGGTTCATCATCTCAGGAGGAAGGTGCGTCATGAAAAAAGTCGCTGCGCTGTTGATCATTGTCGCGGTATTGTGGGTCGGAATATCCTTGTTTTCATCCGGACCCGACATCAAAAACCCTGATCCCGCCGGCCGGAACATCATCTGTTTCGGCGACAGCCTCACCTACGGGACCGGGGCCTCGGAGGGGATGGATTATCCCTCCCGCCTGGCGGACATGGTCGACGACCCGGTGATCAACGCAGGCGTGCCGGGGGACACCACTGCCGAAGCCCAGGCGCGGCTGGAACGGGACGTGCTCGCCCGGGATCCGAAAATGGTGCTGATCACCCTGGGAGGCAACGATCTGAAAAACGGCGTGGACCGGGAGGCGGCCTTCGAGAATCTGCGGCGCATCGTGGAAGCCATCCAGGACGCCGGGGCCCTGGTGGTGATCGGCGGGGTGAACATCCCCTTCTACGGCCGCGGCTTCGGCGACGCCTACCGGGAACTGGCGGCGGAGACCGGCGCCGTCCTGATCCCCAACGTCTTCGACGACATCATGGGCAAGCCGGACCGGATGAGCGACCAAATCCATCCCAACGATGCTGGGTATGAGATCATGGCGCGGCGGTTTTATGGGGCGATTGGGCCTTATTTGTAAAACCTAACCCCCCCGCCTACTCTTCCCCACCCTGCGTCAAAAAATGACAATGCGCCCGCCCGTATTTCTGCTCGCAAAGAATCCGGGGATCTTTCTCCTTGATGTGTTTTTCGTCGCCGATGATGGAGTGAAGGTCTAAGGCGGGGGAATATTTGCTGTTGGGGGCCGTCCGGCCCAGGGCTTCGGCCATGGCCCGGATGTGGTGGGGGGCGGTGCCGCAGCAGCCGCCGATGTAGTTGACGCCCATATCCCGGGCGTCCATGGCGTATTTGGCCATTTCGAACCGGGTGAGGACAAAGGGGTCCAGCTCCAGGGGGAAGGCGACCTTGCCTTCGAATTCCTGGATCTGGAAATAGGGCTTGTCGTGGGAGCAGCGGTAGGCCACGGGCTGGGTGGCCACAAAGCAGGAGACGGCGTCGCGCAGCCGTTTGGCGTAGGGGAGCATCATGCCGGGGTCCCGGAAGCAGTTGATGCCCACTATGTCGGCCCCGAGGTCTTCCAGTTCCCTGAAGGCGTTCTCCAGGACGACGCCGTCCAGGGTTTTGTCGTCGGCCTTGAAACCGAGGGTGATCATGGACGGTTTGCCGGCGGCCCGGACGGCCTCCAGGGCGATTTTAGCCTCCCCCAGGTATTCGATGGTCTCGGCGATGAAGAAATCGACGCCGTGGCCGATCTGGTAGCCGATCTGGTCGTCGAATTGCTGCCGGGTCTCTTTTTCGGAAGACGCATCCCCGGGATCGTAGACCCACGTATTGCTCAGGTTGCCGGAGACGATAAGGCCGTATTCGTCCGCCACGCCCCGGGCGATGCGGACGGCGCCGGCGTTGATCTCCTCCAGCGCCCCCTCCAGCCCCACGTCCCGGAGCTTCCCCTTGTGGGCGTAATAGGCCAGGGCCTGGATGACGTCCGCCCCGGCCCGGGCGAACTCGGTCTGAAGCTCCCGGACGGCTTCGGGGTGCTCGATCACCACCTGGGGCGTGAACGGGCCCGCGCTCACATATCCCCGCCGTTCCAGTTCGAAAATGGCGCCGCCGTCGCCGATGACGATGTCCTGAGCCAGTTTTTCCAGTATCATGGTCTTCTCCCTTTCAATGGCGTTCTTCAGGTTCCGGGATGCTGTTTTTGCAGCATGGCGATGGGCTTGGCCATTTGGCCGATGTGTTCGCTCACCATGCCGATATCGGCCCCGGGGATCCCCAACATCAGGTCGCAGGGGTCGATGGCCGACTTGATCCGGCAGCCCAGCCCCAGAAACGTGACGTTGGCCGCGCCCTCGGTCATGGGCAGGGCGGTGATGTCCGCGCAACCGCCCAGCGCGCCCCCGGACTGGGGGAGGTTCATCCGGCCGCCCTTTTTGTAGTTGATCGCGTAGAGCAGCCACATGATCTGCTCGCTGTTGGCGGTGACGACCACCACCTGGGGCGTCTCCTTAAACATGGACAATGGGGCGATGAAGGCGGCCTTCGTCGCGCCCTTCTCAAGATAGGTCGATTTCAGAATGGTGGCGGCGGACGCCTCCTCGGTTTCGTAGAGCCCCACGCCGTATTTTTCCAGGACCCCGTCGTCCAGATACCGCTCCACGTCGTCTTCGAATCCCAGGACCGACGTCCCCAGCTTGCACCCCATCTGGTCCTTTTCCAGCAGCAGGGGCTCGCCCTTGCCGGCCAGGATGATCCCCTGGCAATAGCTTTTCAGCTCCTTGTCGTAAAAAGGCAGGTTATCCGGCAGGGCCTCGCCCTCCCGGTAAAGCGTCACCCCCACCGGCTCATACGTCAGCATCAGACGCTCCGCCAGTTCCTCGGAAAATCGTCCCAAATCCGTCATACCGTATCCTCTCAATCCTTTGCGGCCTTCACCCGAAGACCCGTTCGCCGGATCGGCCCCATCGGTCTCCCCTCACACGTGAAGATAGCAGAGGGCGGGCGGGAGGACAACTTTAAATTGCCGCCGCCGGGGGCTTCAAGCCCCCGGCAAACAGGGAAACCGCCCTGAAGGGCGCTCGGGGGTTCCCGCGTCAAAGGGAACAACATCAACTGGCGCTTTGGATTGCGGCGTTTGTATATCGCTGGACGCGGGCGGTGGGACCTGCTACACCAAAGCCATGAAAACCATCATTTTAATTCTGGCGGCAATGGCCCTGCTGGCGGGCGGCTGCACCCACTACGGCGATCTTCGCGACGACCGCATGGTCGAGGACGGCTCAGACGCAAAAGCGGGGACAGAAGGGAACGCCCCGGCGGGGTGCGGATCGATAAAACCGACGTGAGGGCATAAATAATCCAGGCCGGGCGGCCTGGATAAACGAGGTCAATCATCCAGAACCAACAATCGATTGTCTATCAGGAGGGCGAGCGCGGCTTTTTTAAAGTGTTTTCATGGGGCCTCTCTAAGCTTCATGGCGTTTTGGCGTTGACATATGCATATTTAATGTATTGCTTATCATCAAACTGATATGTTAATCCGTTAATTTTCAATTAATCCAATACCAAGGCCTCATGGCGACCATTAACCTCCACATCCGGGGGTATTGAACAAAAAACTTGCTACGAGTATCAATTGATACTATACTTTCAGACATGAAACGGCCCTCTTATCGTGAGATAGACCGAAAGCTTAAAGCTGCTGGATCGGCTGTCGAATCCGGAAACGTTTTCCTGATAAAACAGGAGATCATCGCCTCCGACGCCCTGGAGTTGGGGTACTTGATCGATGAAGACTTGCATATGATTCTGGCTGAATTGATCGCGGTCACATCCCCGAATGATTACCGGGGAACGAGACCGCCCCAACGGTCATATGAGAAAGAGATAGAGGGCCTGGACCTTTTTGCTTTCCAGGTGAAGAGCGTCATCCTTGCTTGTGACGTTTACTATAAATTCGCGATCAGGGATGGTTGTTTCTACCTGGTGTCTTTGCACGGTTAAATAGTCTGGAAGGATGGCGATATTATGAAGATTCCCAATTGTCCGGCGGGGCATGGCGAAATGACGCTTCGGCGGCTGAATAAAAATACCATATTTCGAGACGTTGAAGTGGCCTACCAGACAGAGGCGTTTGCCTGTCGGGAGTGCGGCCTTGAGGTTGCGGATGTAGATCAGGCAGGGGCAACCCAACGGGCCATTTCAGACGCCTACCGAAAAGCCAAGGGGTTGTTGACGAGTGAGGAGATCAAGAGCGGCAGGAAGCGTATGGGGTTTACACAGAAGGACCTTGCGGACCTGCTGAGCGTCGGCATTGCCAGCATCAAAAGATGGGAAACAGGCATCATACAATCCCCATCGATGGACCATATTCTGAGGCTCACCCTGAATAAGCACATCGGCGGTTCCTTTGATGATTTTCTGGATAAAGAGGGCATCCTCCAGGAGATAGAGGCGGCATCCATCAAAAGGGTTCTGTCCTTCCAGATCGAACAGGAGATGAAAAACAAAGGGCTGTCCAAAGCCGCCATGGCAAAAAAGATGAACACCAGCAGAACCTCATTAGATCGCCTGTTGAACCCTGAAAACGATTCCGTGACCTTGAAAACGATGACGAAGGCGGCATCGGTATTGGGTAAGAGGTTGAGGGTTGAATTCTCATAAGACCCGATCAGGAGGCGATCCGTCAAAAAGTTCTTATAAAGAAAGGCTGATCTTTGAAATAAAAAAGCCCGGTAGATGCGGTAACATCCACCGGGCTTGAGAACCGCTTTCCGAGGGGAGGAAAGCACAATCAATAGCGGGTATTTTAGTTTCCTGCTGCCTGACTGTCAATCACGCCCTTATCGGATCGCGCCATCCGGCAAGGGCGTTTTTTTTGCTGGAAACAATGGGATTCTATTGGAGGCGGCAACCGGATTTGAACCGGTGAATAACGGTTTTGCAGACCGCTGCCTTACCACTTGGCTATGCCGCCGTCCTAAATAAAAATGGAGCGGGAAACGGGATTTGAACCCGCGACTTCAACCTTGGCAAGGTTGCACTCTACCACTGAGTTATTCCCGCTCAGCAAGATTATCTATTATCCAATTTCCGGTTCCGTGTCAATAAAAAAAATTCGTCTAATTCTGCAAGAAGCGCCAGAAGCGCATGAAGTAATCCACCCCCGACCAGATCGTCAGCAGCAGGGCGCCCCAGAGGAAAAACATGCCGATGGCGTGCAAATTAACCCCCAGGTAAGAATAGTGGAACAACAGGGGGATGATGGCGGCGATCTGAAAGCCGGTTTTGTATTTGCCCAGCCAGGAGGCCGAGGTGTCTTCCCCTTCCCCCGCCACCACGCCGCGAAGGCCGGTTATGGCGATTTCACGCCCGATGATGATGCAGACCACCCAGGCCGGAATCCAGCCGTTGGCGGTGAGCATGATCAGGGACGAGGCGATCAGGAGCTTGTCCGCCAAGGGATCCATCATCTTGCCCAGGTTGGAGACCAAGCCCCGGGACCGGGCGAAATAGCCGTCCAGGTAATCGGTGACGGCCGCCGCGCTGAAGAGCAGCGCTCCGATGGCCGTGGTCCATCGGTTCGGAAACGACAACAGGATCACAATGCCCGGCGCCGCCAGCACGCGAAACAGCGTCAGAAAGTTGGGATGCGTTGCAAATTGTGCGAACCGGGGCATGCTCATGGTCGCTGTTCGCGGAATCTCCCTTTGTTATTTTGTTTTATTCCAGTCGTCCAGAAACGCCTGGATGCCCTTGTCCGTGAGGGGATGGGCCGCCAGCTTTTTCAACACATTGAAGGGGATGGTGGCGATATGGGCGCCCATCAGCGCCGAATCCAGAACGTGGATCGGATTGCGGACGCTGGCCACGATGATCTCGGTGTCGAACTCGTAGTTTTCATAGATGTCCACGATCTGCTGGACCAGCACCATGCCGTCCTGGGACAGGTCGTCCAGCCGTCCCACGAAGGGGCTCACATAAGCGGCGCCGGCTTTGGCCGCCATCAGGGCCTGGAGCGGCGAAAACACCAGGGTGACGTTGGTCTTGATCCCCTCGTCGGCGAGCCGGCGCACCGCCTTCATCCCCTCGATGGTCATGGGGATCTTCACCACGATGTTCTCATGGATGCCGGCCAGTTGCCGGGCCTCCGAGAGCATCCCCTCGGTGTCGAGACTCACCGCCTCGGCGCTGATGGGGCCGTCCACGATTTCGCAGATCTCGCGGATGATCGTCTCGAAATCCCGCCCTTCCTTAGCCACCAGGGAGGGGTTGGTGGTTACCCCGTCCACCATGCCCATGGAGTGGGCTTCTCTGATCTCGTCAATGTTCGCCGTATCGATAAAAAACTTCATTCAGGTTCAACCTCCAAATAGAATTATTTCCGTGCGGTGGATTCGTCGATATACCGATCCCTGCACGTTTCGCTGCAAAAATAGAGAACCTCGCCGCCGACCCGGGTCCGAAGCCCGTCCCGCTTGGGGACATAGGTTTGGCAGTAGGGATCCTGTACCATCTCGTCGTCGATTTCGGGACTGGATTCCGCGGCCCCGGTCCGGTCCGATCCGAGCTGCCGGAGCCAGGAACGAAACCCCCGGTAGGCGAAATAGACGATGATAACGATAACGATCAGTCGTATCAAATCGGTACGATCCTTTGGCCGTCTTCGGCCAGGTCGGCCAGCAGGGCGCCGACCCGGCGGTTGCGTATCGGATGTACGAGACCCGCATCTATATCACAAAGCGGCGTTAAAACAAAGCGTCTTTCATGCATGCGCGGATGCGGAATCGTCAGGTCGGAGGAAGTCGTCGTCAGGTCGTCGTAGAAGATAATGTCCAGATCGAGGATCCTCGGCCCGAATCTCACTGTATCATAATCACGCCCGGACGCCTTTTCAATGGATTTCAATTCCCTGAGCAGGTCCATCGGAGAAAGGGCGGTGTCCACCGATATCACGGCGTTGAGGAACCACTCCTGGTCCGTGAAGTCCACGGGCTCGGTCATGTAAAACGGCGATTGGGCCCTCGGCCGGGTGTGTCCGGCGGCCAGCAGGGCGTCGAACCCTTTTTGGATATGGGCCCGCCGGTCCCCGATATTGGACCCCGCGCAGATGTAGGCGACGTGATTCATAGGCCGCCGGGCGTCACCACCGCCAGGCATCGTCGAACAACTCCCCCCGGCAGACGATTCGGGCGTCGCCTTCCAGGAACACGTCGGTGAAGCGGTCGCCCGCTTTCCGGTAATGGACCGTCAGCCAGCCGCCGCTCCGGGTCCGGACCCGAACCGGCGAGCGGAACCCGTTTTCCAGCGACAGGACCAGGGCAGCGGCCACGGACCCGGTGCCGCAGGCCATGGTTTCGTCCTCCACCCCCCGTTCATAGGTCCGGTTGACCAGATCCCCGTCGGCCAGACGCGAGACGAAATTGACGTTGGCGCCGGCCGGTGAAAAGGCGGGGTGATAACGGATCTCCCGCCCCAGGGCGACGACGTCGATGCCCTCCACATCCGGAACCGAAACTACGACGTGGGGAACCCCGGTGTCGATGTCGTGGACGGTCAGAGGCCCCGTCGACAGGGGAATGACCATCCCCGTGCGCGGACCGGTGGGATCGGTGATCCGGATTTTAACGCGATCCCCCAGTATCCTGGCCCGGATGAGGCCGGCGCCGGTTTCAAAGGTCATCTCCTCCCCGGCGATGCCCGCTCCATGGGCGAACCGGGCCGCGCAACGGGCGCCGTTGCCGCACATCCCGGCCGGGCTGCCGTCGGCGTTGAAAAACCGCCACCGGAAATCCGCGCCGTTTTCGGACGGTTCGATAAGGATCAGCCCGTCGGCCCCCACGGACATCTTGCGGGAACAGACCCGGACGGCGAATTCCCCCACCCCGGCATCCTCCAGCAATCCGGTCCGGTTGTCGATGATGATGAAATCGTTGCCGCAGCCGCTCAGTTTGGAAAACGGTATGGGGCCGGCGGTGGTATGTATCGATTCTGGGTCCATCGGTTTTCCCCGTGAAAACATAAAAAAAAGACTATATCGGCATCCCGATCGGCGCGTCAATCGGTTTTTTTCCGTCCCGCCCCCTTAAAATAAAGTCATTCTCATGGAAAAATACCGGATAACCCTACTTTCCGGGCCCGGCGCCCCATGGTTGAATGGGAGCGATAATTATACGTTCATCACAGCCGCTGCATCTCTTCACCACCTTTTTCCCAAGGAGGAGCCATGAAACATGACCCCAAGGCGTCGCATTGTCAATGCGGCGGGAAAATGAGCCGCCGCGGATTCATCACGGCGCTGGGCGTGGGCGCGGCCGGCGTGGCCGCAACCGGCGCCATGACGGCGCGGACCGCCACTGCAAAGGAGACGCCCATGATACCGTCCGGCGAAATGGCGCGCATCGATCTGACCGTCAACGACCGCGCGCATACCCTGCTGGTGGAGCCCCGCTGGACCCTGCTCCACGTGCTCCGGGAATCCCTGGGGATGACCGGAACCAAGGCGGGGTGCGAACGGGGCGAGTGCGGGGCCTGCACCGTGCTCATCGACGATATTCCGCGCTACGCCTGCCTCACCCTGGCGATGGAGGTCCAGGGCCGCCGGATCGTCACCCTGGAAGGGCTCATGGAGGGCGAAAAGCTCGGTCCGGTCCAGGAAGCCTTCCTGGAAGAGGACGCGTTCCAGTGCGGCTACTGCACCCCCGGCCAGATCGTGGCGGCCGAGGGGCTGCTCCGGGCCGATCCGAATCCGTCTTCCGAGACCATCACCCGAGCCATGAGCGGCAATCTCTGCCGGTGCGGAACCTATCCCCACATCCACAACGCCATCCAAAGCGCCGCGGGCAAACGGAGGTAAACCATGACAACGGAAAAAGACATTTACTACACCAAGGATATCCCCGTCCCTGAAACCCCTCCGTCCGGCGAGGAACCCGCCCCCTGGAAAAAAACCCGGATCATCGGAAAACGGGTTCCCCGGGTGGACGGCTACGAGCGGGTCAGCGGAACGGCGGTCTATCCGTCGGACGTGATCCTGCCCAACATGATCCACGGCGCCATTCTCCGGTGTCCCCATCCCCATGCCATGGTCAAGAAGGTGGACATCTCCAGGGCCGAAAAAATGCCGGGCGTCCGGGCCGTCATCACCGGCGACAGCCCGGAGGCGGATCTGACGTGGCCCTACTCCGGCGAGGTCAGGACGAAGCTTTTCGACCCCCACTGCCGGTTCGAGGGGGAAACCGTGGCCGCCGTGGCCGCCGACACGCCCTACCAGGCCTGGGACGCGGTCCGCGCCATCAAGGTTTCCTATGACGTCAAAAAGCATCTGGTGGATGAAACGGAG
>JAABTM010000319.1 GCA_011389855.1 Desulfobacteraceae bacterium
GCGCTGTCCCGATAGTAGTCCCACGAGCCGCCGCGCAGCACAGATAATGGGCGATCTCTCTCATCGAATTTATCAATGATTTGCTTTTCGATCTCCTTTTTTTCATCGCCTTCCGCCCGACGCCACTGCCTCCATAATTCTTCCATGTCTTCTTGAAACGCGAAATCGGTAAACGTTTCCTTAGTGTGGTAGTTGGAAGTCGTCCATTCCCACACATTGCCGGCCATATCCGAAACGCCTTCAGGGGTATCCCCGCCTGAAAAGATCCCCGCAGCCGATGTTTTCTTGATCTCACTTTCTTCACTATTGCAGCGGTTTTCCGCCCAATCATTCCCCCAAGGGTATCCCCTTCCCTCTTTTCCCGCCGCAGCGGCTTCCCACTGATTTTCATCGGGTAGAAAATACCTTTTGCCGTCATCTCTTGTCTCGTTCAGCCATTGAATAAACGCCACGGCTTCGTACCAACAGACACCCACAACCGGGGCATTGGGACAGTTCCAGTCCCGGTCATACCATAACTCCGGAAGGGTTGCGTTTTTGTATTCAAGCCATTTGCGCCCTTCGGGGGTCCAATAGTCGGTTTGGTCGTAGCCGCCCGCATCGATGAATTCGTTGTACCAACCATTGGTGACCGGATACTTTCCAATCTCAAACGGCTGGTTATCGGTTTCCCCCAAAGACAACTTGTACCGCCCGCCTTCCACAGGTACAAAAACCTTCAGATCCCGAGGGTCGCCCAGTCGCCCTAAAATGTCGCCAGCCTCGGCCCGCGCTTTGGCTTCGGCATCGGACCCCATAACCGCCATCAAACGCCCGATGGTCTTTTCGACCACCGCATCCTCCCGCCAATCCCTGTGAATGTCGTGCAACGCCCTGGCCGCCAGCCGCCAGCGGTTGAAGGGCGCCGAATCCTCGCCCTCCATGATCTGCAACACAATCTCGTTGGCCATGCCGCTGTTGTTCAAGCTGAGATGACCGATGTAGAGCTGGACGACCTCCCGGTACCAGTCGTCTTCCCACAGATCCTTTACGGCCTCGGCGTAGTTTCTTCGCTCCCGGTTGACCAGGGCCGCAGCGGCCAGGAATTCCTGGAACGTCAGGTGCCAAAACCCGTAGCGGCCGGCTTCGTATTTGAGCAGGCCGCACTGGGATTCAATGGTTTCGAAAGCACTCCGCAGCCGGTCCCGATCATCGGGATCGGCTGCTCCCCCCTTCGGCGTCCATATCCGCTCCAGAATATCCACCGCCGGGCTCTGATCGATAACCCGGACGCGTTTCGTGTGCATCTCGAGGGCCAGATCCATCAGGAACCGCTGAATCCGCTCCGGCTCCGGAAATCGCCGGTACAGCAGGAAATTGACGAATTTGTTGAAGAGTTCGGCCCGCTGCCCCGGCAGTTCCTTGCCGTCGTTGTAGAGCATGCAGATGGCCGTGAGCATGAGCGGCGTGTCTTTGAGTTCGTCCACCGCCGGATGGTCTTTCATATCCGCCAGCAGATCGTCGGCTGTTTTCAGGCATACCGCCTGTTCCTGGTCCAAGACATGACAGAACCAATTGCGAACAAATGTCTCCACCTGATCCATATTGAGGGGCTGGATCTGGATATGGCGGTCGCCGAAAAGGTCCACCACCCGCCCTTCGATGCCGTGGGGCCGGCCGGAAAGGACGACGGGCGGCGACCCGTGGTTGTCCCGAAAACAGGCCAGGGCCTCGGCCACCCAATTGCGCAACTCCAGGCCGATCTCATCCAGGCCGTCCAGCAGGAACACCGCTTTCCCGGCCTCGCAAAACGCCTTGACCCCCTCGGCCGTAACCCCGGTGTCGAAATCGACCCCGTACCGGTCGATCATGTGGGCGAAGCCGTCCCTGTTGGACGGCATCTTCATCAATTCCGCTTCGACTGTTTTTAAATCCTTCAGAAATATCAGCACCGGAAACAGTGGAACGGCGTCGCCATCCACTGGTTCCGATAGAGTCGCGTGACAGAAATGCTTGAGCAGCGTCGTCTTGCCGGACCCGGCCTGCCCTTCCACCAGCAAATAGGGGTTTTTGCGAATCAGATCCTCGATGTCCTCGGCCCGCTCCCGCTCGGCCATGCGAATCTCATCGCGATCTTCCGTCTTTTCCCGCCCCGGCGGCAGCGCAACCAACGGCACGAACAGCTCCGGCAGGCTTACCTGAATCACCCGCCCCTTTTCCCGCAGCCGGTCAATATCCATCTTTTCGCACTGCCGCGAAAACCAGTTGCGGTAGGGCGTGGGGATGGTTAACGGCATCCCGGCGGACCCCGCTTTCGGAGCGGCAGTTTCCGCAACTTCTACCCGCGGCGCGCCCGTCAGCGTGAAGGAATCGAAAATCTCGGTCTGCTCCGGCGTCATGTCCGCCTTCCAGCACCCTTTGCCGGTGATATGGGTCAGGAAATTGTCGAAACACCGTCGATACACCCGCACCTTTGATTCATCGATTTGGATGATCTGATACCGCCGGGCCATTTCGGGAATGGCCTCACCGTCCAGCCCGGCGGAACCGGTGGCCAGCACATGGATCACCCGGTCGCCGGAACCAGACACCTCCTGTCGCGCCTGATGCTGATGACCGTGCAGAATCAGCGAAAACCCCTGATCCAGCAACAGGGGCTTCAGGTCGTCGGCATCCTTCAAATTCTCCTGATCGACATCGGGCGACCGGACGAAATTGTGGTGCATCACCGCCACCCGAAGCAGCTTTCCCGACGGGTCGAACCGGTTCAACTCATCGCAAGCCCGTTTCAACTGGTCCACGCCGATATTGCCGTAATGGGGCGCCAACTCGCTCTCGTCGATGCAGGAATTGAGGCCCACGAAGGCGATGCCGTTTTCCGGGAAGTAGAAGTTGACGAACAGGTTTTCCCGGCTGAAGCGATAGGGCCGGATGCTGTCGGGGAAGGATGCCGGCTCGTAGAACCCGCTAAAAAATGCCTCATAGAACTTGAACTTGGGGTAAAAAGGCGGCTTGAGTTCCTCCCCATCGGCCTCGGCCATGAGCCGCGCCGCCTGACAGACCTTTCGATTGATATCGTGATTGCCGGGGACCATCATCACGAACCGCCGGTCGATCCCCAAATGGGAGGCCAACCCGCCGAGAAACTTTTCCGCTTCTGCGTATTCTGTCTTGAGGCTCCACTCGGCGATGTCTCCTGTCACCACGATGCAATCGGGCCGCACGCCCTTCCCTTCCAGAATCTTCAAATCCGCGATCAGCTTTTCCAACTGAGGCGAATAATCGGCATCGGGATAAAGCGGTTCCCGCGTTTCCTTGCCGTCCACATGGTGACGGCCGTACTGGATGTCGGAGAGGTGGAGGATGGTGACGGGCATGTTCAGACTCCTGTCGAAGTTGTCTCCGGTTTTCTTTGTGAATGGAAAATCCCAACCGGTTCAGGATGATGTCGCTTCGCTGTGAACCGCCTCGTTTTCAGGCATCGAAAATGGTCTTGGCTGTTTTGCCCAATGCTCGGCATTTCGTTCCGAATGCCAGATGTCGTAGGCTTTTTGCAGGTTCAACCAAAGTCCGGGCGTCGTATGGAACACCACCGAAAGCCTCACCGCCATATCCGGCGAAACCGGCGCGCGCTCATTGACGATCTTCGAGACCGTGATTCTCGAAACGCCCAAATAATCGGCCAGCTTCGCGATGGTCAGGTTGAGCGGCTCCAGATAGTCATATTTGAGAATGGCCCCTGGATGCGTGGGGGGTCTTGTCATACGTTTATCCGTCATATCTTCGATCTCCTTGCATTTTGCCGGGAAAAGGCCTGTAATATTTTTTCCGAAAACAGAGTGTAAACTATCAATTTACGCTTGTCAAAATATTGCCAAAAATCTGAACATGGTGGAAATCACGTCGAACTGGATTACCCACTGGATGTCCCAATGAAGCGTTGACTTTAAGGGAGAATTTTCTTAGGATATCCAACAGATTGACGGCCGGCGCGGAACCGGGAATATTTTGTTAACCAACAAAAAAATTCAGGAGTTACACCATGGTCAGAACCGAAATATCCCTCTTCATGAAAAACCAGCCCGGCGAGCTGGGCAAGCTCTCGACGCTGTTTTCCGAAAACGAGATCAACATCGACGCCCTGATGATCCAGGACGCCTCGGCCTACGTCAAGGAGCTGTTCGAGGCCCGGGGCAAGTCCTTAAAGCGGATCGCCTCCACCGCCTCCTACAATTCCATGCGCAAGGACTCGGCACAGTTCGCCCTCATCCGTCTGCTGGTCAACGACACAGACAAAGCCGTCGATCTGCTGTCCAAAAACGACTACCTTTTCGACATCCTGCCGGTCATCGCCATCCGCCTGGAAAACCACCCCGGCACCCTGGCCGCCACCGCCTCCAAGTTCGGCGAAGAGGGCGTCAACATCAACTACGTCTACGGGTCGGTCTCCGGACCGGACGACAAGTGCCTGTTCGTTTTTTGCCCCGAAGACGTGGAGCTGGCGGCGAAGATTTTTCCGGACGATTAATCAACCAAAGAGAAAGCTTTAAATCGCCATCCTTTTCTGAACCGCAGATTTTCGCAGATTTGACAGATTTCGCTGAAAGGCCCGGGCTGCCATGTTGTGAATTTTCCTGAAAACCGACAGCCGACACCCCCAAACGTCGACAATCTGCGTAATCAGCTCAATCCGCGTCAATCTGCGGTTCAGACACTCCCGCTCACAAACCTCAAAATCCCCTCCGCACAAACCGCCGGCTTCTCCATCGGAAAAAAATGGCCGGCACCCTCCACCACCGCCACCCGGCAATCCGGAACCACCTTCTCCAGCCGATCCGCCGCGTCGGCCCGGAACGTCTCCGATTTCTCCCCCCGCATGGCCAGCGCCGGGCATTGGATCTTCGGCGCGTAGCGCCAGACGTCCAGGGGGATCGATTCATAGATGCGGGCTTCGATCTCCGGGTCGCATTTGAGCACCGCCCGTTCTTCGTCTTCTTCCAGCAGTCCGCATTCCAGGTAGGCTTCGATGAAGTCTTCGGACCAGGTTTTGAAGATGCCGCGGCCGGCGGCGAACCGGCGGAGGGCCGAGGTTTTACTGTCGAAGGTCCGGCGGCGTCGGCGGGCGCCCCGGGCCAGGGGGAAGAGGCGGCCGAGGCCGATGGCCCGAAACAGGCCCAGGAGCCACAGGGTTTTTCGGGGGAGGATGACGGGATCCAGCAGGATGATGCGGGAAAAGAGATGGGGATGCGCGGCGGAGGCGATATAGGTGGCCACACCGCCCAGGGAATGGCCGATGCCGATCACCGGCGGGGTCATGGCGCCTTCGACGACGCGGCGGAGGTCTTCGGCGAACATCTCCCAGTGGCGGATGGCGGCGGGGTCCGGGGCGTCGGAATCGCCGTGGCCCCGGATGTCGCTGGCAAAGACCCGGAGGCGGCCCCTGAAATGACGGACCATGGGGGCGTAAGTCCCGGCGCAGAAGCCGTTGGCGTGGAGGAGATGGGCTTCCGGCCCGTCCCCGCCCCAGTCGAGGTAGTGGAGGCGGCCCTGGTCCGTCTGGACGAATCC
>JAABTM010000320.1 GCA_011389855.1 Desulfobacteraceae bacterium
TGCCCAGGATTTCGGCCTGGCTTTTGGCCACGTCCCGCTGGGTCTCGATCCGGGCCAGTTCGATGGATTTGTCGGTCTCCAGCCGGAGTTTGTATTCTTCGTGTTCCCGGCCCACGCCGTCCAGGAGCTTCATGGCGTTGGCCTTGGACTCGATGCCCTTGGCCTCGGACAGGAGCTGGAGTTCCAGGGACTTGGCTTCGGCCGTCCCCTTGTTCTCGATCCCCTTGGCTTCGGCCGCGAAGGTGAGTTCCTGGATCCGGGCTTCGGCCTCGCCTTTTTCCGACAGCCCCCGGGCCTCGGCCTGGAGCTTGGCCTCCAGGACCCGGGCTTCGGTGTTGCCCCGCTCCTCCAGGAGCTGGTTTTTTGCCCGCCCCACCTGGACCTCGGCCATGCCGCCGGCGGCCTGTTCGGCGGCCGACGCCTCGGCCAGCAGCTTTTTGGCGGCGGCTTCTTTCTCGGCGGCCCGCTGGAAGGCCTCGGCCTTGACCACCGATTCCTCGGCGTTCAGCTCGGCGGCCTGTTTGGACGCCTCGGCCGCCTTGACGGTCCGGATCATCTCCTCCTCGGCCTTCATCTCGGCCACCTTTTTGTCGGACTCGGCCTTCTTGGTGTCCTTGAGGAGGATCTCCTCGGCATCCTGGGTGGCCAGGGTGAGGGCCACCTTCTTCGTGCGCTCGGCGTCGGCGAAGGCCTGGGTGTCCTTGATCCGTTCCTGTTCCTCGATCACGGTTTTTTCCACCATGACCCGGTCCCGGATGACGTTCTGGATGTTCTTCTTTTCCACCTCCAGGGCCTTGTCCTTTTCGATCCGGGCCAGTTCCACGATCCGTTCCCGCTCGGTGGCCTCGATCATCCGGTCTTTTTCAACCCGTTCCGTTTCGATGGCGGCGGTCCGGTCTTTGTTCTTCTCCGCCACCAGGACCTGGCGGTCCCGGTTCTGCTCGGCGATCCGGACCTCCTCCTCGGTGGTGATCCGGGCCCGTTCCGACCGGAGCAGCTCCTCCTGCTGAATCTTGAGGGTCTCGGCCTCCTCCCGGGCCTGGACCGAATCCACCTCCCGCTTCTGCCGCGCCTCGGTTTCGGCCAGCTGGCGGTTCATCTCCAGGATGGCCTCTTTGGCGTCCACATCCTGCTGGGTAATGACCTTTTCCCGCTCGCGCCTGAGCTGATTAGACAGAATCTGCTGCTTGGCCGTCAGATCGGTGATTTTTTTGATGCCCTCGGAGTCGAGAATATTGTCCTGGTCGAGCATTTCCACCGGGGTCTGTTCCAAAAAGTCGATGGCCGCGTCGTCCAGCACGAACCCGTTGAGGTCGGTGCCGATAGCCTTTAAAATCTGCTCCTTGAACTGCTCCCGGGCGTTGTAGAGTTCCACGAAGTCGAAGTGTTTTCCCACCGTCTTGAGCCCTTCGGAGAACTTGGCCTCGAAAAGTTCCCGCAACGCCTCGATGTGAGAGGCCCGTTCGCAACCGATGGCCTGGGCCACCTTGAGCACGTCCTCTTCGGTCTTGTTGACCCGGACGAAAAAGGCCACCTTGATGTCGGCCCGCATGTTGTCCTTGCAGATGAGCCCCTCGGAGCCGCGGCGATCGATGGTGAGGCTCTTGACCGAGATGTCGATGGTTTCCAGCCGATGGATGATGGGGAAGACGAACAACCCCTCGAATGCCACCCGGGTGCCGCTGAAGCCGTTTCGGATCAGGGCCTTGCCCTGTTCGACCTTCCGGTAGAATTTGGCCAGCATGGCCGGCAGCCCCAGGATCAAAAGGATGATCAGGATGATGCCGCCCCATCCGACCCCCTTCAAAATCGTTGTCAACCCTTCCATGACGTCCTCCCTTTAATCGGTGTATTTTTCCACGAAATAAATGCCTTTATCGTTGTCCTGGTCATAGACGAGCGCTTTGTCCCCCCTGTGGAGCACCGTGTCCCCGACCGTTCGGGCGTTGATCACGATGGGCGCGCCCCGGGCCGGGATCTCCACCTGGCCGAAATCGGCGGTCACGGTGCTGGTGGTCGCCACGCCGACGCTGTAGAGGATCCGTTGATGGGTTTCGGGTTTGAACAGCCGGCCGAAGGGCCGGGCGATGAGCCCCGCCAGAAAGAGGCTGACGGCCAGGTTGGGCAACAGGAGCAACAGGCCGACGATGGGGGATCCGTCGGCGTTGACCGCGGCGTTGGCGATGAGGGAGATGGCCCATCCGAAGAAGATGAAAAAGCTGAGCATGATCATCACCGGCACGCTGCCGATGCCCAGCCAGTGGAGCAGGGGGCCGAAGACGCCGCCCCCTTCGTCCACATCGACGTCGGGGACCAGGGAATCGAGAAATTCCAGGTCCACGGCCCCGATAATCAGAAAAAGCCAGTAGAGCAGGATCAGGGCCAACAGAGCGGTGAAGGGCAGCGTCAACGGAGAGAAGCACGATTCAAGGAATTCACGCATGGTCGCCTCCTTTGCTTTTTTTCATCCCTACGTTATTTCGAGCAAAAAGAAAAGACGTTAAACCGAAAAAGTTTTGTTTTGCAAGGGCCGGGTTCTTTTGCTATAGAAAAGGGATATCGTTTTCGGCGACAGAAAGGAAAATAGGGAGGAAAAATGGCGATTAGCAAGGACCTGCTCGATATTCTGGCGTGCCCCAAATGCAAGGGGAACATCTACCTTACCGACGACGGCTATGGCCTTATCTGCGACAACTGCCGGCTGTTGTACGAGATCAAGGACGACATTCCCATCATGCTCATCGAAGAGGCCAAACCCCTCGAAGCGGACGCCGGCGCGAAGAATGAGGGATGAGCCGCCCCCGGCCGCCCAAGCCCGCCAAACTGGTGATCGGACTTTTCATGGCGGATAAGGCGCTCCTGGCGGATCTGGTCCCCCTTCTCGAAGCGGAATACGGGCCCGTGGACGCCGTCAGCCCCTGGATGGCCTTCGATTACACCGCCTATTACGAGCCGGAGATGGGCGGCGGTCTTTTTCGGCGGATGCTCTCCTTCCGGGATCTCGTCCGGCAGGCGGATCTGCCCCGCATCAAGACATTCACCAACGATCTGGAAGCCCGGTTCTCCGGGGATGGCCGCCGGACCGTCAACATCGACCCCGGCTACCTGCTCCACGAACGGTTCGTGCTGGCCACCGGCAAAAACTTCACCCACCGCATCTATCTGAGCGACGGCATCTACGCCGATCTCACGCTCATCTTTCAGAAAAACACGTTCCAGCCCCTCCCCTGGACCTATCCGGACTATGCCGACGGCAAGATGATCCGGTTTCTGTCCCTGGTCCGGCGGCGGTACGGGCTGGACATGAAACAATCGGGAGTTCCCTCATGATGAAGAGCATGACCGGCTTCGCCGGCGCGGAAAAGACGGCCGGTACGCTGACCGCGGCCGTTGAGATCCGCTCCTACAACAGCCGGTACCTGGACCTGACGGTCCGCCTGCCCCAGGGATACATCTCCATGGAGGAGCGGGTCAAAGCCCTGGTCTCGGCGGCCGTCTCCCGGGGCCGGGTGGAGGCGCGCCTCAAGATCCGGGACGAATCCGAATCGGCCCACGCCTTTGAAATCGATACGGCCGTGGCGGACAGCTACCACGAAGCCCTCAAAACCCTGGGGGACCGGTTCGGTCTGGCCGAGCCCATCCCCCTATCGCTTTTGGCCGGCGCCGGGGGGATCATCCGCCCCAGGGAGACCCCGCCGGATCTGGAAGCGGGGTGGCCGACGGTGCGGGATTGCGTGTCCGAGGCCCTTTCCGCCTTCACCGCCATGCGGGAACGGGAAGGGGCCTTTATCGCGGCGGATTTCGCCGACCGGCTTTCGGCCATCGAGACCGCCATCGACGCCATCGAGGCGGATTCCGACGGGTTGCTGACCCATTACCGGCAGCGGCTGACGGAGCGGATCGGGGCGTTGACCGAGGGCGCGACCGAGATCGATCCGGCCCGGATCGCCCAGGAAGCGGCGTTTCTGGCGGACCGGAGCGACATCTCCGAGGAAATCGTCCGGGCCCGGAGCCATCTCGAACAGTTCAGAAAGACCATGGCCGCCGACGAACCGGCCGGCCGGAAGCTCAATTTCCTGTTGCAGGAGTTCAACCGGGAGTTCAACACCATCGGGTCCAAAACCGGCCACGCGGATGTCTCCCACCGGGTCGTGGACGTCAAATCGGAGCTGGAAAAGATCCGCGAACAAGTTCAAAATCTGGAGTGACAACATGAAAAATACCCAGCTCGGGACGAAACCGTTTTCGCCCCTGCTCCTCAACGTCGGCTTCGGCAGCACGGTGGCGGCGGACCGGGTCGTGGCCATCCTGCCCCCCAGTTCGGCGCCCATGAAACGGCTGAAGGACGAAGCCAAAGAGGAACGACGCCTGGTGGACGCCACCCACGGCCGCAAGACCCGGTCGGTCATTGTCATGGACAGCAACCACGTGGTGCTCTCCGCCATCCAGGCCGAGACCATCGCTCAGCGGTACGCGGGGCTGCGGGAGACCCGGAAAGAATCGCAGGAAAGCCATGGCTGAAGCGACCACCCGTCCGTCCGGCCATCTGTTCATTGTCTCGGCGCCGTCGGGCGCCGGCAAATCGACCCTGTGCGGCGCGGCCCGAAAACGGTTTCCGGACCTGCGCTATTCCATCTCCGCCACGTCCCGTCCGCCCCGTCCCGGCGAAGTCCACGGCAAAGATTATTTCTTCGTCTCCGAGGACGAGTTCAAAAAGGGGATCGAGGAGGGCCGGTGGGCCGAATGGGCCGTGGTCCACGGGAATTACTACGGCACCCCGGCCGATTTTATCCAAAAGACCCTGGCCGACGGACACGATATCCTCCTGGACATCGACGTGCAGGGGGCCGAACAGTTGATGGACCGGTTTCCGGACAGCGCTTCCATCTTCATCATGCCGCCGTCCGAAGAAATTCTCAAAGAACGGCTGGAGAAACGGAGAACCGACGATCCGGCGGTGATCCGGCGGCGAATGGAAAACGCCCGGAAGGAGATGGCCGTCAAGGACCGCTACCGCCATATCATCGTCAACGACGACCTCTCCCATGCCTCGGCCCAATTCATCGACATCATCGACCGTCGCCGGCGGTCACATCATGACCCGTCCCGGGGCCAGTCCGAGGGAAAGGGCGGCCGATGAAAACCGAGATTCTTTACGGGATTCATCCGGTGACCGAGGCCATCCGGGCCGGCCGGCGCAAGGTGCTTACCCTCATGCTGGCCGATAAAACCGCCCCCCGGCTGGAATCCCTGGCGGAGCTGGCCCGGTCCGCCGGCATCCCCGTGGAAAAGCGATCCGCCGCCGATCTGAAGAACATGACCGGCGCCGACGCCCACCAGGGGGCCGCGGCCCGGGTCGGGCCCTATCCGGTCATGGATCTGTCCGCCCCAAAGCAGGCGGCGGAACTGTCCCAGGGGCCGCCGTTTCTGCTCCTGCTCGACTCCATCCTCGACCCCCAGAACCTAGGCGCCCTTATCCGCACCGCCGTTTGCGCGGGCGTGGACGCGGTCATCCTGCCCAAGGACCGGTCCGCTACGCCCTCGCCG
>JAABTM010000061.1 GCA_011389855.1 Desulfobacteraceae bacterium
GGATCAGACGCCGGATTCGGGCCATCATCTGGAAACACTGGAAACACTGGAAGAACCCGCGAACGTGTGGGAGGGGGGAGCCGTGAGGCTTCTCCCTATCCCCATAGCCTTCGTTCGATTTTATGTTTTGGTAACTGCTTTTTTAAGGCGTTTCGTTTCCAATTTTGCTTGTTTGAATAATTCATCCCAGTCATTTGGTGGATTCCCATTGTTAAGCATTTTTTTAAAAACTTGGTAAGCGTCTTTTTGGGCTTTATATGCGCGTTTAGTATCCTCATCGTTTACCCAGGCAAAAACAATTATCTTGCTTTCTAAGTGATAGCGAAAGAAAAGACGATATTGTTGGAAAAATTTTGCTCGAAACCAATGTTTATAGCTGTCGCCCAGAGTAGTTCCCTGACGGTGTTTTGGGTGTGTCGGATCTTGCGGGATTATGTCAAATACTAAACTTGCAATTGCCTTTAGTCGTTTTGAAGCATTCTTTTTAGAGTAAGTGGAAGGATATTTCTTCTGCAAAAATTCGACCTGTTTTATTAATTCTTCAAGTTGGTCTAAAAACAAAGAATGAGCAAATATTGTCCATCCGTTAATGATTAATGGTTTCGTTTTTGTCAAAATTATTCGTCCTCTTCAGAAAGTGGGCTATCCAAATCAATATCGACATTAGAGGCAAGTGATTGGATGCGATCTCGCAAGTCAGAATCAATTTCTCTGACATTTTGAGGATTTTGAATCATATCATTAGCCAAAAAAGTCAAAAATTCAGCTAAAACAGGATCTTCTTCAACTTTTTCTTCACGAGATATAAGCACTTTCCCATCAGACTGAACTGTATAGCATATTTTATCATGTTTTTCCAATCCAAGAACTTCTCTCACTACTTGAGGAATTGTTGTCTGATAACGAGTTGTGAGCTTTGAATGACTGTATAAAGATAATTGAGGCATAGTCGTAACCTCCCGATTTTGGTATTGGGTTTATGTTGCAACTAAATGTGTATCAGATTGTAACATACTGATATACAGATACAATTAGAGGATATTTTCTCCATAAGTTTATTCACATTTTATACAGTAATGCAGTTGCATTGTTATGTCAATCAAAAGTTATAGAAGGCTAACGCCGCAAATCACCGGCGGCAACGAGCAGAGTGAGGGACGAGCGGCGCTTTTTGCTGACCGAGTGCATTTGTCTTGTTATGCTCTATTCCATTCTTAAGTGCATCTATTTTGAAAGGTATAGGCATTTCATCCCATATCCTATTTTCTAATAATCTTCCATTTTTCCTTTTATTAACTCCACCCCATTGCTTAAAATGAAATGGCACATTTTGTTCGGAAGATTGTTCTTTTATTTGCATTACCCATTCTTTTTTCATTTGCCTTGCACCTGGACCGGATTCTCCTCCCACAATTACCCAATCAATACTGCTTAAGTCGAGATGGACAAGCGAACCAAGCAAAGGTTCCAACGATAAAAATTTTATTGATGCGGGCACACACTTCAAATCATCAATTCTAGACATTACTGCTTCATTTTCTACACTAACACCTATCCAAACATTTTCCGGCCAATCAAGGACTGTTGCTAATTCTTTTAAACGTCCAGACCTTTTAGTCAGAATTTGAAATTGATGCCAATATGCTTGTTTCATAACACCAAAGATTTTAAATATAAAAGAATCTGGAACTTGTTTATGGAATAAATCACTCATGGAATTAACAAATATTGTTTGTGGCTTTTTCCATTTTAAGGGGTATTCCAAAACATGTTCATGCAAGGCAACCTGAAATCCCTTTCTATAATTAGGCTGCCCCATAGCTTTTAATCTCTTTGCCATACGCTCGGCATAACAGTGTTTACAACCATCGCTAATCTTTGTACAACCAGTGACGGGATTCCAAGTAGATTCTGTCCATTCTATTTTACTTAAAGCCATTTTCCCCTCCTATTCGGGAAACGTTACTATAATCTCATCTCCGAAGCTTCCTTTTCTTGGTGGTTTCCCTTTCTTAGATTGTGCTTTAATAATTTCATCATCGTAAAGTTGCCGTAAAACATCTTTATAATTCTTTTTTATGTATGGGGTATCCACGTTGTGTTGTTCATATATTTCTTGCATTTTGAAAGTAGTGCCTTTAAATTTCATTAGCAAATCATCTCTTAAATTGTCGAGTGGACTAAAAAGTTTGAATAAGAGCATTTGCCGTGGCAAAAAATCCGCTGGATTATATTCGAATGAAGACACGCCTTGCGTATCATTTGTACTTTCACGAGACATAATGTCTTTCATGATTTCATACCCACGGAAATGTTTACTCACAAATATAAGATGATGACTTGTTCGCTTTCCTCTTTCATTCTTAAATCTGAAAGGCAAAACATATCTTGAACCGTGTGCTTTCAGAGATTGGCACATCTCTTCTATAATGAATAATTCTCTTGCATCTGAATCTATATTTTCTATTTTTTTCCTCAATGCCAATGTCTGTTCTTTGCCAAACAAGGCTTCTATATGTTGTTTTACAAATTCATTAGTTATTCCCATATTAATACGGTTGTAATTAAAAAAGAAAATTGCATCACAACCCCAATTTTTTAATACAGAATTGACTAGTCGAAGAGAAAGTCCTTTATAACCCCAAGGATCAACAAAAAATAGTGTAGGGATAAGATTCATGCTTTCAAACATCTTAACAATCTCTTCACCAACCTCTTGATTGTATACTTGAGGTTTATATTTTAACTTTTCAATTTTAGGAATTCCCGCAATTGTTTTCTCTAATTCTCTCGAGTTGTTTTCGTCCTTATCATTAAATATAGCAACAAGTCGATTTCGTAAGTCTGAATTTTCTATAGAATTGGTTAATACTTTTAATGGTGTCGACTGGGTTCCATCTTTATAACGGCCAGGGCCAGCAAAAAGATCAATATAGGCTATTTTTTGTGAATGTTGAGGATAACGTTTCTGAGTACTGATGATAACATTCGCCCAGACATCAAAGTATTTGGCTATAATGCTTGATTTTATCAACGACTGTTCTTTCTGTTCTTCAAAAAAGCTATTATCGGCCATATTTATCCTTCCTGTTAGCGGTTCGATTTGGCATAACGATATTATTATGCGGAAAATTTTCCGCATATCCCTCATCTATATGTATATAAAAGCATCTATATGCGAAGATAAGGATCTATATATAGATGCCAAAAAAGTATCTACAGATATATGCTGCACCATAAACCAAAAAATGCATATACATTCATATGCTTTCATCTATATTCATATGCTCTTATATGTATCTACATCCCTACGCATGCATCTACATATAGATACCTTAATATTCTCCGGGATATCGGACTTGACAGCATCTATATGTAGATGTAAGCATATCCATATAGATGCTTAAATACATCAAAAGCTGCCTGAATTTTGCTTTAATCCTCATTTTGTCAATAGAAGGACTTGACAGGAATAAGATGCATCTATATGCGTATGCAAACATCTATATGTAGATACGCGGTCCTGTCCATTCTTTTTGGGAATAATCCTATCCGTCATGCCCAACCTCTTGGCGCTTTTTAAATCCATTTCCCAGAAGCGGCCTTTACGATTCCAAACGCCGCCAGTTCTGACTAGATGTTTTTTGGCTTAACCGTTGCATGCTTCTGCGTTGATCGAGCGTTCATAAGGTGAAGTCCTCCCAGGGTCAATTCATTGATATTTCTCTATATCTTAGATGCAGCGCAGAGTTCAAGAAAAAATTCGACCCTGCAACTTTGCAAAAAAATGAAAGGCTGGCGCTTGAACAATTCAAGCTTTTTGGCCTTCGGCTTTCTCATTATTATTATCCACCCCGAATACATACAGCATCCCCGGCAAAAACACAAGATCCCCGATCCAGGCCGAGGTCATGGCCAGGGCGCTCAGGCCGCCGAACACTGCGATGGGTTTGAAATCGCCCAGGGTCAGCACCAGGAAGCCCACGGTGGTGACCAGGGTGGTGGCGCTGATGGGTTTGGCGGTGTCGGTCCAGGCCTGGCGGATGGCGTCGGTTTCGCTTTCCGTCCCGCCGGACCGCATCCGCAGACGGGCCAGGAAAAAGACCGAGTCGTCCACGGCGATGCCGATGGCGACGGAGGCGACCATGATGGTGGCCACGTTCAGGGGCAGATCCATGAGGGCGGCGGCCGCGGCGAGCACCGCGATGGGGAAAATGGAAACGACCCCGCCCGCGAGCACCAGGCCCGGCGATCGAAAAATGAGCGTCAGGACCGCCAGCACCGTCAGCAACGCCAGGCCGAAGCTCCGGATCTGGGTGCGGATCAGCTCCACCTCGATGCTGTTGAGCAGCACCACCGACCCGGTGAGGCGGACCTGGACCCAGGAGGTGTCGAGCCCCTCGACGATGGATCGGATCTTTTTCACCAGCCTGTTGAACCGGACCGATTCCACCGTCTGGACGAAAATGGAGATCCGGATAAACCCCTGGTCCGTATAGACCACGGGCTCGATGCCGGGAATGCCGGAAAGGCGTCTCTTCATGTTCTTTACGAACGCCTGGCATTCCTCCGGAAACCCCCGGCAGTCCATTTCGATGGTGGAGAGGCCGGCGAGCCGGTCCGAGATGAACCGGTAATCCCGGAGAATACGGGACTCCTTCCTGAAAAAATTGAGGACATTGGACTCCACCCGAAGGGACGGCGCCAGCAGGGATGCGGCGATGATGACTCCCACGCCCGAGGCCACGACGGCATACCGCCGATTGAAGATAAAAGCGGGGGGGCGGAGGGAGACCTTTCGGACGGAAGAGGTCAGCCGGAGCCCCCGCATGGATAGCTTCGAGAACAAATAGAGCACCCCCGGCATCAGAGCCATGTTGGCGATGAAGCCGACGAAAATTCCGACGGCGGCCCAGAATCCCAGGTTCCGGACCGGCGCCAAATGGCTGATCATGAGGGACAGAAACCCGGCCGCCGTGGTGAGGCTGGCGATGGCGTAAGGGGCGACGACGGCCTTAAGGGCGTCGGTCAGGGCGGGCCCGATGGGGTTTTCCGGTCGGTAGGCCCGCCGGAAATGGTGGAGAAGATGGATGCCGCCGGTCAGGGACAATACCCAGATCAGGGCCGGCAGGGCCGACGAGATCATGTTGAGGGTCATGCCGAACCCCGCCGCGGTCCCCAGGGTGACGGCCACGGCGAATGCGGAGACCGCCGCCGTGATCAGGACGTAGGGAAGGGATCGGAAAACGATGAAGAGGCAGACGAGGGAGGTGAGAAAGGCCAGGGGCAGGAAGATATGGAACTGGTGTTCCGACATCCGGTTGAGTTCAGCGTTGAACAGGGTGGGACCGCCGATGTGGAAATCATACCGGTCCGTGTAGGGCGCCAGGGCGTCCTCGATCTTTCGGACAATCTCCTGCCGGTTGTCGATGACCCCCAGGCCCGACAGGTCGAGGAGGATGCCCACCGTGCCGCCGTCGTCCGAGACCAGCACCTGGCTCAGGGCGTCGGCGATCCGATCGTCCGCGTCGGCGATGCTGAGAGTCCGGGCTTTGGGGTGAACCCCGGCCAGGTCCCGGGAGATGGACCGGATATCCCCGGCATGGGAGCGCCAGCCGTTTCCGGACAGGCTGAACGCCGCGATCATCCACTCGTCGCCGCCGTAGGTCTCCTGGAATTCCCGGTATTCCGCATAACTGGGGTTTTGGTGATCCAGCCAGACGTCGATGCCGTTGTTGACGCGAATGTCGGCGAGATAGAAAAGGGACGGGCTTCCCAACAGGAGAAGGGCGACAAGCGGGAAAAGGGCGTTAGCTGCGATCCAGCGGCGGATGCGGGTCATGAGGACGGGCTCCCAATCGGGTCTGTTTCCACAACCATGGCATGTTCCCCCGGCTCGGTCAACAGTTTCTCGGCGCGGTTTCTTTCCGGAACGGTGCAAATCCGATTGTCCGCATGCGCTCCTTGTGGTACACCGAACGCATGACGAACACCAACCGGTCACCTGTGGAGGACGGCATGGCGGAGAAACGGTTCGATCTCGTTTTCAGAGGAGAAGTTCAGTCGGGACATGACCCGGACAAGGTGAAAAAAAAGCTCGCTTCCATGCTGAAACTGGACAGCGGACGGATCGAGGGATTTTTCTCCGGCGACCCCGTGGTCATCAAGAAGGGACTGGACAAAGCGACCGCCGCCAAGTACCAGGGGACCATCGGCCGCACCGGGGCGGTCTGCGAGATCGTGGACAGCGCGGGGAGCGATCGGCCGATCCAGGACCCGGGCCGATCCTCGGCCCCACCGGCGGAAGGCGCCGGGGAACCGCCCCCGTCGCCGGAGCGGGATCTCTTTCCCGCTCCCCGGAAAACCATGCCCATGCGGCCGGGGGTGTTTGTGGTCACCAACATCGAGACGGTTCCGGGGCGGGAGATCGTGGAACATTTCGGCCTGGTCTCCGGCTCCGCCATCCGGGCCAAACACCTGGGCCGGGGCATCGTGGCCCGGTTGAAAAACCTAATGGGCGGCGAACTCAAAGGATACGCGGAACTGCTCCAGGACTCCCGGAAACAGGCCGTGGACCGGATGAAGGAGGATGCCCGGAAGCTGGGGGCCAACGCCGTGGTCAATGTCCGGTTCTCCACCTCGGCGGTGGGCAAGGGCGCCGCCGAACTCTATGTCTACGGTACCGCGGTGCGGGTCGAATAGCCCCGGTTGTGTTAAAAGGGCGGGTGGTATATGAATCGGCGGCGTGATGCGGTATAATGGAAACGCGATGAAACAGACGACCGCCATGGGCGGTCCGGAGGACAGAGGAACGCGATGATCACTTTGCTCGACTACGGCGCCGGAAACGTCCGCAGCGTCGTCAACGCCATTGAACGGCTGGGGGAGACGGTGCGGACCGTCCGCGGCGGCGACGATATCCTGGCCGCCGACAAGCTGGTGTTTCCCGGGGTGGGCGCCTTTGGGAGCATGATGGAAATCCTGACCCAAAAGGGGTTCGTGGACCCCCTGAGACGCTATCTTCTGGAGGACCGGCCCTTTCTGGGCATCTGCCTGGGGCTTCACGCCCTTCTGGACGGCAGCGAAGAGGCCCCCGGCCGGCCCGGCCTGGGGCTGATCCCCGGCATGGTCAAGCGGTTCACCACCGATCTGGCGGTGCCCCATATCGGGTGGAACGGCATCGACATCCGGAAGCCGTCGCCGATTTTCAACGGGCTCCGGGGGGACGAGAAGTTCTACTTCGTCCATTCCTTTCACGCGGCGCCGGCCGACGACGAGACGGCGCTGACAGTCACCGATTACGGCTATCCGTTTGTCAGCGCCATCCAGAAGGGCAACGTCATCGCCACCCAGTTTCATCCGGAAAAAAGCGGGCCGGCCGGGCTCGCGGTTCTGAAAAATTTCCTCTCCGGCGCGGCGGCGGTTCAGCCGGCCCGGTCGGCGGGTCCGACCCGGCTGGCCAAACGGATCATCGCCTGCCTGGACGTCCGGGCCAACGACCGGGGCGATCTGGTGGTCACCAAGGGCGACCAGTACGATGTGCGGGAGAGCGGGGAGGTCCGGAACCTGGGCAAGCCGGTGGATCTGGCCCGCCGCTACTACGAAGAAGGGGCCGACGAGATCACCTTCCTCAACATCACGGGGTTCCGGGACTTTCCCTTGGAGGACATGCCCATGATCGAGGTGTTGAAACGGACCTCGGAGAACGTCTTCGTGCCGTTGACCATCGGCGGCGGCATCCGGGACTTCACCGACAAGGACGGCCGGCGGTATTCGGCCCTGGAGGTGGCCGCCGAATATTTCCGGTCCGGCGCGGACAAGGTCTCCATCGGCTCCGACGCCGTCGCCATCGTCGAAGACTACCTGAAAACGGGCCGGGCCACGGGCCGGTCCGCCATCGAGGAGATCGCCCGGGTCTACGGCAACCAGGCGGTGGTGATCTCCGTGGACCCCCGAAGGATTTATGTGGATTCCCCCGGCGCGACGGACCATCCGGTGATCGAAACGGCCATCCCCGGTCCCAACGGCGAGCGGTACTGCTGGTACCAGTGCACCGTCAGGGGCGGCCGGGAAGGGCGGGATCTGGACGCCGCGACCCTGGCCCGGGTCTGCGAGAAACTGGGGGCCGGAGAGATCCTCCTCAACTGCATCGACCGGGACGGCACGAATTCGGGGTTCGACATCGAACTTATCAACGCCGTCAAGGGCGCGGTGACGATTCCCGTCATCGCCTCCAGCGGCGCCGGAACCCCGGCCCATTTTAGAGAGGTCTTCACCCAAACCCGGGCCGAATCCGCCCTGGCCGCAGGCATCTTCCATCGGCGGGAGATCCCCATCGGGGCGGTGAAAGCGCATCTCAAAGAGAAGGTGGAGATCCGACCGTAAGAAAAGGAGACGATCATGACCCGCGACGACGCCGGAGAAAAGGCCTGGGAGGAACGATTCCGCAAACTGTTGAATATGGGACACATGGGCGTGGCCGTGGGCCGGCCGGACAAAGGACTCGTTGAATTCAACGACGCCTTCCGCGAGATGCTCGGCTACACCCGCCGGGAGTTGACGGAAAAAGGGTGGGACGAACTGACTCATCCCGACGATCTGGCCGAGGACCAGCGGCGATTCGAGCGGATGCTCGCCGGCGACCTGCCGGGATACACCATGGAGAAACGGTATTTCCGGAAGGACGGCGCCGTCCTCCACGTTCGGATTTCGGTCACCTGCCTCCGCCGGCCGGACGGGACGGTCAAAGAGACCTTCGGCATCATCCAGGACATATCGGAACAAAAGCGGCTTGACCAGTCCCTCCGGGAGCACCAGCGCCGGCTCGAAGAGACCCTGGCGGCCCAGGCCGCGGCCCTGGAGGAAAAAGAGGCGCTCCTTCGGGAGATCAACCACCGGGTCAAAAACAACCTCCAGGTGCTCATCAGCATGCTCCGGCTCCAGTCCCGGCGCGACGAGCGGGAGGGCGTCGTCGAAGCCCTCGACGATGCAACTCAGCGGGTGAGGGCCATGGCCCTGGTCCACGAAATCCTCTACCGCGCCCCCTCCCTGGCTCAAATCGAATTGTGCGAATACGTTTCGGATCTCGTCCGGGGTCTGCGGGGGACCTTCGACCATGACTCGGGCATCCTCATATCGGCGGACGTCGAAAACGGCATCCTCCTGGACGCCGACGGGGCCGTGACCTGCGGGATGGTGCTCAACGAGTTGATCTCCAACGCCATCAAGCACGCGTTTCCGCACGGGAAGGGGGGTCGCATCGTTGTCAAAGGACGCCGCCTGGCCGACGGCCGGGTTCGGGTGACGGTCCGGGACAACGGCGTCGGGATCGGGAAAGATATCGACTGGCGGCGTGCGGAGTCCCTGGGCCTCACCCTGGTGGTAGGGCTGGTGGAGAACCAGCTCGACGGCGAAATCGAGTTGGAAGAGGGAGACGCAGTGGCGTTTTCCTTCATGTTCCGGGATGTGAATCCCGTAGCCAACGAACCCGCGACAAACGAATAGGCGCGACGCCGCGCAAATTTTTACACCCTCCCCAAATACCGCTCCCCGGCGCCGTTCCTTGGATTCAAGTCATCGACTTTACATCCAAAATTTTTGCATTATATTCTGTCCATTCTGAACGCCGCCAAGTGGTACAACGGCGCATCATACCCACACCATCATCCAAACACGTATAGAAGGTGACTATATGAACAAGGACGACAACGCAGGGATCATCCAAGCGGATGAACGGATAAAATCGAAAGGGATTTCGGAGATTCCAAGCGAGCTGCCCATTCTGCCGCTCCGAAACACCGTGGCCTTTCCCCATTCGGTGTTGCCCCTCTCGGTGGGCATCGCCCGCTCCATCAAGCTCATCGAAGAGGCCCTCCAGGGGGACAAGCTCATCGGCCTGGTCTCCATGAAAGACCCCGCCATCGAAGAGCCGAAGCCGGGGCAGGTGCACGAAACCGGCACGGTGGCCAAGATCGAGCGGGTCATGCGGGCCTCGGACAACTCCCTCCAGGTGGTGGTCCAGGGCCTCAAGCGGTTCCGGGTCGATCACTGGACCGAGGAATCCCCCTTTCTGAGGGCGAACATCGTCGCCCAGCCGGACATCATGATCGGCGACGTCGAGGAAGACGCCCTTCAGCGGACGGCCCGGGAGCTGGCCCACGAGGTGATCTCCCTGTCGCCCAACCTGCCCCAGGACGCCGGGGATTTCCTCAAGCACGTGAAAGATCCCCGGTTTCTGGTCTACCTGGTGGCGTCCAACATCGGGCTCAAGCCCGCCGAAGGACAGGAGATCCTGGAGGAGGACACCGTCAAGGATCAGCTCCGCATCCTGATCTCCTTTTTAACCCGGGAAAAGGAGCTTCTCTCCCTGGGAAAGAAGATCCAGTCCGAGGCCAAGGATGAGATGGACAAGGCCCAGCGGGAGTACTACCTCCGTCAGCAGATGAAGGCGATTCAGAAGGAACTGGGCGAAGGGGAAGAGGCCGCTTCCGAGGCCGACGAATACCGGCAGGCCCTGGACGAAGCCGATCTGCCCGAAGATGCCCGGAAAGAGGCCGACCGGGAACTCAAGCGGTTCTCCGGCATGTCGCCTCATTCCCCCGAGTACACCGTGATCAAGACCTATCTGGACTGGCTCCTGGATCTGCCGTGGCATGCGGCCTCCGAAGACCGGACGGACATCCGCCACGCGCGTCAGGTGCTGGACGAAGACCACTACGACCTGTCCGACGTCAAGGAGCGGATCATCGAATACCTGGCGGTCCGGAAGCTGCTCAAGGAGCGGCGGGCGATGTTCGAGGCGGATAAGAAAAAGCCCTTGAGCGACGCCATGGGCGCCATCCTGTGTTTCGCCGGCCCTCCGGGCGTGGGCAAGACCAGTCTGGGCCAGAGCATCGCCCGGGCCCTGGGACGCGAATTCACCCGCATGAGCCTCGGCGGCATGAGGGACGAGGCCGAAATCCGGGGCCATCGCCGGACTTACATCGGCGCCATGCCCGGCCGGATCATCCAGGCGCTCAAGCGGGTTGGCGCCCGGAACCCGGTCTTCATGCTCGACGAGGTGGACAAGGTCGGCGCCGACTGGCGCGGCGACCCCAGCAGCGCCCTTCTGGAGGTGCTCGACCCGGCCCAGAACCACGCCTTCCGGGACCATTACCTGGACGTGGATTTCGACCTGAGCGAAGTGATGTTCATCACCACCGCCAACCACCTGGAGACCATCCCGGCGCCCCTGAGGGACCGGATGGAGGTGATTCAGCTGGACGGCTACACCGAGTACGAAAAGATC
>JAABTM010000062.1 GCA_011389855.1 Desulfobacteraceae bacterium
CTCTTCCGATCTCCTGTTGGCGCGGCAGATCCGGGCCAACGGGCTCCGGGAGGATGAGATCGACTTTTCCGACGAAGCCCTGCGCAAGATCATCCAGGACTACACCCGGGAAGCCGGGGTCCGAAATCTGGAACGTCAGATCGGGGCCGTCTGCCGCAAGAGCGCCCTCCGGATCGTGGGCAAGGAGATGGAGACGGTTTCCATCAATCCCGATCTGGTCCGGACGTATCTCAAAAAGGAGAAGTTCGAATCGGAACTCTCCGAGGCCATCGAAATCCCGGGCATCGCCACCGGCCTGGCGGTGACCGCCACCGGCGGCGACATTCTCTTTCTGGAAGCGACGCGGATGAAAGGCAAGGGGCAACTGACCCTGACCGGTCAATTGGGGGACGTGATGCGCGAAAGCGCTCAGATCGCTTTCAGCTACGTCCGGTCCAAGGCCCGGCAACTGGGCGTCGATCCGGACGCTTTCCAGGAGACGGACCTTCATCTCCACGTGCCCGCCGGCGCGATCCCCAAGGACGGGCCGTCGGCCGGCATCGCCATGGTCATGGCCATGGCCTCCCTGTTCAGTTGCCGGCCGGTGCGGGGAGAGATCGGCATGACCGGCGAGGTCACCCTGAGAGGCCGGGTCATGCCCGTGGGCGGCATCAAAATGAAGGTGCTGGCGGGCCACCGGGCCGGGCTCAAAAAAGTGATCCTGCCCCGGCGGAATGAAAAAGACCTGGACGACCTGCCCGACGAGGTCAACGAGGATATGGAATTTATCCTGGTGGACCGGATCGACGAGGTGCTGGACGTGGTCTTTGAAGAGAAGGCCTGTGAGGAACCGGACTTGCAGCCGGCGGTGATTAATGCGTAATTTAAACGATTAGCACCGAATCCCTGGCGGAACAAATGGTTCGGCCAGGGATTCAAATCTTTTTACGTTTCGTCGCCTTCCTCGATTCCTCCCCCTCATGAACCTTCGGTCCAACTGAATTGGGTGTCCTCTTCAGCCAGTATCCGATCATACTCTTCCATTCCCTCCTCTGCTTCGAGGCGATCCGTTTCGGCGAACTCGGCATATAGACTGGCCCATTCATTTTTCTTTTTGGTCTCCACCGTTGTCGCTCCTCGATATGGTTATTCAAAATACCTGATTATAATGGATTTTGGGAGGCCCATTCTTATTGTGATTGGCCGAGATTTAGGCATTGATCATCGTTTCGGCCATTCACCTGCCAGCGCCCCTTCAGGGCGCATGGGGGGGGTCGCTCCCTTCCTGGGGTTGAAACCCCAGGCTGTATGCCTTTGCCGCTCCGCGGCATTCATTGGCCGAAACGATGATCAAGACCGGCTTCGGCGTTAGCCACCCTTCCGGAAAACAGTTTCATTTCATGGTCGTAGAATGCTTCTCCGATGTAGCCTTTATATTCCATTCACGATGTTTCCGGTTCATTGCTCTTTACTCGAAATCCTTCAGAAAATCATCCGCCTCGTTGATGGACCGGCGGATGTCCCGGATCAGCGACTGGACCTCGATCTCGATGCTTTCCACCTCCTGCCCCAGGGCGCCGATGGCCCGGGCGTTGAGGTTGTGCTTCAGAAAGAGCGTATAATCCTTGAGGTTCTGGAGCACCGGCGCCATCCGATCCTCGGCCTGATCCATGGTGGCCTGGAGCCGGGCGTACCGGGCGCGGGTATCGTTGAGGGATCGCCGGCTTTTTTCCCGGTACTCCATGTTGTTGATCTCATTGATTTCGGCTTCCCATTCCCTGAACAGGGCCTCGGCCACTGATTCCACCTCGTCGATCCGCTCCCGGACCGCCTCGGCCCGGAGTTCGCAATCCTCGTAATCGTCCTTGAGCCGGTCGTAGAAGTCCTCCAGCTTGCCGCCTTCGAAACCATAGATCTCCTTGACCCGGGCCAGAACCTCCTTGAACTCCTCCTGGGCCTTTTCCTGCTCGTCCCGGACGTCTTCCACCCGGTCCTTTAGGATATGGCGTTTCTCTTTGCCCAGTTTTTCCCAGAATCCATAGTAGGTCCGCTGGCATCCAAGCATCATCGTCAGGGCCGTCAAGGCGGCGATCATCGCAATTCGCAGGGGGTGTTTCATCGTTCCTGTCCTCCTAAATTTGAGTGGGTATTGGCTTTCCTTAAATCCGGCATTCGATGGTGATCTCGTACCCCGCATCCGACAGGGTCTTTTGGATTTCCCGGATGTGGGGCTCGCCCCGGGTCTCCAGCTCCAGATCGACGGCGGTGGTGTAAAGCGGCAGGTTCCGGGCGTGGCGATGGTGATCGATGTGCATGACGTTGGCTTTGGCCTCCGCGATGAGGGACAATACCCTGGCCAGGGCGCCGGGGGTGTCGCTGATTTGCACCTGGACCCGCATGATCCGGCCGTTTTTGACGAGCCCCTTGGTGATGATCCGGCCCAGGAGCGGGCTGTCCACGTTGCCCCCGCTGATCACCAGCACCGTCCGGCTGCCGGGCGTCATGCCGACGGCGCCGCTCATCAGGGCCGCCAGGGGGACGGCGCCCGCGCCCTCGGCCAGAATCTTCTTGGATTCCAGCAGCGTCAGGATGGCCGAGGCGATGGCCTCTTCGTCCACCAGCACGATGCTGTCCACGAGCTTCCGGATGATCTCGAAATTGGCCTCGCCCACCTGTTTGACGGAAATGCCGTCGGCGATGGAGGTTCCGGCCGAAACCCGCACCCGCTCGCCTTTCCGGAGGGACGCATGGCCCGACGGGCAATTGGCGGTCTCCACGCCGATGATCCGAACATCCGGGCGGATGGCTTTGGCCCCCACGGCGATGCCCGATATGAGCCCGCCGCCGCCGATGGGGACGATGATCGCATCGGTCTCCGGCAGCTCGTCGAGGATCTCCCGGGCGATGGTCCCCTGGCCGGCGATGATGTCCGGATCATCGAACGGATGGATAAAGGTCCGGCCTTCTTCGGACAGCTCCAGGGCCTTCCGGAGGCTTTCTTCCACGCTTTCGCCGTGAAGGATCACCTCGCCGCCATAGGCGGATGTGGCCTCCTGCTTGGAGATGGAGGCCCACTCCGGCATGACGATGACCGCCGGAACCCCGGCCCCCCGGGCCGCCAGGGCCACTCCCTGGGCGTGATTGCCGGCGGAGGCCGCCACGACGCCCAGGGGCCCGATCTCTCCTGATCGCTTGAGAAGTTTGTGGGCGGCCCCGCGGATTTTAAAAGAGCCGGTTTTCTGAAGGTTTTCCATTTTCAGGTGGATTTCGCCCCCGAACCGCCGGCTGAACAAGGGGGAGTAGACTAGCGGGGTCCGAAGGATCTCGTCATGGATCAGGTCGGCGGCGTCTTGAATATCTTTAGGGGTGACGGTCATGTGGCCTCCATTTTCATAAAAACAGGCTACTGGGTCCGGTCCGGGTTTGTCAAGACATCCGCGACATCGGCCGCGCCGACCCCTATCGGCGGCCGATACTGGAACTTGGGATTGTTCGGCGCCGCGATTTCGTGTATACTCTGTGCGGTTAATGGGTTGTGACGTCAATCATAATGTACGCTGGAACAGGAAACGCTGAGGAGGCAGGATGCAGAAGGTCAACATCGCCGAAAAATTTCGAGTCTTCGATAAATACTGGCAATCCAAAGTGGTGACCGAATTCAACGGCCAGCACATCAAGCTGGCCAAGCTCAAGGGTGAATTCGAATGGCACGTCCACAAAGGCGAAGACGAGTTCTATCTGATGCTCAAAGGCCAGTTGATCATCGGCTTCCGGGACCGGGAGGTGACCCTCAACGAAGGCGATCTCTTCGTCATCCCCGCCAACTCGGAGCACCGCCTCACGGCCCGGGAGGATGTTCACCTGCTGCTGGTGGATCCGACCGCCACCTCCCACTCCGACGCGCCGCCCGCGACGTCCGATCCGTCCGATCCGTCCCAACCGACGCCCATCGTCAAACCGTCGGAGACGAACAAAACCGGGGAAGCCAAAAAATCATGACCGGAAGCACCGGCAACGGAAAGCGCAAGGTGACCATCTACACCGACGGCGGCGCCATCGGCAACCCCGGGCCCGGCGGATACGGCGCCGTGCTGCTTTTCGGCGATCACCGGAAAGAGCTGTCCGGCGGCTTCCGGAAGACCACCAACAACCGGATGGAACTGCTGGCCTGCATCGAGGCCCTCGAAGCCCTCAAACACCCCTGTTGCGTGACCCTCCACAGCGACTCCCGCTACGTGGTGGACGGCATCGAAAAGGGGTGGGCCAGGCGGTGGCGGAGCAAGGGGTGGATGCGCAACAAAAACGAAGCCGCCAAAAACGCCGACCTCTGGTCCCGGTTGCTGACGCTGTGCGACATCCACAACGCGACCTTCAAATGGGTCAAGGGCCACGCCGGCGACAAAGAGAACGAACGGTGCGACGTTCTGGCCAACGGGACGGCCCAGCGGTCCGGCCTGCCGCCCGACGCGAACTACGAACAGGGGCGGACCGGCGCGCCCGCGAATTGAACGAAAGACGCCATGCACATCCACAGAATCAACGCCCGCGACCTCCCCGACCTCTGGTTCCAGGCGGTCCACGATATTCTGGACAACGGCCGGCGATTCGTCGTCGACCGGGGCTCCTATGCCGGCCAGACGCGGCTGGAGTACGATTATTTCACCGGATTCATTCGTCACCCCGGGACTCATCCGCTGCTGCCGGACATCCCCCCGGCCTGCGGCATCCCCAATCCGGTGGAGCCCGATTACATTTTCGGCGGGGCGGGATACGACCGCTCCTACATCGAATACCTCATGACGCCCCATAAGGCGCCGGGGGAATCCTACACCTACGGCGAACGGCTCACCCGGGCGCCGGTCTCCGGTCAGAAGCGGCGCTGGTGGGATGCCGGCGACGCCGGCATCGTCGATCTCCGGGAGATCGACGGGAAGGTCCTTTTCGAGGAAGACGGCGAGATCTGCATCAACCAGATCGAATGGATCATCCGGACCTACCGGGAGCACGGCCACCGGAACAACCAGATGGTCCTCCAGGTGGCCCATCCATCCGATCTTATCCTGACCGACCCTCCCTGCCTCCGTCACATCGACACCCGCATCCAGGACGACCGGCTGATTTTTTTCGTCTATTTCCGTTCCTGGGACCTGTGGGGCGGTCTGCCGGCCAATCTGGCCGGAATCCAGAACCTCAAAGAATACATGGCCGACGAAATCGGCGTGGCCGACGGAGAGATGATCGTCGAGAGCAAGGGGCTCCATCTCTACGGATACGCCGAAGACCTGGCCAAACTCCGGTGCATGCGGGAATAACAAAACTCAAAAGAGGAGACGCCCATGTTGGATTTCACGTTAAGCGACGACCAGAAGGCCCTTCGGGACCGGGCGCGGCGGTTTGCCATTGATGAGGTCCTGCCCAGGGCCTGGATGTACGACGAGCGGGACGAGATCCCCATGGACCTGCTCAAAAAGGCGTGGGAGGCCGGTCTGGTCAACGGGGACATCCCCAAAAAATATGGCGGCAAGGGAATGGGGCTGGTGGAAGCCGCCATCCTCACCGAAGAGATCGCCGCCGCCTGCCCGGGGGTGGCCACCTCCACCTTCGACAATTCCCTGGGCATGGAACCCTTGCGGCTGTCGGAAAACGAAGCGCTTCAGGAGAAATATTTCCCCGAGATCCTCAACAATTTCAAGCTGATTTGCTTTGCCACCTCCGAGCCGGGGATGGGATCGGACGTCTCCGGGATCCGGTGCCGGGCCCAAAAGGACGGGGACGACTACATTCTCAACGGCACGAAATACTGGATCACCAACGGCGGCGTCGCCGACTACATGACCGTCTTCGCCACCACCGACCCGGAATCCAAGCACGAGGGTATCGGCGCGTTTCTGGTGGAACGCGGCTGGGAGGGCGTCTTTAGCGGCAAAACGATCCCCAAACTGGGGCAGCGGTGCTCCAACACCACGGCCCTCCATTTCAAGGATGTCCGGGTTCCGGCCGAAAACGTGATCGCCCCTCCCGGCAAAGGGTTCGCGCTGGCCATGAAAACCTTTTCCCGAACCCGTCCCATCATCGGCGCCTTTGCCGTGGGCGCGGCCCGGTCGGCCATGGAATACGCCATCGGCTACGCCAAAAAGCGGAAGGCCTTCGGCATGCCCATTTCCGGGTTTCAGGCCATCCAGTTCAAACTGGCCGAGATGTACCAGCGGGTGGAAACGTCGCGCCTGATGGTCCTCAAATCGGCCTGGGAGGCCGATCAGGGAAAGGACCCCACCATATCGGCTTCCATCACCAAGTTTTACGCCACCGAAGCGGCTTTTCAAACCGTCAACGACGCCATGCAGGTGCTGGGCGGGTACGGCTACACCCGGATGTTCCCCCTGGAGAAACTCCTGCGGGACGTCCGGCTGCTGATGATCTACGAGGGGACCAGCGAGGTCCAGCGGGTCATCGTTTCAGGATATCTCCTCAATTCTTACGAGCCGATCCTGCCGCCCCTGGAGAAGACGCCCATGCTGGGGGACATGTCCCCGGAAGCGATGGCCGAAGGGACCGCGGCCTGGCGGTGCGGCATGTGCGGTCACGTCCACGACGGGGACGAACCGCCGGAAACCTGCCCCTATTGTTTCGCCGCAAAGGGGGCGTTCAAGAAGGTCTGGCCCCCCGAGGCGGATTCGGAAGCCGAATAAAATAGCGATTGATTCCCTTGTTTCGCTCGTGTTACAAGCAGGGATTTAAAGCGACGATGAGACCGCCCGTGGTGGGTTGTGGGGCTGGACAAGGGGGAAAGCAGTGCGGATTCCGTTCATTTCAAAATATAGTCATTCGCCCTTCGGCGATCTTCTGGAACATGCGGAAAAGGTCAAAGAGTGCGCCTGGAAATTCCAGCAGGCCGTGGAGTGCCATTTTTCCCGGGAATGCGAAACCTTCGCGATCCTGCGCCAGGAGGTGATCGACCTTGAAAACGAGGCCGACGTCATCAAACGGCGCATCCGGGGCCACCTGCCCAAGGGATCGGCGTTGAAGGTGGACAAGTTCCAGCTCTTCCATTACCTGAGGGAGCAGGATCGGGTCCTGGACTCGGTGCAGGACGCCCTGGAATGGCTCGCCTATCGCAGCGATGCCGGGATGCCCGAAACGGTGGAAAAAGAATTTTTCCTGCTGGTGGACGCGGTGATCGCCCCCATCGAGGAGTTGTCCGTCATGGTGGGGGCGGCCCGGGACTATTTTTCCAAGCCATCTGAAAAACAACGGAAGGCGGTCAAAGAGACCATTCAGAATCTCCGGCGGCAGGAGCATGAGGCCGACACGGCCGAAGACATGGTCAAAGGCAAGGTGTTTAGGCTGGACGCCGATCCCGTGGCGGTGTTCCACCTCGTCCGCCTGTCGGAAATCATCGGCTCCATCGCCGACCACGCCGAAAACGCCGGGGACATGATGCGCGCCATGATGGCCAGATAACCTTCGCGAAAAGGAGGCGCCATGAAAGGCCGACGCCTGGGGATAGGCCAGGGGATAAGAATGATCGCGTCGATAGCGCTGCTGACGACGCTGATGTTTTTGGCGCCGCTTATCTCGCTGACGCCGCAAAAGGAAGCGGCCGCCGCGGCCGAACCCATTCGGGTGGCGGCCGTCTTTGCCAAGACCGGGCTGGCCGCGGCGGACAAT
>JAABTM010000063.1 GCA_011389855.1 Desulfobacteraceae bacterium
CGGCATCATAACCATCATGGTTATCTGCGGTTCTGACAATCAAATAATCAAATAACCAAATAAACTACTGTCCGCCGCGCACGGCGCGCACATAACGGCTGCTCGACTTATTGCTGCTGCCGTCGCCGTCGGTGCTGAAATGGACGTTCCATGCGTAGTCCTCGTAACCGGCGTCGGTAGTGGACGACCAATAATCGGACGAAACGCAGTATGGGAAATATACCGTATCAATCAAAGGCGACACACTCCGCCCCCGATGCACCAGCGACATCAATTCCTTGACAGTGGGCATCCGCCAATCCGAATATCCCCCAAAATTGGCGCTGTTCAGGGCGTCGATAAAATCGGAGGTGTCCGTCCCGTCGCCCGCCGTTCCCGGATTTTCCACAAAGGTCTCATCGTACCAGGTGTAGGTGTTGTCGGCGTCGTGGGGGTTATTGTAATCCGCCGTCCCATCCCCGGCGTGCTTCACCTCCCAGACCAGCCCGGTGACGTTGTCCTTGACCATGATCCAATCCCCGGCGGTGTCGGCCAAAACAGTCCCGCCGCTTCCCAGCTTGGTATACGACCGGGCCTTGGCGTAATGCCCATCCTGCCCGTAAAATGCCTCGCCTTCCAGGGGACAGGGGATGCGGCCGGAATTGTCGTAGCATTTGGTCTGGCCGGTGTCGGGCGGGTCTCCGGCGAAAACCGGGGGGCAAAGACAGAGGAACAGGGCGGTTGCGGTTGCTGCGAGGAAAAATTTTGACATGGGGCGGCTCCTTTCAAATGTTGTTTTCGGAGTTGTATCGTTTTTAAATCAGGATGTCCAGGATTTATTAGGATGATCAGGATGGGGGGGCGACATCCTGATCATCCTTTGTCATCCTAGAAGTCTTGATTCAAGGGTGGCGCAATGACCGGCCTTGAAAGTGTTCACGATTGAAACCTTGACAAACACTATTTTTTAAACGATGCTATCGTTTAAAATGCAATTTCAAATCCGAGGGCATCTTTACATGAAACCAATCCTCTACAAACTCAACCCATGGTGGGAAGGCGAAAACGCCCTGCCCGAGACGATTCCGCGCCCTCGCTACCTGCAATGGCTGAAAGCGTCCCTGGACCTCAGGGACATTGTCATGGTCACGGGCCTCCGGCGCGTCGGGAAGACGACGCTTCTCCGGCAACTCATCGATGTGCTGCTAACGGATGTCGCGCCGAGCGACATTTTCTACGTCAGCCTGGACGCCTATGGCCTGGAATCCTATTCCATCCACGAAATCGTCGAACAATACCGGATGCTGCACCGCCATAAAATGGATCGGAAAATCTACCTGTTCCTGGACGAAGTGACGGCGAAACCGGATTTCAACCGGGAACTCAAGGATTTTTATGACCATGAAAACGTCAAAATCCACGCGTCGGCTTCATCCACCTCGCTCTTCCGGGATCAGAAAGCCCATCTGACCGGGCGCACCCGCACCCTCGAAGTCCTGCCGCTGGATTTCGACGAATTCCTGCGGTTCAAGGGGGTCCAAATCAGCGCCAAAGACGATCATCTCCGGGAAAGCCACTTCATGGACTATCTTGAAACCGGAGGGCTTCCGGAATACGTCCTCACCGGCGACATCGTCTATTTGACGGAGTTGATCGACAGCATCCTTCACAAAGACATCATCGCCTTCCATGGACTGAAGGACGTGACCCTGGTGCGGGATTTTTTTCGCTTGCTCATGGAACGGGCCGGAAAGCAGTTCACCGCCAACCGCATCGCCAACATCCTCGGCATCAGCGTGGATACGGTGCGCCGCTATATGGCTTATTTTCTGGAGACCTATCTGATTTACACCATCGAACGGTGCGGAAAGCTGAATCAGCGGCTGCGGTCGCCCCTAAAGGTGTACGCCGGAGACGTGGGCATCCGGAATCTGGCGACCGGGTTCCGGAACAAAGGCGCGGTGTTCGAAAACCTGGTCTATCTGTGGATCAAGCACCGAAATCCCTGTTATGTGCTTGAAAATGGCAATGAGATCGATTTTCTGTTCGACGATGTGCTCATGGAAGTCAAGCTGAATCAGCCGCTATCCGGCAAGCAGCGGGCGCTTTTCGAGGCCCATCCGGCAAAGGAGAAGCGGTTCATTTCGAGTCCGCGGGATTTTTTGGACCAGGATTTTGAAGCAGGATCAAAATGATGCATCCCGATTCACCGCGCCCTCGGATCCAACAACCGATACACCGCATCCGACAACAAATTAATCCCGATAAACACGCTCCCCACCACGATGGTCGATCCCAGCACCGCGTTCATATCGGCGCTCAGCAGCGATTTGGTCAGATAAAACCCCAGCCCCGGCCAGGCGAAGACGGTTTCGGTCAGCACCGACCCCTCCAGCAAATTGCCGTAGCTCAAAGCGATCACCGTCACCAACGGCACCCAGACGTTGCCCAGGGCGTGGACCCAGACCACCCGCCATTCGGCCACGCCCTTGACCCGGGCCGTGGTGATGTATTCCTGGTTGAGCTGTTCCAGCATGAAAGAGCGGGTCATGCGGCTGATATAGGCGAGGCTGAAATAGCCGAGGATGGCGGACGGCAGGATGAGGTGGGAGAGCGCGTTTCGGAAGATGATCCAGTCCCCGGCCAGGGCGCTGTCGATGAGGATGACGCCGGTTTTCGATTCCAGGATGCCTTCGTAGAAGACATCCAGCCGGCCCGGACCGGGGACCCAGCCGAGTTTGCCGTAAAAGAGCAGCAGCCCCATGAGCCCCAGCCAGAAGACCGGCACGGAATAGCCGAAGAGGCCCACCACCCGGAAGACGCCGTCGGGCCAGCGTCCCTGGTGGACGGCGGCGGTGACGCCCATGGGCACGCCTAGGATCACGCCGATGATCGTGGCCGCGGTGGCCAGCTCCAGGGTCGCCGGAAAGACCCGCAGGATGTCCGCGGCCACCGGGTTGGCGGTCAGGACCGAGCGGCCCAGATCCCCCTGGAACACCTTGGTCAGGTAAATCCAGAACTGCTGGTAGAGGGGCAGGTGGAGGCCCAGTTCCATCCGGACCCGTTCGTAGACGGCGTCCGGGGCCCGGTCCCCCACGGCGGCCAGGACCGGGTCGATGGGCACCACCCGCCCGATGATGAAGGTGACGAAGAGAAGCCCCAGAAAGGTCAGGGCGACCGAGACCAGGATCCCCAGAATCTTCACGAGAACCCGGAAGGCCCGGCCGCCCGTCAGGGTGCGCAGCCGGTCAAACACGGGATCGGCTTACTTGGTCACGAACCGATAGAAGTTGCTGTCGAATGAGGGGCCGAGGATGAAGTTCTCCACGTTGGCCCGTTCCGCCGCCACTTCGATGTCCTGGAACATGATCACGAAAGGCGAGCGTTGCTGGTGTTCCTTTTGAAGACCCAGGTACATCCGGGCCCGCTTTTTGGGATCCCGCTCCCTCACCGCCGCCTGGGTCTTTTCCGTCATTTCGGGAATGTCCCAGGCGTTGCGCCAGGCCAGGGGCTTGGCCGCAGCGTCGTCGGAATTGTCCGGGTTGCTGGCGAAGGTGTCGGCGTTGGTGTGGGGGTCCTGGTAGTCCGGCCCCCAGCGGCCGATGTAGATTTCGTGGTTCCGGGCCCGGTACTTGGTCAGGGCCTGCTTGCCGTCCATGGGCAGGATCTCCACCTTGACGCCGCCCTGGGCGAAGCTCGACTGGATGGCCTGGGCCATGTCGAGGGTGGGAAAATTGTTCCGGGTGTCCATGGAAACGGTGAAGCCGTCGGGATGGCCGGCGTCGGCCAGCAGCTTTTTGGCCTTTTCCGGATCAAAGGAAAAGGGCGTTTCCAGCAAAGCGCCCAGGAACCCCTTGGGCAGAAACGCCTGGTGAACCACCATGGTCCCCTTGAGGATGGAATCGGCCATCCCCTGATAATCCACCAGGTATTTGAGGGCCTGGCGAACCTGGGGTTTGCTCAGAATGGGATGCTTCTGGTTGAAGCCCAGGTAAAAGATGCCGCCCTTGGGCGCGGAGTGGATCTTGATGTCCGCGTTGCCCGTAAGCCCCTTGATCTGATCGGGGCCCAGATTCCGGGCGATGTCGATGTCGCCTTTTTCCAGCAGCAGCCGCTGGGTGGCGGGCTCGGGGATGTGGCGGATCATCACCCGCTTCATGGCGGGCGCGCCGTCCCAGTAGGTTTCATTGGCGTCGAGCATCAGCAGTTCGCTGGCTTTCCAGGCGTTGAGGGCGAACGGGCCCGAGCCGGCGTAATTCGTCCGCAGCCAGGCGTGGCCCAGGTCGCCGTCCTTTTCGTGGGCCATGACGGTTTTTTTGTCCACCACCGATCCCACCGTGGACGTGAGGCAGTAGAGGACGAAGGTGGGCGCGTAGGCCTTGTCGGTCTCAAGGACGAGGGTGTGGTCGTCCGCGGCTTTGATCTTCTCCCGGACGTTGTCGGCGGTGAAACCGAACTGGGTCAAAATGAATCCGGGCGATTTGTTGAGGATCACGGTCCGCTGGAGGGAAAAGGCGGCGTCCTCGGCGGTGACCGGGTTGCCCGAGGAGAAGGTCATCCCCTTGCGGATTTTAAATGTGTAGGTCTTGCCGTCGTCGCCCACCTCCCAGCTTTCGGCCGCGAGACCGTAGATCTCCTCCACGTTGTCCACATCGTACCCGATGAGCCGGTCATAAGCGTTTCCGGCGAATTCCGCCCCGGAAAACTCGAAAATCTCGGCCGGATCGAGGGTGATGATGTCGTCGAACTGCCACGCCATGACCAGGGCGTTGTCGGGGGTGGCGGCCGGGGCGGCGGATGCGGCGAAGAGCAGGGCCGCGGCGAACAGGATGGAAAGACAGCGCTTCATGGGGGATCTCCTTTTGCGATGGGATGATGAGAAGTTGTCGAAAATTGTGCGACGACGATTATTGTAAAAATTTTTGGCTTTTGCAAGATGATTTTTCATGGTAGGGATATTGGCATTATGCCATTTCCCCGCCTGTTGGGTGTGCGGGGAGAAAACGCCAACCCATTATTTTCAATCAAGAGGAGGAAGCCATGACACTTCGTTTCGTATCGGGGTTGATCTGTTCGATGATATTGCTGGCCGCCCTTCCGGCCTTCGGCGCCGATGCGGGCCAGATCGACGCGATTCACATTGTCTCGCCCGAATGGGAAGGGTCGACGAACGCGGATGGGACCGGATTGTATTTCGAGATTGTCAAAATGGTTTATGAACCGATGGGCATTCGCCTCAAGCACGAGATATTGCCCTGGAAGCGTTGCGTTCTGCTGGTCGCGGAACACAGAGCAGACGCCTTTCCCGGCGCTTACTATACGGAGCGGGAGGGCGTCGACGACCTTTTCCCCCGGTATCCCATCGACACGGAAGTCACCAGCGTGGTTTCCAAAAAAGGAACGATCAACGATTGGAAAGGCCAGGAAAGCATCGCCGGAGAAAAATGTCTATGGCTTCGGGGGTACAATTACCAGCACTATTTGAAGGTTGACGTGGATTTCGATGAAGTCGACGCGCCGGAAAATGCCTGGGAACTCATCGATGCGGGACGGTTCAAATTCTACATCGACGCGCTGTCCGACATTCGCAATTATATGTCCAAAAACAAAGTGGACAGGAGCCGGTACGACATTCATCCGGTGATTTCAAAAAACCTTTATCTTCGGTTCGCCAACACCGACAAGTCCAGAAAACTGATCGAAATATTTGATCAACGCATCCCCAAACTGGCGGCTTCAGGCGAGTTGAAGGCGCTTTTCGACAAGTGGGACATGGATATGATCGTGTTCGAACCAAGGGACGTTCCGTAGTCATGTCCCGCATGGCGCCCTACCTGATCGTGGCCGTCGCCCCCTTATGCTGGGCCGGCAACGTGGTCCTGGGCCGCGGCATGGCCGACGTCATTCCGCCCGTCGGCCTCGCCTTCTGGCGATGGACCATCGCCTTCCTGATCCTGCTCCCCTTCGCCTGGCGTCAGGCCGTGCGCGATGGGCCGGCGGTGATGCGGGCCTGGAAGATCATCCTCCTCATCTCGTTTTTCGGCATCGCCTGCTTCAACACCATGCTCTACCAGGCCGTCCACACCATCCCCGCCATCAACGCGGCCCTGATCCAGTCGGCCATGCCCGCCTTCATCATCCTGGTCTCCCTTATCCTTTTCCGGGAACGGGTGACGGCGATCCAGGTTCTAGGGACGATTTTGTGCATGATCGGCGCGGCCATCGTGGTGCTGAGGGGCGACCTCGGCGCCCTTTTGAGCCTCTCCATCGCCCAAGGGGACGTCATCATGATCGCGGCCGTGATCCTCTACGCGCTCTATTCGGTGCTGTTGCGACGGAAACCGGACGTCCATCCCTTCAGCATCCTGCTTTACACCTTTGGTTTGGGCGTTCTGATGCTGCTGCCCATTTACATCTGGGAACACCACGCCGTGGGTCCGGTGCCGACGCGGCCGGAAGCCCTCCTCGCCATCGGCTACGTGGCGGCTTTTCCCGGCGTGGTCGCCTATTTCTGCTGGAATTACGGCGTGGCCACCATCGGCCCCAACCGGACCGGACTGTTCATCAACCTGATTCCGATCTTCGCCACGGTTCTCGCCATTGTCTGGCTGGGGGAATCCCCGCGCGGTTTCCACGCCCTGGGCATGGCGGCCATCTTCGGCGGCATGATCCTGTTCAATCGCCGGCCGGCGGCAGCGACCGCCCGCAAGGCCAGAAGGGTCTGATTCATGAAATAGCGGTTCATGGTCTATCTGCCTCGGCGGGGATGACGTCGGACGTTGGCTGTGTTATGGTGTTTAATGAATATCGGCAGTAGAACGTGCATCCATTTCAGACAAAGGAGACGCCATGTTCGGAAAAAAGATAAAGACATTGGGAAAAAGCGCCGCGATGATCGTCGCTGTTGCCGCGGCGGTGCTCGCGGCCGGCTGCCAGACGGGCCAGGGGAGCAAGACCTACACCCGGGGCCAGGCCCAGACGCCCATGCAGATCTATTACGGCACTGTGCTGCGGGTGTCGGACGTGACCATCGAGAGCAAACCCTCGGGCGTTGGCGCGGGGGCCGGGGGCGTGGCCGGCGGCGTGGTGGGGTCCACCATCGGCAAGGGATCGGGCCGGGTGCTGGCCACGACGGCGGGCGCGTTGGCGGGGGCCGCCGCCGGAGCGGCCGCTGAAAAGGCCATGGGCGCGAAACCGGCCCTGGAAATCGAGGTCGAGTTGGACGACGGCCGGCTCATGGTGATTGTCCAGGAAAAGGACGATGTGTTCAATGTGGGCGACCGGGTCCGGCTGATTCAGTCCGGCGGAGCCATGCGGGTGCGGCAGTAGAGTTCGCCTAAGCCCCGGTATCTCTAAAGTTGAGGGACTACGTTAAATGGACAGAACAACTCAGAATGCTTTTGAAAAGCTGAAAAAGTTCGAATGCCTCTTTCAAAGCGGCCACAAAAGCGCCCTAGTCGACCAAACGCTCGCCAAGTTGGTTGAATTGGAGCTTTTCGAATTACGGAAAGAGCTTCGTGAGGTGAATAATAGAATCGACGAATTTGAAAGGCAATACAATATGGCAACCGAAAACTTCATTGAGAAATTCGATGCGGGTGAAATCGGGGACGACGCCGATTTTGTTGAATGGTTCGCCTACTCGGACATCGGCGCAGAACTTCGAAAGAAAATCGACATTCTCAATGCACCTTGAAAGTGATGGACGCTCGGGTTTATGTTGAGGAGGTTAAGGGAAGGTTGTTGCTATGCGCTAAGATTGCTTCGATCGAGATAGTGGACGAGAAAGTCTCGCTTCAGAACCGGGGGTATTTTAGGGCGCGGCTCCGTCTGATCAACGGCGATTTCATCGAAACATCCGAATACGTGGCCGCAGATGGCAACCAACTCCGGACCCTGAAATACCGGCACCAGTGGATGGACGAATCGCAGACCCGGCTCATAAGGCGTTGGGACAATGTCCCTCATTTCCCTCAAATATCTTCTTTCCCTGATCATGTTCACATCGGTGTTGAAGGTGATGTGTCGGCATCCGGACCACTGAGCATTCTTGATCTGATTGCCATCATAGAAAAAGAAATCGACGATTAAATCGACGGCCCATTGTCGTCAATCCGGCATCACCGCAACCCCGAATGAAGCCGATGAATGTCCACGGCGATCTCCCGGCTCAGGGCCGCCAGCGCGTCGCTCTGGGCCGAGACGATCTTTTCGTAGTCCTCCGGTTCCATGATGGGGGCCCGGAACAGTCCTTCCCGGGTCTTCAGCACGTCGCCGGTGCGGGGTTGGAGGATGGCCCATGACGCCTTCAGTTGGGCCTCGCGGTTGTCGACGCCCTCGAACCGCTGAAGGGAGACGGTGACCCGGTAGTCGGGCCGCCCGAAATCGTCGGCATAGACCCGCACCTGGTCGGAGCCCAGCAGCACCCCGAGGTTTTCCGTCAGGATGCGAAGGATTTCATCCTCCAGGGCCCCGCCCCACCGGTGGAATTCATCCACCACCAGCCGGTTTTCCCCTTCCCGGACCACGATCTGGGGCCGGTTCAGGTAATCGGGCAATCGGATCGGACCCACGCCGATCCGCAGATCCCGGGTGGCCTTCTGGGCCGCGCTGGTGTAGGCGTCCATGGGGTTGAGGGCGTAAAAAATCGACGCTTGGCTGCCGCCGCAGGCCGTCAATGTCATCGCCAGCCATAGCGTCCCCATCAGGGCCGTCGCAATCCTTTTCATGGTCGCACCTACTTTCCTCGTATCAGCGATTCCGGATGCCGCCCCAGGTAATCGGCCGTGGACCGCACGGACCGTGCTGCGGCGGAGACCTCCTGGAGCAACTGTTTGAGATCCAGGTAGAGGGGGGCGTTCCTTTCCACCAGATCCCCCGCTTTCTGGATGACGCCGCCGGCCTCGGGGATAATCTGTCGGTTGAGACGCCGGGCCGCCGATTCCAGGTTGGCGAGAGTCGTTTCGATGTGGGCCGCAGACTTTTTCAGGTCATCCGACGCCACCAGATCCCGCAATGCCCTGACGGCGGTTCCCACGTCGTCCCCCAGGTCTTCGATGGGCCAGGTTTCGACCTTGGCCAGGAAATCCTTGAGCCGGTTGGTCAGGCTCTCCAGGGGCGGCGGCACTGTGGGCAGGACCCAGAAATCCCCCTGACGCCGCATTTCAGCCGGTTCCGCGTCCTTCTGGAAATCCAGATCGACAAAGAGCTGCCCCGTCAAGAGGCTGCCGGTCTTCAACTGCCCCCGGAGTCCTCTCTGGACCAGTTCCCCCACCACGCCGCCGACATCGGCGCCGGGGAGTTCACCGTTCAGGATTTCGATCCGGCCGGGCTCGATCTCCACCATCACCGGGATATCGAACTGGAAAGTTTCCGCGTTGAACTGGAGGTTGACGTCGGTGACCCGCCCGATCCGGATGCCCCGGAACTCCACCGGCGCCCCCACGCTCAGGCCCCGGACGGAGCCCTGGAAATAAAGAACATACAGTTCCTTTTCCACGAATTCGCGGTTGGCCATGGCTTCGCGGCTGCCGAAGAGTTCGAAGCCGGTGTTTTCAGGGGCGGGGTCGGCCGGATGGAGGCTGTCGGGCGTCTCGAATGCGATGGCGCCGACCACGAGGCTCGCCACCGATTGGGTGTTGACGTCGAGCCCGTCGGCGGTCAGCTTGAATTCCAGGCCGCTGGAGACCCAGAACCGGGTTTCCGGCCGCACCTGGCGGTCGTGGGGCGATTCGATGAAAATATGGATCTTCACCCCTTTATCGTCTTCGGCCAGTTCGTACCCCACCACCTGCCCCACCTGGATCTGGCGGCGCGTGACCGGCGATCCCACGGAGAGGGATTCCAGCGTTTCGGCATTGAGGACGAACAGTTTGCCCGCCTCGCGCTGGGTCACGATGGGCGGGTGATCCAACCCTTCAAAGGAGAGAGACGGCGCCCCCTTTTCGGACGGGTCCACCGAGATGTGGACCCCGGCGGTGAGCGTGCCCAGCCCGCTGATGCCCTGGAGGGAGATCCGGGGCCGTTCGACCCAGAAGCGCGTATCGGTGGTCAAATACGGGCGCGTGTCCTTGTCCAGCCGGGCCGACACCAGCACTTCTTCGAGATCAAGGGACAGTTTCACCGCCGCCACCTCGCCGATTTCCACATCCTTGTATTTGACCTTGGTCTGGCCCGCCTTGACGCCGCTGGCCGTCTTGAAGGCGATTTCCACCAGCGGCCCCTGCTCGGTGTACGCCTTGTAGGCGAGCCATCCGCCGACCAGGGCGGCCACGATGGGGATGAGCCAGACAAGAGAGATGTTGCGGGTCCGGCGAACGGTCGCCGTGGGAAGGTCCCCTTCGTCGGGTTCAGGATGATGCGGTCGCGCCATAATTCCTTTCCGCCGCAGCTGTCACGGTATGGCCGTTCCGCCGCAAGCCGAAATAATGGTGTTAACGAAAGCTTTCAATTCCGCGCAGGCATTGATGGAGACCATCAAATCATTGTCTCTCAGAATGCGGCCGGCGTCGCGTGGCTTGACATAACTTCTCCCCCGTTTCCCTGTCCTGAAGATTGCCTTAATTCGCTTCGCTGGTGGATTCTGGTGGTTGACAAGTTCAGGATTACCTGACGGCGCATTCAGATTATGGTCCGCCAAGTTTTGTATCGTACGCCAGTATGGCAGCAACCATGCCTCGAAGTCGTATTGAGCCGCATGGGGATGGAATTGACCTATGCCGCCCACCCATTGATGCATCTTGCGTTTGGCGTCCCGCGCATCGACAAAATCGGGTGGACTGGTTCCGGTATAAACATCTGTTAATGCAATCACATGATCCGCAGGATTTGACCCACCAATAAGGTTTTCCACAACACGTCTCAATTTATCTTCTTTGGGAATGCGGCCGTCATAAGGATAAAAATCAAGTTTAGGCATATTTCCGGAGAGTTGTGTCTGTAAAAACTTCCGGAGATGTTCACGAAACGCCTTTTCGGTTTTACCTTCAACAAGAATGGCAATTTTCATGAACGCCCTCCCATTCTTCCCAATCTCCAAATTTCATCCATGCTGTATTCGGCCAGCCATCGGTCGAGATCAAGGGAATCGGCCCATGTTGCTGACGCGTACCCATTATCGTCAACATCCATTACAACGATTTCATCTGGCCTCAGAAAGCGGACAAATCTGTCAGAGTGGGTGGCGACGATTAACTGGGTTCGGTCGGACGCCTCTCTCATCAAATCAGCAAGCAAACTTAACAATTCGGGGTGCAAACTGACCTCCGGCTCATCTATCATCGTAATTGTCGACAAGTTGGGGCTTTGAAGCAACGACACAAGCCAAAGAAAGCGAAGCGTGCCTTCCGATAATTCATTCATATAAATTGGCTTGCCGAATTTTTTGTCTTTCCATGTCATCGCCAGAATGCCAGATGCAACAGGCGGAAAGCCAATGCTTTCAAAATCAGGAAAAGCTGTCTTCAGACTATCTATTATCATATCGAATCGGTCTGGATCAATTTCTCTCAAGTAATACATATATGGTACAATATCTTCACCATCAGGGCCGGGCAGGTTCGCTGGTTTCATTGGTTGCGGCATTTTAACAGGCGCTCGTGGACCAACATCCAATACGTGATATTGAGTAGCTGTGGCCAATATGCGCCTCAGTTCTTCCGGTTGGCGAAACATTTTTGGCACTTGCGAAAGAGAAGTCTCCAGATGGTTGTGTTCCCATTCGGGTTGGACAAGGCGGCCTTGCTCTCTTTCGTAATATCGAATGTCGCCGTAATATGAATCAATATGCTTGAAGGGCTCATAATATCCGGGTCGTTGCTGTGTCAGCAATTCCCCTGAAATAGCGTAACCCATTCCTTTCGGCGCAAGATGCAATTCATATTCAATCGGTTCATAGTCAGGCACTTCCATATCCACCAAAAATGAAAGCTCTTCAGCTTTTCCTCGCGTCAACAGGCTTTCAATGCCGCCGTATCCCGACAAAGTGCTGTTAAGCTTTTCAGAAGCAGAAGCCGATAAAATGGACAAAGCATCCAAAAAAGATGTTTTACCCACGCTATTTGCGCCAATCAAAACCATGAAAGGCTTGATAGGCAAATCAACGGATGAAAGCCTGCGGAACCCTGTTAATTTTATTCGATTAATTTTATACATCATTTCCTCTCCAATAGCAGGTTGTACGGCATTTTTAGCCAATTCACTTCGTTTGTTTGTAATTGCTACGCCGTTGCGCCATGGTTCCTTTCCGCCGCATCCCAGATCAGCCGGGGGTCGAAACTCATGGCGGCGATCATGGTGAAAACGACCACGGCGCCGAAGAAGATGGCCCCCAGACCGGCCCGGACGAATCCGAAATTCCCCAGATTGACCAGGACCGCCATGATCGCTACCACGTAGATGTCCACCATGGACCATTTGCCGATGATCTCGGTGACGCGGTACAGTCGCGTCCGGTCCTGGGGCCGCCAGCGCGACCGCATCCGGACGGATATCAAGAGATACAGTAGAATCAGTATTTTGGTCAAGGGCACGAGGACGCTTGCCACGAAGATGATCACCGCCAGAACCCAGCTGTCGTAGAGCAGCATATAGATGACGCCCTCCATGATGGTGTCGGACCGGTACCAGCCGCCGTAGCCGGAGATCATGATGGGCATCATGTTGGCGGGCAGGTAGCAGACCATCGCCGCGATGACCAGGGCCCAGGTCCGCTGGAGGCTGTTGGGCTTGCGCGGGTGCAGATCGTCCCGGCACCGGCGGCACCGCCCGTCGGCGGTTTCTCCATTCGGCGCGTTGAGCAGGCCGCAGGTGTGGCAGAGGATCGGGCGGGCGTCGGAGGGGGAAGGTTCACGGGCCGGGGAGACGGGGCTGATCCGCTCCCAGATGTCGTGGAGGTCGAGGTTGGAAAGCGTCGCCGACAAGACGAACATGAGGCCGAAAATGGCGTAGAGGGATATTCCCAGGAGGACGTCCGCCATGTTGGTCAGCTTCACCAGCGCCACCAGGATGCTCAGGGCGAACACCTCGGTCATCACCCAGGGCGTCAACCTTGGTAACAGGCGCGCCAGGAACGGTACGAACGGCGGGACCGCGCCTGTCCGGAGCGGCGCCAGCACGGCCAGCAGGAGAATCAGCAGCAGAAACGGCGCCAACACGCTGGTGGCGAACACCAGGACCGCGATGGACGGCATCCCCTGGTCCAGGATGGCCCCGGCCGCGCCGTAGAGGGTGATCTGGGTCATCTGCCCTTTCATCTCCAGGACGAGAAAGGGAAAACTGTTGGCGATCACAAAGAGGATCAGTCCGGCCGCGGTCAGCGCCAGGGCGCGTTCCACGCCGTGGGGTTTTCGCCGGTAGAGCGCCGAACCGCACCGGGTGCAGGTAGCCACGCCGCTTGCGGGCACGTCCGGCAGCCGCTGGAGCAGTCCGCAGTCGTGGCACCCGATCAATTCATTTCCCGTCATGCCGTCTCCCACGGTAATGCGCCGGCCCGGTTGAGGCTTGCCGGGTCGTGGGGATCGGGATGTCGGCCGAATGGCGTAAAAGGTTCGTTCATGCGCGTCCGGAAGTTTCAGGTAAGGCCACGGAGACCATAAATAAAGCAATATTAGCAGAGAATGTAGAGCAAATGGGGGGAAAAGTCAAAAGGTAAAAAAAGAATTTGGGCCCAAATAAACCGGGCGGCGCCCAGACCGATTAACCGATAGTCGGCCGCTCCCGAGCGCCCTTCAGGGTGGTTCCCCTGTTTGCCGGGGGCTGTGAGCAAACCCCCCGGCAAGAAAAAGAAGCCCCCTGAAGGGGGCTCGCGACGCTCTGGTTGACGCCATCACTTAGGAAGTGGTAACAAACTCTCGGTCATCGACGCCGGTCGCGGCATCGATCCCGAGTATCCGGACAAGCTTTTCGAACCGTTTTTTACTACCAAACCCATACGAGACCTCCGAGGTTTTCAAAACCTCGGAGGTCTGAGTTCGAGGTAACCATGTCCAAGAAAAAGAACAACCAACGGGAAGTCAAATGGCCGGTTTTCGACCCCGGCCCAAGCTGCGACTTTGCAACGGAAGTCTTCAATGCCACCCGAATCACCGGCATCCTCATCGGCCGGTTCGCCGTCTGGGCATGGGTATCCGATCCCGCGGCCCAGGAGCTGACCAAAGACCTCGACTTCGCGATTTGCCGGAAGGATCTTCCTGAAATATTATCGTATGCTGAAGAATGCGGCTATAAGACATGGAAACTGTCCATCGGCGGCATCAATGTCGCCGATGAAGACAAACGGATCAAAGTCGATTTCATCCACCGCCATTCGGAGGAATGGGGAAACCTGAGCCCGTTGTTCGAACACGCCGTCCATGAGGCAGTCCAACAGGGACGATCCGCCGTCATCGGCGACCGGTCTTTTCTTCTGGCGTCGGCGGAACATTTGGTCGCCATGAAGCTCGCCACCATGGAGCCCAAGGACGACCGGGACGCGAAAGGCATCCTTGAGACGGTGGATGAAATCGATATCGCCAAATTGAGGGACCTGGCGAGCGCCCATTTGGGCGCCCTCGGAAAAGCGAAACTCGAAAACCTGCTTCGGGAGATCGGCCATCCGGAGGCCCGAAAGAGAGGGAAGCACATCAGTTAGCCTCGGAAAGAATGCGCCGAACCATGCAATTTCGCGACATCATCCAAATCCTCGCCGTGGACAACGAACAATCTTTACCGGAAGCTGAAGGAGTTTGATGCGTCAACCTGAAAACGGCTGGACTAACCTGTTGATTTCAAATGGAGACAGGCGGAGGATGCCATTGGAGCCGGTCCGGTTGCTTCCCAGGTTGACGATATGTCGCCCGCCGCGGTCCGGATAGGCGGTTTTGAGATGACTTTCCTTCAACATATATCAGGCGGGTTTTGAACATGGAATCGTCCTTTTTAACTATTATGGAATGACATTCCAAAAAAGTATAAACTATTCTGGAATTGGGGTCAAGAATAGTTAAACCCGTCTTTTTACGAACAGAAAACGCCGGCCGCGACAAATCGCGACCGGCGTTGCCGGTTTATGCCGATATTTGAGTCAACTGTCGCGGACGACGATTACCACCCGCCGCGCATTCCGCGACCATATCCCATGTGACCGCCGTGGTCGCCAGGGCCGTATCCCATGGGCCCCTGACCCATCATGCGCCCCCGGCCCATGCCGCGGCATCCGCGGCCATGACCGTATCCGGCGGCGAGTTCGGGAAAGTTTTTTCGCATTTCGATCCGGTGGGCGATCCGCTTCCGGTCGAACTCGGCCCGGAGGTCGGACAGGTCCTTCTGGATCGCCGACACCTCTTCGGGGTTCGGATTTTCAGCGGAAAGAGCGTATTGCAGCGCTTCGGTCTTCTGATAGATCTTGTCGCGAAGATCGGCGGTTTCCTGGAAAAATGTCTCCCGGGCTTTTTGGAGCGCCCCGGTGGTTTCCGAATCCGGATTAACGGCCATTCCCGGTCCGCCGTAGGGGCAATTGTAGCCTCCGCCGCCGGGTCCATACCCCATTCCGCCGTGCATGCCGCGTCCGTATCCCATTCCCCATCCGGCGAATGCGTAAGAACCGATGCCCACAAGGGCGATGACGGACACTGCGACGATGATGCGTTTTGCGATGCGTTTCATGGTAAAACCTCCTTGTAAAAGTAATGAAGGGTTAAAAGGTCGATCCCTTTTTGGATCGTTCCAACTCTGCCCATGGTTTAATACAATCCCCGTGCCAAAAGGTTTAAGATTTAAAAAAATATTTTTAACGACCTGAAAATAAAACGAATTAAATCTGAATTAAACATGAGGGGCAAGAATGTTTCGGATCGTTAGACCGGTCCCGACATCGAGATGGATACTTTCTACCCGCTCGCAGACCCTTCCCGCGATCAGGATGGATAAAATATACCCAGGGACGGGCCCGTTCATCGAAGAAAGGTCAAGAAGACCTTGCCCCTTCATCAAAAATCATCTACAAAACAGGGAGAATTCCGCCGGCGCCGCCCCGGTGTAACCCGAACCGAAGGGGTTCCCCATGATCATCATCCCCCTCAGCCATGAAAGCGGCCAGGTCCAGCGATGGCCGTACATCACCATCGGCATCCTGGTCCTGAACGTGCTCCTGTACGCCGTCACCGCCTTTGTCGCGCCCCAGACCCGAAAGGAACTCGATCGGGAGGCCGAGGACTTTTTCGGGTACTACATGCGCCATCCATATCTGGAGATCCCGGAGGAGACCCTTGACCGGATTCCGCCGGAGGGCCGACAGGCCCTTGACCAGTTGCGACAGATGGAAAAACTGGCGGGCGGGGAAGTGTTCACATCGCGGCCGGATCATCTCTCCGAGGAAGAGATTTGGGAACAGCAACAGGAGCTGAACCGGCGGATCGCGGAATTCGAAGAAGCCCTGGGCGACGAATTCTATCGAAAATACGGGTATATTCCGGCCAGGGGCGGCGTCTTCACCCTGCTCTCCTCCATGTTCCTCCACGGCGGCGTCCTTCATTTGCTGTTCAATATGCTCTTTTTATGGCTGTGCGGCGGCAACATCGAGGATCTGTGGGGCCGGATCGTTTTCCCGATTTTCTACCTGACGGGCGGCGTTGCCGCGACCCTCATGCACGCCGGGATGTTCCCCGGGAGCCACGTCCCCCTCGTGGGCGCATCGGGGGCCATCGCCGCCCTCATGGGGGCCTTCATGATCCGGCTCTACAACACCCGGATCTATTTCTGGTATTTCTTTTTTTTCGGTTTCCGGATGAAGAGCGGCACGTTCAAGGCGCCGGCCTACGCGATGTTGCCGCTTTGGCTCCTCCAGCAGCTTTTTGAGGCTTACAAAGCGTCCGGCGACGGAGGCGTGGCGTTCTGGGCCCACATCGGAGGGTTCCTGTTCGGGGCCGTGATCGCCCTGATCTTCAAATTTAGCGGGTTCGAGGAAAACGTCCTGACTCCGGCGCTGGATCGGAAAACGGATCTGGTGGACGAAAATTATGCGTCCGGATCCCAAAAACTCCGGGAAGGCGATCTGGACGGGGCCGTGATGGATCTCCGAAAGGCTCTCCTGAAAAATCCGGACCACGCCCTGGCCCACGGCGACCTGAGTCTGGCCTATTTCCAACAGGGCAAAGAACGGGCGGGGATGCTGGAACTGAACCGGGCCGTCCGTCTCCACCTGTCCCGGGACGATGCCGAAAGCGCCATCGAAACCTATCTGGAAATCGCGGATCGGAATCCCTCGGCGGTGCTGGAACCGGACCAGCAGCTTGAAATCGCTCGGCTGATGGAGCGTTCGGAGATGTTCGACGAAGCCGCCGGCGCGTATCGCCGGCTCATGGCGGATCTCCGCGGCCGGAAGGCGGAAGCGAATGATCCGGAAAAGCGAACCCAATTCGAAAAATGGCTTAAAGAGGCCCGGAAGGCGGTCGGGCAACTCAAAGGCCGGTCCCGGACCGTCGATCCGAAAGCGAACGGAAAAGAAGAAACGGGAGTCGCCGCTCCCCTGGAGGCCTCTCCGCCGCCAAAACCGGCCGCCCCGGCGAACCGGCCTGCCATCCCCCTGGCCAAACGGCTCAAAGTTATCAAGGACGCCGGCTCGCCGCCCCGGTACGACGTGAAGTCGGTGGCGCCCTATGAAGCCATGAAGGTGGAACCCATGGACGGGGGGTTGAATCTCTACCGTCCCGGGGAAGCGCCGCCGCGGTTCGAGCAGATTTATGCCATCTGGGTGTCGCAACTGGCCACCATGACCTCCGGCAAGGTGTTCGCGGACCTGTTCGTGGCGGAAAAGTCCCGCCCCTACCGGCTCCACAGCCAGCAGATCGCCTATGGGAAATTTCTGACAAAACCCACCTCCAGCTCCTTCAACAACTTCCGTCAGTTCATCCTCCACCTTGTTTCCCGGATCGACTCGGTCTATGTGGACAAGGGGACCATGTCGTTTTTGAAAACCGGCAGTCCGGCGGTCTATCCCAATCAGGACGAATTGTCGCTGCAACAAAAGACCTTCTGGCGACAGGCCATGGGCGAGGTGCGGTGCCGGTGCGGCAACTGTTTCGAGATCTACTGGATCGACGGCCGGAAGGTGCCGGCCGCCGGCGCCAAAACCAAATGCAAAAAATGCGGGCAGCCGCTCAAAGTGTGCCGTTCGGCGACGGCTTGACCGCTGGCGGGACTGTGCGGCGACCCTGCGGAAAGGGAAACATGCGAACGGATTTCAAAGACAAAAAGACCATGGAGATCGGCGTCATATCCGACACCCACGGCCAGCTCCGCCCCGGCGTCGCCAGGGAGTTCAAAGGGGTGGATCTGATCCTCCATGCGGGGGATTCGGACCTGCCCGGCATCCTGGAATCACTCGGGGAGATCGCCCCGGTGGTGGGAATTCGGGGGAACATGGACCAGGGAAAATGGGCCGAAAACACCCCGGTGACCGAAGTGGTGGAGGCGGGGGACCACTGGATCTACATGGTCCACAGCCTGGAATGGATGGACCTGGACCCCGCGGCCGCCGGCATGAGCGCCGTGGTCTCCGGCCACACCCATATGCCCCATGTCCAGCGGAAAAACGGGATTCTTTTTTTAAATCCCGGCAGCGCGGGACCGCGACGACAGATCAAACCGGTCTCCTTGGCCCTGCTTCACATCCGGGAGACGGATCTGGACGCCGAGATCGTTTATCTTGATGAGTAGGGGCGAAAAATTTTTCGCCCCTACAGAATCGCCGGCGTCTCCGGAAAGCGATGGATTTTGCCGGGGAGCGGCCGGCCGAGGTAATCCGACAAATCCCGGGCGCACTCACAAAGCCGCGCCAAATTGACGCCCGTTTCGATCCCCATGGAATCGAGCAGATAGGCCGCGTCTTCGGTGGCGATGTTGCCGGCGGCCCCCGGCACGAAAGGGCACCCGCCCATGCCGCCCACCGACG
>JAABTM010000321.1 GCA_011389855.1 Desulfobacteraceae bacterium
ATATTTTCTCCCCGAGAATCGGATAAAAAACCGAGCGTATAGTCAGCGGAAGGCCGCGATTGTAAGCGAAAAAAGCCAGAGAAAGGCCAACCAGGGCATAAATACCCCAGGGATGTAACCCCCAGTGGTAATAGGTCTGCCCCAAAGCGACCTGGGCGGCCTGGGCTGTTCCAGGGACCACGTTGAACATCGGGGATGGCGTCATATAATGGAATATGGGTTCGGCGACACTCCAGAACATCAGGCCGATCCCCATCCCGGCGCTGATGAGCATGGCATACCAACTGAAGGTGGAAAACTCCGGAAGGGCGTCCGGCCCGCCGATCCGGATCTTGCCGAAATCGCTGGCGGCAATCAAAATCATGACGATGACAAAGAAATTGGCGGCCAGAATATACAGCCAGCCGAATAAATTGCCGATCCCGTCCAGCAGGGCCTGGAAGAATACGGCCGACTGCTCTCTGAATACCACGGTCAACACGATAAACAGCAGCAAAAGGCCGCCCGAAACCAGGAAAACCTGGGGATGCAGATCGAATCCGAATCCGGTCCAGTTGGTTGCACCTGGTTTATACCCGTGAGAGTCGTCATAAAAGCTTGCGCTGGGAACGATCTGCAAGCCAAGAAAGGTCTTGCGCTGATGGATTGCTTTTCTTTTTTCTTGCTCCCAGTGGGAACTGGCCATTTCGATAGCTTTTTGCTCATACGACAGATCTTCTGTTTCTTCTGTCTGATCCTTTTCCTCTTCCTTTGCCTTTTCCTCTTCCGGGGCCATGCCGCCTCCTTTCTTCTTTGCTTTCAGGATTAGAGCCTATCCAGTTCCCATCTCGTCTTTTTCAACCATCCCGGCCTTGACCAGAAAGCGCATAGCCATCCATATCGGAAAAGGCATTTTTCCAGCAACAGCGGTTCATTCATGAGTTTGCCGATTCGTATTCTTCACAATATCAGGGAGTATTCTTCACGATTCGAAAATTTATTGGGCCGCGATATAGTATCGGCCAAAAGTGTTTGCACTTGAGATAATGTCTTGCAATTATATGAACAACCAGGCAGATTGCCCGCCAGGTCGCAGTCCCTGCAAGGGCTCTTCGCGATATAACTGGTTTCAAAATCAAACTCGTTTTTATGTATGCGTCCTAATTCCATCTTAATAACCCTCCATTCCTCCAACCCGTTGCAGGATGATCAATGTTTGTTCATCGCAGCTCCGCCGCGCGGGAATGAATTCCCACGCTATTATGTGTCGTCCCTACAGGACTGGAATTTCTTAAAAATGTCCTGTAGGGGCATGGTAAAACTGCGTGGGAGCGTACTCCCTCGCGGCCGGCTTACCGCCGTCTGCTCCAAAAGAAGCCGCCTCCCCCTCCAAAGACCAATAGCAATACTACGATGAGAATGATGAGACCTGTTGTACTCATGGCGATTTCCTCCCTTTCAATTGTTGTTTGTTGGTAGTGCCCGGAATACTTTTCCGGGCGGGTCATCTTACTGCTATTTATAAGTTCAATTTTTGTGCCAGCTTGCCAATGCTCAGTGGCACATCACCTATGATTCTGATTTTTAAAGATAATTAATTTAAAATGAGACTTTCGAGGCAGGCGGCGACAGTTGCAAAAAAAGGGTCATGTATGACCACTGGTTAAATATGACCTTTACGCATCTCTTGCACCGCGCCCTTTCAGGGCCGTCCGCAAAATCCGTTATAATCAGGAAAATTCAATGAGCGCCGCGAATGCGGAAAAGCCGGCGCCGAACGCAAGGAGCATCCCTTTTTGGCCGGGTTGCGGCCGGCCGCTGTCTATGATCTCCCGCAAGACAAACAGAACGGAGGGTGACGACATGTTGCCGTAGTTCTCGAAAATGCGGTATGAAAAGCGCAGGGCGTCGCCGGCAAGTTCCAGTTTTTTGGCGACTTGGGCCAGCACCGCCGTGCCTCCCGGATGGACCGCCCAACAGGCGATGTCATTCCGGGAGAGGCCGTGCCGCGCCAGAAGCCGGGACGCCGCATCCATCGCGGTGCGCGCGCCGATAACCGCACCCGTTTGCTCAGGTGTTCCGCAGGCGGCCGCTTTCCGTCCGGTAACGCAAATCTTCGCGGCGCCGGGGAAAAAGATCCGCCGCGAAGTCCGCCATTTTCGCCAATCCATCCCGACGATCCTCCCGTTTCAGGTCCAGAACTGCGGCGGCGGCGCCGTCACCGAAAATGGAATTGCTCACCACCAGCTCCGGCTCATGACTGGGGAAAATGGTGGCTGAACAGATTTCCACGGCAATGCTGAGAACCGGACCTTCCCCGCTTCGAGCCAGCATGCCGGCGGCGGCTTCGAGATTCGGAATCGCCGCGCCGCACCCCATCCCCATCAAGTCCAGGAAGCGAATCGATGTGTCGAGCCCCAGATCTTCCGCGATATACGAGGAGAGTCCGGGGCAGAGGTAGCCGGTGCAAGTGTTGACGATCAGACCTGCGATCCCGGCGGGTTCCACGCCGGCCTCCGCCAAGGCGCGGCGTGAGGCGGCAACGGCCGTGCCGCGACCGAACTTGAGAAAGCGCGCCCAACAGCCGGTCGGGATCGGTTTCAAGGACATCGGCCTCCGCATCTATCCCCAGATAACGGCCTTTGATTTTGCCGTCCAGGAGAATGTAACGCCGCAGATCCGCGTTTGTCCTCTCGGTTGACATAGGGTTTATTCTGCCTCCTTCTGTCTCCTTATTTCGCCCCTACATTTCAACTCAACATAATGATCATTTGATTGAAACGATGATCAATGCCTGTAGGGGTTATTCTCCGATAGAGGGCCATCAGCTTAACTCTTTTCGGGATCATCTTTACACCAATACCCGTGAACGAATTCTCCGTAGAACAGCCTTCCAGGCTGTTCAAACAGCCTGGAAGGCTGCTGTACGGGTAAAAAAACGACTGAATCTCATTCATTCACGGGTATTGATCTTTACACGACTTCCCCAATATACTTCTTCTTCAACAACCTCCAGAATACCACGGCAAAGGCGGTTAAAGGAATCGCAAGTATCATACCGAGGATGCCGCCGAGCGCGACGCCCCAGAAGAAGACCGCGAAGATGATGAGGGCCGGATGCAGGCCCGTGCGATTGCCCATGATTCTGGGAGTGAGAAGATAGCCTTCGATTGTCTGCACAGCGGCGAATACGAGCAGCGCCAACGCCACCCGCAAGATGCCTCCATCCTCGCCGAAATAGGCCAGCGGCAACGCAACGCCGAGACCCACTATGCTCCCCAGGTAGGGGATGATGTTGAGAAACCCCAGCGTCATGCCGATAAGGATACTGTAGGGAAACCCAACCAGGAAAAACCCTATAGCAAAAAGTACGCCCTGGGCCGAGGCGATGATGATCTGGCCGCGGAAGAACGTTAGGAGGATGCCGATGAACTGATCGAACAGATAGATAACGTCTTCTCTGGTTTCCTTCTTCAGGAACGGCAAAAATTCACTAATCTGCTCGGGTTCAAATGGCTTAGCCATGAGAAAGAAGGCTAAATAGAGTGGAAGCGCCGCCCAGATGAACAACCCCATCACGGACTGAAACATCTGAGCAATGGGCTGCAACATGCGCTCCCACGAAGCCCGGAGCACGTTGGCCACCATTTCCACGGGATCCTTCAGCAGATCGCTGAACTCGGACGTCAGCCCGTACTTCTCCAGCAGTGCGGCGACTTGCGGCCGAAGGGACCGGCCAGCATCAAGCATGGCATCGAGCATGGACGGCAAGTCTTCGAACAGACGGACCAATTCTGTGGCCGCGGAGACGCCGACGAACCAGATAAAGACTCCCAGCGGAATGAGCGCGAAAAGAAAAAACAGAACCAGGCCCCCGGCCTGGGAACCGCGGCAGGCCTTGACCAGCAAGTTGTAATACGGTCGCAACAGCATCGCAAGGATGCCCGCGACCATGGGCGGCAGCAACACATTCTGAAAAGCGCCGACAAAGCGCGCCAGCCCCCAAAAGGTCGCGCCGAAAACCGCCAAAAGCACCAACACCGCTCCCAGCGTGATCGCGGCGGCAACGGTCCTGCGTTGCCTTGGGTCCAATTCGAGTTCTTTAAACATAATATCTTCCAGGTCGGTTCATCGCTTGGATCTCAGGCCGGACATAAAGCCTGAAATATTTTCCGAAGAAACCGGTTTTACCTCCGCGAATGGCTGATCGGTAATCTCTTTGCGGAATCGATCCGCGAAAGGTTTGCGCGGCGCGGCGCGATACAAAATGCCGGTAGCGATCCTTTCCCCGGTTTCCATGGTTTTTTCCAGGGCCGCTTTTCGGTCGGCCGGGTCATAATCGTCACCCAGTGTATATACCCTTTCTTTATACCAGCTCACCGGATGGGTCCCCCAGGTGATGCACGGCTGGATGATTTCGACAATGGACAATCCGGGATGACCGATGGCTTCCACCAAAAGCGATTTCAAATGATCGCCGTCCCCTGCAAACCCCCGGGCCACGAACGTGCAGTCATGGACGACGGCGATGGCCGGCATGTTCAGCGGCGCGATTTCGACGCCGTGGATGTGGAGGCTTCGCTTTTCCCCGATTCTCGTGGTCGGGGAAGCCTGACCTTTGGTGAGGGCGTAAAACTCGTTGTTATGGATCACGACCGTGATATCGGGATTGCGACGGAGCGCATGGAGGAAATGATTGCCGCCTTCACCGTAACAGTCTCCTTCGCCGGTGACGACGATGGTTGTCAGGTGTGGATTGGCCACCTGGATGCCCAGGGCCGACGGAAGGGCTCTTCCATGCAATCCATTGAAAAAATTACATTTGAGATAGTGAGGCAATTTGGCGGCCTGCCCGATGCCGGAAACGAGGCAACACTCGTGGGGCTGTTTCCCCAACGCCGTCAACGCTGTCTTGAAAGCGGTGAGAATTCCGAAATTCGGGCATCCGGGGCACCAATGGACAGGAACATCGTTCTTGTAGTCGTCGATTTTCACCATTGCAGCTTCTCCTGAATGTATGGGCCGGTCAAGGGCAGACCGTCATACCGATAAACCTGGCCGGAAAACGCAATTCCGTATTCGGAGCGCAGCAGCCTCGCCAGTTGGCCGGTAGCGTTGTTTTCGACGCTCCAGTATGTCTTGCCTTCGGGAAACCGGTATGCCGGCAACGGCCACAGATCCGTGAAATGGATCATACCCGCCCGGATCCCATTTTTGTGAAGCCCTTCAAGGGTTTCCAGCAGGGCAGGGCGGGAAGAGCCCCATCCCACCAGAATCCGGTCCGACCCCTCGACGTCGATTTCCTCGGGCGGGCGCATCTCGGATTTCAAGGCCCGGTGCTTCGCGAGGCGTTTTTCCACCATTGCCGGCACGGTTTCGGCCAGGTCTTCGGTGATGTGGCCCCTGGCATCGTGTTCATCGCTGTCGGCGGTCACGAGATGCGGGCTTTGACCCGGATACAGGCGCGGGGATACGCCGGTTTCCGTTACCTGATAGCGATGGTAATCGTCGATAACGGATGGGTCCGCGAGATGGAATTCGG
>JAABTM010000064.1 GCA_011389855.1 Desulfobacteraceae bacterium
TCGGCCCTGCTGGCCGAGGAGGCACGGGGGAGTTTCCAGCCCGAGGGACGGCCCGTCATGGAAGCCTGGGCCGAGGAGTGGCGTCGATGGGTCTGCGCGGAATATCTGCGCGTTTACCTCGCCGCCAGCGCCGACGCCGGCTTTCTCCCCGAAACCCAGGAGGAAATCCGGACGCTGCTGGACGCCTATCTGATGGAAAAAGCCGTCTACGAACTCGGCTACGAAATGAACAACCGACCCGACTGGGTCCGGATCCCGCTCATGGGGATCGAACAGCTTTTGGATGAAAAATAGGCCGCGCGGCAATGGCTATCGATGAATTCTACAACAAATGCAGCCCTAACCGGCTTTCAGCCGGTTTTGGATGATTAAGCCTGGGGTTTCAACCAGGCGGCACGGAGGCCAATATATGTCCCACCATGATCACAAAACGCTGGTGCGATACGACGTCAGTCTGCTGACCCAAGACGATGTGTTTCTTTTCAACGAAGGCAGCCATTTCCGCCTGTACGACAAGCTGGGCTCCCAGCCCATGGAACGCGACGGCGAGAAAGGCGTCTATTTCGCCGTATGGGCTCCCAACGCCGAACACGTCGCCGTCATGGGATCCTTCAACGACTGGCATAAAGAAAGCCACCCCCTGGCGCCAAGGGAAAATTCAGGCATCTGGGAGGGGTTCGTCCCCGGCCTGGAACCGGGCGTCGCCTACAAATATCACATCCGCTCCCGGTACAACGGCTACGAGGTGGACAAAACCGATCCCTTCGCGTTTTACACGGAACTCTCCCCCCAGACCGCCTCGGTGGCCTGGGATCTTGCCTACGACTGGCAGGACGGCGGCTGGATGGACACCCGGGGCGAGGCCAACGCCCTGTCGGCGCCCATCGCCATCTACGAGATGCACATGGGCTCCTGGATGCACGCGTCCGACGAGCACCGATCCCTCAATTACCGGGAACTGGCCCCCAAACTGTCGGAATACATCCTCAAAATGGGCTTCACCCATGTGGAATTCCTGCCGATCATGGAGCACCCTTTCTACGGGAGTTGGGGATACCAGTGTCTCGGCTATTTCGCGCCCACCAGTCGCTTCGGCCCGCCCCAGGATTTCATGTACCTCGTCGATTACCTTCACCGGAACGGCATCGGCGTGATTCTGGACTGGGTGCCTTCCCACTTTCCCACCGACGAGCACGGACTGGGGTATTTCGACGGCACCCACCTCTTCGAACACCAGGACCAGCGCAAGGGGTTCCACCCCGACTGGAAAAGCTACATCTTCAATTACGGCCGCAACGAGGTCCAGAGCTATCTCATCAGCAGCGCCCTGTTCTGGTTCGACAAATACCACATCGACGGCTTCCGGGTGGACGCCGTGGCCTCGATGCTCTACCTCGACTACTCCCGCAAGGCCGGCGAGTGGATTCCCAATGAGCACGGCGGCCGGGAGAACCTGGAAGCCATCGATTTTCTCCGGCGGTTCAACGCGGCGGTCCACGAAAACTACCCCGAGATCCTCACCATCGCGGAAGAATCCACCGACTGGCCCCAGGTCTCCCGCCCCACCTACGTGGGCGGGCTGGGGTTCGACATGAAATGGGACATGGGATGGATGCACGACACCCTGGCCTACATGTCCCAGGACCCCATCCACCGGAGCTACCATCACAACAAGCTGACCTTCCGGATGATCTACGCCTTTCACGAAAACTACGTCTTGCCCCTGTCCCACGACGAGGTGGTCCACGGCAAGGGGTCCCTTATCGGCAAGATGCCCGGAGACGACTGGCGGAAATTCGCCAACCTCCGGCTCCTTTTCGGCTATATGTACGCCCAGCCGGCCAAAAAGCTCATCTTCATGGGCGGCGAGATCGGCCAGTGGCGGGAATGGGCCCACGACCACGCGCTGGACTGGCACCTGCTGGACAACCCGCTCAACAAAGGACTCCAGCGATGGATCGAGGATTTGAACCAGTTCTACCGCCGAACCCCGGCCATGCACCGGAAGGATTTTTCCCACGAAGGGTTCCAGTGGATCGACTGCAACGACGTGCAGCAGTCCACCCTCAGCCTCATGCGGTTCGGGGACAAACCGGAAGACGATCTGATCGTGATCTGCAATTTCACCCCCGTGCCCCGGCCCAACTACCGGGTGGGCGTCTCCTTCGAAGGGTTCTGGGAGGAATGCCTCAACAGCGACGCAACCGAATACGGCGGCGGCAACCAGGGGAGTCTAGGGCGGGTGGAGGCCTCGCCGGTCCCGGCCCACGGACGGCCGTTTTCCATCAATGTGGTGTTGCCGCCGCTGGGGATCGTTATTTTTCGGAAGATGGAGTGATGCTTACAGTGTTTATTATGTCCCCAATCTCTACCGCCAACTACAAGGATTTGGGGTAATCAAGGATTGTCGTAGGTTGGGCTTGTTGAACTTCGGCGTCCGCGCTTGGCAGGGGAAATCCTTGCTTATATACCCGCATCAGAGCGCGGTAATGAGACCAGGAAAG
>JAABTM010000065.1 GCA_011389855.1 Desulfobacteraceae bacterium
CGCCGGCGCCGATCTCGACGTTATCGTCGATGACGGTGATGGGTTATGGGTGATTTTGGTTCCAGGCAAGGCTGCGGCTCTGTTTCAACCGCAGGAATAGCGGAGCGGTGCGACTATTTCGAGGATTAAAAAAGAGCGAGGACGCCGCATTTCCGCCGATCCTATTCCAGCACGGATTTGACGGCGTTAATGTAAGCGTCCTCGACCTTTTCGGCGGCATCCCGATTTGCGTCTTCCGCCCCCGACATGTCCAGCGGCGCCATCGCGCCCCCGAGCAACACTTCCATCCCGTTCACATAGGTGAACACGCCATCGGTCTCGAATTCGACCGATTCGCCGTGGAACGTCGTCGCGGTGGTCATGGAAATCAATTTGAGGGTCACGTCGTCATCGCCTCTCCGGTAATGGACCGCCCCCATATAAAGGTGGATTTCCCGTTCGACGCCGGATGGGCCGCCGCCGGACGCTTCCCGTTCCGCCAGCATCGCTTCCGTATTGGGCCGTAACGAAAGCGTCGCGCCATCCGGGTACAAAACGACCGCGGCGCCTCCCCGGGTTTCGATGGTGTCGCCAAACCGGATCGCCATACCGGCCGCCGGATTTTTTAAGCGAGTTTTTCCGCGATTGAGAACGACCCCCTGATCGGCGGATTTCAGCACGCACAATCGGTCCGCCGCATTCCCCGGGACGGTCGTCGCCAGCCACAGTATCGAAAAAAAAATGGCGACCCATCGCCGATTGCATCCCGCCCCATCCATCGCCGTCATGCCTCCGCTCCTTTTGTTCGCGACCCACCTTTCCCAAACGCTTGCCCGAAAACCGCCGCCCCTGGTCTCGGGCCAGACCCGGCGTCATAGTCCCAGGTTTCCGGACAGACGTCAATGCGATATCTCTTGACACGCAACCGGGACGATCTCCACCCGCCGGTCCAGCGCATCCCTGGCGTCATCGGCGCCAATGCCGATAATGGTTTCCCGAGACCCTCGCCCTTCCGCCCGGGATCGGGATCCGATCTTATCGAATCGGTTTATCAGCCGGCCGCGGATCGTTTCGGCCCGCCGGCGTGACAGCTCGTCGTTCCAGGATTCCGGTCCGGTGGGACTGGTATGGCCGACGATCCTGAGGCATCGGCCCGTTTCGCTGAAATACCGCCCGATCCGGCGCAGCCACATCTCGTAGATCCGCCGCTGCTTTTCGCCCCCGATGAAGGTTGCCGAGTTGACCTCGAACAGGAATTTGACGGTCAACATGTTGTATTTTTCAACACTGAAGCGGACTATTTCGCCGAACGCGGCCTCTGCATCGTCCAGGCGGCCCATTTTCATGCTGGCGGCATATAAGCCGGCGTAAAATGGAAGGCCCGGGGGAGCGTCCGCTTGCGCCGCCTCTTTGAACAGGGCTGCGGCTTTCTTGTAATCCGCCTGCCCGTAGGCGGTTTCGGCTTCCGTGAGGAGGGCCTGTTGGGCGCGGTTCGAACGGTCGATCAAGGCATCCAGCGGTCGGCTTCCGCCCGTGCCTTTGCGGCCCTTCCGCCAGTCGCGAAAAAAGACCGGGCTGTCCGCATACAGCGGAACGGGGGTTGTATCGACGCCCCCGGCCGCGACCTGGACCGCCGCCGAATGGACCTTTGCATCCGTTTCAAGGCGATGGAGCGTCGCCGAGACCGCATATGCGGGCATCTCAGCTGCGTCGTCGGCCCCCGACGGCCCTTCTTTCTTACGGATGGCGCCGTCGATGAGATAGCGCGCCGTTTGGAGGGACCGGCGGTCCAGCCGCCGAATGTCGATACGCGGCGTCCTTGGGCGTGCGGCTTCCCGAAAAATCGCCTCGACGGACCGGGAGGCCGTAACGACTTCCTGAGTGTCCTGAACCCGAAACGGCGCCATGGCGATAATCGTCGTTCCGCCCGACCGCTTCGGGTCTTTTTCAACGGCCGTCAGCATCTCTTGAGCAAGCGACCGGATGGCGGCATCGAGCGGAAGGGGGCCGGCGGGGGCCCCGGGCGGCGGCGTGGTCGCGCATGCGAACGCGATCATGGCCGCAAGGATGGCCGCGGCCTGTATTGGACGGGATTTGGGCGAGAGTTTCATTTTTTTTAATTTTCCGTATATCTGCAAAACATGTATCATCTTCCAGTTTTTATAGGCTGCTTTTTGTAAAGCCGCCTTTACATATTCCTGGTTCTAACGGATTTTGTGTTTCACGAATTCCGGGCGTGCGATGTCGAGGATATATTCCCGGAATTCAGGGTCTTCCCGCAACATCGCCGGGAGTTCCTTTTTAATGGTTTCCTTGAGGGTGTCGGTCGTCATGGTTTCGCCTCTTTTTCCAGGGCCTTCAGAGGTGTTCAACTTTCCTCATATCCGTTCGGATGCTCCCGATGCCATCGCCAGGCCGTCTCGATGATGGTCTCCAGGTCGCCGAAGCGGGGCCGCCAGCCCAGCTCCGTCATGGCCCGATCGCTGGACCCCACCAGCACGGCCGGGTCGCCGGGGCGGCGGTCCGCCGTCCGGCTGGGGACGGCATGCCCGGTCACCCGGCGGGCCGTGTCGATGACATCTTTGACCGAATAGCCTTCACCGTTGCCGAGGTTGTAGAAACCGCCGGGATGGCCGTCCAGGAGGCGTTCCAGGGCCAGGGCGTGGGCCTGGGCCAGGTCGTGGATGTGGATGTAGTCCCGGATGCAGGCGCCGTCCCGGGTAGGGTAATCCTCGCCGAAGACGGCCACGTGGTCCCGCTGTCCCAGGGCGGTCTGGAGGACGATGGGAATGATGTGACTCTCGGGCCGGTGGTCCTCGCCCAGTTCCCCGTCGGGATCAGCCCCGGCGGCGTTGAAATACCGGAGGGCCGCGAAATGCAGGCCGTGGGCCTCGCGGAAATCCTTCAGCATCCATTCCACCATCAGCTTGGTGCGGCCGTAGGGGTTGATGGGATGTTGCGGGTGATTCTCGGTCATGGGAATCTCCACCGGCTCGCCGTAGGTGGCGCAGGACGAGGAGAAGATGAACCGGCGTACGTCGTGCTTCACCATGGCCTCCAGCAAATGGAGCGTATTGGCGACGTTGTTCCGATAGTACATGGCCGGTTTTTCCACCGACTCGCCGACATAGCAGTAAGCCGCGAAGTGCATGACGGCGGCGATCTCGCGGCGTGAAAAAACGTGGCCGAGCAGATCCGGGTCGGATATGCAGCCTCTATACAACTCGCCCCAGCGCACGGCGGCCCGGTGGCCCCGCTCCAGGTTGTCCAGCACGATGGGCCGATATCCCTTTCGGGACAAATACTTGCACATGTACGATCCGATGTAGCCGGCGCCGCCGACCACCAGGATGGTTTCCATGACGCGATCACTCCTTTCGGCGTGTCCTGGTTTCTGTTTTCTACCGTCCGTTCCCACATACCACAAAGCGGGGGCGAGGGGAAGATTACGGGATGTTTCGAAACCCCTGGGCCGATTTTTCCTCCCGGTTGATGGTCAGCGGCTCGGCGCCCCAGATATCCCGGTTGTATTCCCGGATGGTCCGGTCCGAAGAGAATTTGCCGATCCGGGCTACATTCAGAATCGACTTGCGAACCCATTCCCCGCGGTCGCGGTAAAGCGCGTCCACGTCCATCTGACACCGGTGGTAAGCGGCGAAATCGGCCATGATCCGATACCGGTCCTCGGCCAGCAGCCCGTCCACCAATGGATGGAACACGTCTTTTCGATCAGGGCTGAAGAACCCGTTCCGGATCAGGTCCACCGCCTTTTTCAGAACCGGGTCTTGCTCGTAATAGCGTCTCGGGGCATAGTCTTTACCCACCGCTACGACCTCTTCGGCCGAGAGCCCGAAAATAAAGACATTGTCTTCTCCCACCTCCTCCATGATCTCGATGTTGGCCCCGTCCAGCGTACCTACGGTCAGGGCGCCGTTCAACGAAAATTTCATGTTGGAGGTGCCGGAGGCTTCGTATCCGGCGGTGGAGATCTGTTCGGAGACATCGGCCGCCGGGAAAACCTTTTCCGCCAGGGATACCCGGTAATTGGGAAGGAATATCACCCGGAGCGCATCCCGGGTGGTCCGGTCCCGATTGACGGCGGCGGCGACGTGGCAGATCAGCTCGATGATGAGTTTGGCCATGACATAGCCGGGCGCGGCTTTGCCGCCGAAGAAAAAGGTGCGGGGATGGATGTCGAACCCGTCTTCCTCTTTGAGCTTGAGCCAGCAGTAGACGATGTGGAGGATATTGAGGAGCTGGCGTTTGTATTCATGGATCCGCTTCACCTGGATGTCGAAAATGGACGACGGGTCGACCGACAGGCGGGTGATGTCCTGCACGACGCGAACCAGCGCCTCCTTGTTGTTGTATTTGACGCCGGTCCAGGTCCGCCGGAAATCGGCGTCTTCGGCCAGGGGTTCGATCTGTTTCAGTTTGTCCAGATCCGCGGCCCATCCCTGGCCGATATGGCGGGTGATCAATCGGGCCAGCGCCGGATTGGACGCCAGCAGCCAGCGCCGGGGCGTGATGCCGTTGGTTTTGTTGCTGAACCGTTCCGGACACATCTCGAAAAAATCCTTCAGGGGGCCTTCCCGGAGCAGGCGGGTGTGAAGCGCGGCCACCCCGTTGACCGAATGGGCGCCCACCAGTGCCAGGTGGGCCATCCGGACCTGTTTATCCCCCGATTCCTCCACCAGCGACATCCGCCGGAGCCGGTCGTCGTCGTTGATGAACACCACCGACACATCCCGCAGAAACCGCCGGTTGATCTCGTAGATGATCATCAGGTGGCGGGGCAGCAGCTTTTCCATGAGGGAAAGGGGCCATTTTTCCAGGGCTTCGACCAGAAGCGTATGGTTGGTGTAGGCGCAGGTCCGGACCGTGATGTCCCAGGCCGCCTCCCAGCTCACCCCATGATCGTCCATCAGAATCCGCATCAGTTCCGGAACGGCCAGCGACGGATGGGTGTCGTTCATCTGGATGGCCGCTTTGTCCGGGAAGGCGTCGAAATCCCCGTGGCAGGAGAGGTACCGCCGCACAATGTCCTGGATGGAACAGGAGACGAAAAAATACTGCTGTTTCAGGCGCAGCTCTTTTCCCTTGTAAAACTGGTCGTTGGGATAGAGCACCTTGGAGATGTTCTCCGAGAGATTTTTGTCCTCCACCGCCTTGAGGTAATCCCCGTCCTGGAAAAAATGGAGGTTGAATTCGTGGGAGGCCCGGGCCGACCAGAGCCGGAGGGTGTTGACGGTATTGTTGCCGAACCCCCCGATGGGCGTGTCGTAGGGGATGCCGACGACCTTTTCCGTATCGCGCCAGGTCACCTTCAACTCCCCGTCCGGGCCGACAACCTCTTCGACCCGCCCGTAGAACTTGACCGTCTGACGCCGTTCGGGACGGGCGATTTCCCAGGGATTGCCGTACCGGAGCCACTGCTCCGGCTTTTCGACCTGCTTCAATTTCTGGATGTGCTGGTCGAAGATCCCGAATTCATAGCGGATGCCGTACCCGCAAGCCGGCAGCTCCAGGGTCGCCATGGAATCGAGAAAGCAGGCGGCCAGCCGGCCCAGTCCGCCGTTGCCAAGGCCCATGTCCGGCTCTTCGATGATGATGTCTTCCAGATCGATATGGACCTCTTCCATGGCCTTCCGGGTGGCTTCGTACATCCCCAGATTGATCATGTTGTTCGTCAGGGCCCGGCCCATGAGGTATTCGGCGGAAAGATAGTAGATCCGCTTGACGTCCTCGTCATAGTAGCTTTGCTGGGTGCGGATCCACCGTTCGACGAGCCGGTCCCGTATGGTCAGCGCCAGCGAATGATAGAGGTCGCGCATGGTCGCCGTGTACTGATCCTTGGACAGGGAATATTCCAGATGATTGGCAAACGACAGTTGAATGCCCTCCGGGTCCATCCCCTTGAGAAAAAGCCCCCAGTCCTGAAACAATTTGCTGTTTTGCACTGACGCCCCCTTTCAGTCAGATTATGAATGTTAAGGCATCCATCGAACGCATCTATCAATGCCGGTGGATAGTGGATAGTGGGTAGTGACTTGTGGTTAGTGACTTGTGGCTTTGCCGCGGCTCTTCAGCCTCCGGATTTTCACTATTCACTACCCACTACCCACTACCCACTACCCACTGCTTTGCCGGAGATCCCCGGATGCGTTGGACAACTTGATTTTCCACCAGGCAAAAAGGTAAAAAACCAACAGGGTCGGAAGAAAGTACCATGGGAAATAGTTTAGGGATTCGACGAAAACCGCGTTTTCAACCGACATCCCGTCGACCGCGGCCCCGGGCCGCGACCGAAGGTGATTCAGCAGCAGGGAATAAAAAATGCCGATGCCCCCGTAGGCCAGATTGAAGGAGAGCCCCTTGAAGCTCAGCACCGTGGCCCGCTGTTTGGAATCGGTGATCCGGTTCAGGTAATGGCTGACGAAAAAATTGACCATCAACATCACGCTGAACAGGATCATCATGGGCGCAAGGCCGTAATACGGGATAACAAAGGTCAGCCCCACCAGTCCGAGGAAGGTCAGACCGGCCAGCAGATTGAGGTTGAACAGCGGCGACCGGGTTTCCGCCAGCCGCCGGGCCAGTCGGGGGATGAACAGCCCCATCACCGCCACCCCGGAGCCGATCAGCCCGAAGGCGGCTTCGGGGAGCTGGATGATCCGGTAATACTGGCTGCCCAGGGTGATGAGCATCCGAATGATATGATCGTACATCACCCCCGCCAGGATGATCACCAGCGCCATGGGGGTTTTCAGAATCCATTTCCCCGCCCCGAAAGTGAGCCGAAAGGCATCGAGGATGCCGGGGCCGCCGTCCGCGTTTTCCGGACCGGCGTCCCCGGAGTCCCCGGGAACCTCCTCCATCCGCAACGTTACGAACAACACCGCCAGCGCCCCCATCAGGGTCAGCAGGGGGGGAAACCGGAGGGTAATGTCCTGGGTCAGGGAGATGCTCAGCCCCGCCCATCCCGCCACCCGGTTGATCAGCTCGGGGTCGTAAACCGCCGCCCCCAGGGTCATGGCGCAAATGGCGCCGGCCGACCGCAGGATCATCTGCCGCTCCAACACCCGCCCCCAATCCGCCGGGTCCCCTTCCCTTGCCAGCGCATCGTAGGCCAACGCCTCGTCCGCCCCCGACGCCGCCGCCTCGGCGGCGCCGCTCAACACCCGGTTGACCATGAAGATGACAAACAGCAAGGTCGCATGCCCCCGGGGCGCGAAACTGAGCAGCATCATCTCCATCACCATGAGCACCGCGGCGGTCACCAGCAGGTTCCGCCGGCCCATGGTGTCCGCCAGCGCCCCCGAGGGCACTTCCAGCAGCACGATGGACGCGGCCCACGCGGCGTTGAGCAGGGCGAACTGATCGAGGGTGAGGCCGTAATCCAGAAAAAGAATCGTAAAAACCGGGTAATAGAACCGGGCGTTGAAAAAAACGCGAAAGGCAATGAACAGGCGGACGTTGCGGATGGCGAAGGGGGAGGAGGAAGACGTCATGGTCTACGCGACCGGCTCGAAAACCATCTTCTTCTCGGAGTTGTTGAAAGCCACCATCCGGCCCTGGACGAGGGTCTCCTCGCCGAAAATGTTCTGCAATTGGAAAGCGTTGGCTTCCGACCTCACCACGTCAACATTTTCCATGACCTTGACTTCCTCGCCGTGTTTGAGGATATACGCATTGATGTCGCACATAATCGACCTCCAAACAATCCCGGGGCGTCGCCCCGGGCTGGTATGTATCGCCCCTTCGGGGCTTTACGGTTTTTGTCTACCCGCCCCTTTCGCCAAAAGTAAGGACGACCGGGACCGGATCAATCTTCAGACCTTGTTTTCGTTGACCAGCCGGGCGAAGTGCTTGAAGGAGCGATCATAGGTGGCCTCCGCGGCGTCCGGGAAACAGCATCCGGGCAGTTGCCGGCTTCTCAAATGGTACTGGATGCACTCGCAGCAGACGCCCTTCCGCGAGCAGGGTTCGTAGGTGCAGTTGCAGTTTTTCAGGTTTTTCTCTTTGTTGCACTCCATCGTTTCTCCTTGTGGCTCTCTGGTTGGCTTCAATCAGCTATTCCGACGCCGGTTCCCTCAGCTTGCGCTGGACGCTCTCCACCTTGTCGGCCATGGTCTGGTCGCGATCAATTCGCGTCCCCAGCTTGATGGTGGTGGTGATCCGGGGCGCGCCCATCTCGTGGACCACCTCGTGGCACCGTTTGACGGCGGCGAACACCGTATCCCATTCGCCCTCGATGTTGGTGCCGTAGGCGTGGAGTTCCGTTTTCAAACCGCACCGTTCCAGAACCCGATGGCAGGCGGTCACATATTCCGATACCGACACCCCCACGCCGATGGGGACAATGCACAGGTCGATGATGACGTTCATTTTGTGGTCTCCTTTGTCAGGGGCTTTGGTGAAAAACACCCCCTCCCCGGCCCTCCCCCGTCGAGGGGGAGGGAGGTTTGGGCGGTTGGGCAATGCATCTTTTAGGTGCGTTTTATCACAGTGGGAGGGAATTGCCAAATATCGAAGCATCCACTCCAAAAATTCGAGCTGGACTTTCTGGTCGTATAAATCTCAACAAAAATTCAAAATCAATATGGGGTCATCACTCCCCTCCCGTTTCACCACCGTTGCACCACATGTTGCAAGCGCATGGTGCAACGCATCAGCGCCCGCACAATCCAAAATACTGATTTTCAATGCAAATCGTTCATCACTCCATGGCATGAATTATGCTGGACCTTTAAATGAGCAATAACACCGGTTCACCCAAAGGACCCCGGCATGTTAAAACAGATCCAAAATCTACGCAACAGCCTTGTTTTCAAACTGATCCTCACCGTCGAATTCATCTTTCTGGTGGGCATCGCCACCTGGGCGTTTTTCAACATCCGTTACCAGAAAGAGAAGGTGATGGACGAGATCATCGAGTCAGGACAAATATGCCAATCTGTTTAGCAGAATATCCTCGACGTTTCGCCTCGAATCCAAAAGTGACAGTACGCAAACATTGTGATCCGAAACCCTGTATATCAGCCGCCATGGGGGAATGATCAATTCGCGATAGATGTGGATGCCTTGATCCAGCAACTCAGGGACGATGCGGCCCCTTTCAGGTGAGGTTCGGAGATCCGATGCGCTGTGTTTGATTTTTTTCAAGATGTCCCTGGCCGCATTCGGGCGTTCCGACGCGATGTGGCCAATAATTTCCCTCAGATCCTTTTCGGCGACTTCGGCCCAAACCACTTCATATATTCGGGTCATTTGAACTTATCTTTGAGCGACGCCTCCAGATCGTTGAACACCGCTTCCTGGGATTTCACCGCCCCCCTTCGGACGTCCTCCTCCCCCTGGGAAATCAGTTTGAGAAGGCCGATAGCGTTCCGCATGTTCTCGTAGCTCTCGGGATCCTGCAAAACCGCCCGGGGCTCGCCATTCCGCGTAATGACGACAGGTCGCCGGGTTTCATTGATTTGTTTAAGGAGATCGGCGGCTTTTGCTTTAAGATGGGAAATGGGTTTGATGTCGTTTGTGATGTTCATTTTTTAATCCCTCCAGTCCATAAATGGTACTAAATTTAGACTGGAAGTCAATGGAAAGATTTCCAATCTCCTTCTTTTGTCTTAAAATTTTCCGGATTTGATGAGCAGGCCTATGGATCGACGCCAGCGACGGCATCGAGTTCGCCGAAACCATGCGGGAACTCGTTCATCAGGTGAAAGAGTTGGGGCCGAGTCAGGCGAAGCTTCAAATGGTGATTTAACAAGATGAGATGGACTGGGTGGACTATGTGGACGCTGTGGACCTGGTGGACGCCGGAGGCTTAACACTGTCCACTCAGTCCACTGGGTCCACTCAGTCCACATAGTCAACCTATTCTACCGTGCAAAGGAGCGCATCCATGGCTCAACCCACTCAAATCAAAGCGATCACAGTAAAAGACGGCGACATCGCCGCATCCCTCAAAAAATTCGTCCAGTCGATTCTCGAATCCGACGGAATCGACGCAGTGCCGGCCCCGCGCCACTTGCACCTCTCCGGCAACGGCGCCAAGCCCGCCGTCATGCCGATGCTCATCAGCGACCCGGAGGCCCTGTCGGGTGTGGACCAGCTCTCCCCGGCGCGGTCCGCAACACGCCATCCGCGAGCAGCTCCGCCCCTGCATCCAGTGCGGCACCTGCACCGGGTCCTGCCCCAACGCCTTTGCCATGTGCTACGCCGTCTTCGACGATCCGGAACGGCCCACGTCCATGGAACCCCTCATCGAAGCCGCCGCCGAGGTCTTCCCCTGGAAAATGGGCGCCCGGTGCTGCGGCGCCTCCCACATGAACACCAAGCCGGATGTCGGCCTCACCCTGGTCTCGTCCATCCTGAAGGACGCCCAAGGGGCCGACGCCGCTGACGCTATCGTCACCGTCTGCCCCATGTGCCAGATGAACCTGGAGGCGTATCAGAAGCAGGCCGGGGAAAAAAGCGGCGCGGCGTTCAAGGCGACGGTCCTGTATCTGCCCCAGTTGCTGGGGATGGCCATGGGGCTGTCCGGGGCGGATGTGGGGCTGGAGTTAAATTTGGCGGTGTTGTCGGGGTTTCGCGAGGGGTGTCGGGCGAGCGCATAAGCCCAAAGCGTCACGACCATAGCGCCTTGTAGAACCCTCTCGGCAAATCATTCCCAGCGATCCTGATCTTCCCGGTATTCCAGTTCGATGTAGGCGTCGTCTTTTCTCTCCCCGCCGAGCCGGCCCCGTTCGCTGACAAAGGAATTGAGCCCCCAACTGACGATGCTGATGAGCAGCGATCCCAGGAGCGCCGAGCCGAATCCGGACACCACGAATCCCGAGATGACGCCCGAGGCCATCATGAGCATCAGGGCGTTGATCACGAAGGTAAAAAGCCCTAAAGACAAGACGTTTATGGGCAAGGTCAGAATCAGCAGAATGGGACGGAAAAAGGCATTGAGCACACCGAGCATGGCGGCCGAAAAAAAGGCCGAGAAAACGCCGGTCACCCGGATTCCTTCCAGGATGTATGCCGCCACTATGATGGCAACGGTCAATATGATCCACCGCATGAAAAACCCGCGCATGATCCGCTTCCCCGGTTCTATTCTCAAACCCATGTCGTTCCTCCTGTCGTTCGGTCAAAAACTTTCTCATCTTATCACTTCCGACAAGTCCGCGCAAACGGCGAAATGACAGGTAGGCGTGATAACGCGAGGAAATGAAAAATGATGAAGTCGGCGGGGGAACGGCGATCCTAACAAGACGGCCCCCGGAAACCGGGGGCCGTCTTAAACATCAGGAATTTGAAGATTTAAAAGTCATGAACTTCCTTCAGGTCCGCACTTCTACCTTCGCCATGACAAATGACGCAGGTTTCATCATCCACGGCGCCGCTCCGGTTCACGTTGATGTCGCCGCCGTTTTGCTCCATATGGGTTTTGGCCATTTCGCTGTCATGGCAGGCGTAGCAACTCGCCGTGATCGGCGTGATCACCCAGTCCGTGGGATTCGGCACGTTTTCCCGCGCCGCAATGGCGTCGGCCAGCGTGGCGTCCATGCCGTCGGCCACACCGGTGGTCCGGTTGGTGGTCGGCAGGGTACGTTCCGCGATCGACTCGTCCAGCCACTCCCCTATCGGCAACTCGTAGGTCTCCTGACGGTGGCAGGTCAGGCAATTTTCCGCCCTTCCCGGAAACGTCACCTCGCTCCAGTTGTATAACCCACCACCCGGTCTAAAACCAAAATTACGGGCGAACACATAATCCGTTTCCCGGATCTCACTTCCGTGAATGCCATGAATCATATCCTTAAAATTATTCGTGGCTTCAGGATAGGCGAGCGGATCGGCAGATCGGAAGAGCACACGTCTTTGGCGCGTTTCGACCGGATCATCGATCGTCCGCCCGCTACTGCTGAGGTTGGGGTTGTGACAAAGGACGCACACCTGCATATCATAAACGCGGTTTCCGCCGTGCCCTTCAAACCATTCATGGCAACTCGCGCACTTCATGCTGTCCACCACTTCCCGACGGGCCTCGTCGCCGGTTGAAGCGATAACGGCGGAAGGCGTATGCAGCGAGTAATCATCTTCGCCGTCGCCGTCCACATCCACCTGGAAATACCCTTGCAGCCCGACGGTGCGGAGCGTGGCCCCGGCCGGTAACGCGCCGTTTGGAAAGGCGGCTCCGCCGGTGGTGGCGGTAAAGGAACCGTCTCCGTTGGCGATCATGCTCCCTTCGCTGCTGTCTACGGGACCTAACCTTTCCAGGTTGACCCCGATGGGCTGGGCGGAATCCATTCCGAGGTTGTTGTGCTCGGCGGGTTCCGCGATGTCGCCCTGGGGCAGCGCATAGGCCAGGAGGAAATCGGGCCAGCGGCCCGGCGCGGCCAGATCCGGATCGAGACTGAAAAGATCGAGGGGCTGGTCGTCCCGGAGGATCCGGAAGGTAATGACCGCCTGATTGGCGGCGTTCACCGAAGCGTCGATCAACTCATATTGAATGTCGGGCACGCCCGCGGGCAATTCGGGGTTGTTCGGGGTGGCCATCGGTGTGACATGGTATTCTTTGTCAATTTCCTCGTCGGGGTCATGGCAATCTGAACATCGTCTGTTATCTGTGAACGCCCCCCCTCTATGATTTTCGCCGGTGGCGAAATCGACATCCGAATGGCACGAGCCGCAAGCGGTAATCGAGGGCACGTCTTTCCAATTGTCCCCATCCGGGGTTTTGTCGTCGTCTCCGTTATGACATTTGCGGCAGTTCACGGGGTCCTGCGGGTAGGTGACTTCCGTGAAATCGTGTTCGCCAACCATTTGAGATGTGTGGATCTTGTGAATCATCGGCGCCATGTCATAGTCGCCCATGGCAGGATTATGGCAGGTGACGCAATAGCCCACCTCTCGGCGCCGGCCGTGGATGTTGAGCGGGTCATGGCATTCGTTGCAGGATCTGGTCATGGCGATATCCCGAGTGGTCGTTACATCATCGCCCCCCTCCAGGGGGACAAAATCATGCACAATGTTTATGGGCGGAAGTTCCGAAATTCTGCCGCCGATCTGCCCCCCCCAGGCGATGGGTCAGCGTTTCGTCATAAGGCACGCCCGGGACAGCAGTCACATCTGTGGCGAATGTGTAGGTGTAGACGCCCTCATCATTTACAGTGAGGACTCCGCCTTTCGATGCGGCATCATAGGAGGGGGTGTCTCCGTTCAGGATATAAGGGACCCATTTGCTCGGGTCCCCGCTATCCTCTGGTGCTGGAACCAGCTTCGCCAATGTAAAACGAACGAAGCGATCATCTTCGGCGTTGAGTTGCTCAATGCCAAGAATGTTGCGACCTTCGCTGTCTTTGACTCTAAACCTCACCACTGGCGGACTGCCGATGGTAACATCTAGTATGTCGGTGGGGTTCTCCTCCAGCGTAATTTCAGCGAGGTCTTCCGGGCTGGTCGTCACCACGTCCACGATCTCGTCGGCCGGAATTACAGGACCACAGTCTTCACAAGGGACCTCTCTTGTAACCGTTTCATGTACCGTTGTGGTTACGCCCGGCTCCCCTTGGGGGCCCCTCGCGCCGTCGTCCCCCTCGCAACCGACCAGCGCCAACGCGAGGATCATCAATAAAATGCCAAAACATTTGGAGATCGGTATCTTCCTCATAATCTCTCCCTTCTTGCCCTCAAAGCGGTTATGAAAAATGGATGATCGTCCAGAAATCGGCATCGCCCCCTTTCTGTAGGTTTTAAGCCCGAAATATCTCTCTATCCGTGGCACTCGAAAGCGGTGGTGCAGTTGGGCGACGTTGGATGGCCGGGGGGCTGGATGATCTCCTCTCCGCCATCATCATCCTCATCGCCGTCATCGGACGGCTGCACCGGCGGACCCAGATCGAATCCGCCCCCGTTCTGCTGGATGTGAAGCACAGCATCTTCATCGTCATGACAGGCGCCGCAAGTAATGGCGACCGGCGTGGCGTATCGATCATCCGCAGGATCGGCGATATCGTCTCCGGTGCCGACGGTCGTGGTTTGAATATCAGGCGTTAGATCGATGGTTCCCGCATAATGGCAGGCATAACAGTTTTCGGGCTTGCCGGGGTAGTGGACCTGGCTATCGTTGAAAACATGCTCCCGGCCGCCAAAACCGTAGATCACCAGTGGGTTATCTTCTTCCCTGTCCGCCGCACCGTGAATGCCGTGGATGATGAATTTAAAATCAATCGCCTGCTCGACCCGGCCATCCGCAGTCAGAGACGGGTCTTCGGGCCTCTGGTTGATGTCGGTTGCGTTGCCGTTGTGACAAATGACGCAAACCTGTGGCTCATCGGTCCGGTTTGATCCATGAACGCTTAGGCTCTCATGGCAGACGTTGCAGGCTTCTATGTCAACCACCGCCCGCCGGGGTTGAACAATCTCATCAGTGATGCCGAAGTCCTCGAATACGTTTTTGACGGGAATCCGGTCATATACGCCGTCGCCGTCCGAGTCGACCGCTGGATGGCCTTCCAGGGCAACCGTTCCGGACCCGGTGGCATCGGCGGGAACGGACACGGGCGATGTAACTGTGAAGGAGCCGTCGGAATTTCGAACCGCTTCCGTCAAGGCGTCGATGGAGATGGGTTGGGCTGGATGATTTCCACTCCCCAAATTATTATAATTCTCCGTATTCCAGCCGATGAGCACTGCTAGTCGACTGGCGCCATCGGGCACCGTAAATGGATCATCGGCACGGATATCATAAGGAGAGTCACCGTTAGTCGGGTCCGTCACCGAGAAGGTAATCTCCGGGCGCAGACCCGGCGCTGTGTTCTCCGCAGCCAATATATTATATCTAAACGAGGCCTTGGCCGCCTGAAGCGGAACCCGGTGATCTTCAACGATATCGCGTTTTTCGTGACAGTTTGCGCAGTGGAAGTTGCTGCTCAAATCCAGTTCTTCCAACGCATAGTGTTTTTTCATTCCATCGGGCACGGGCTCTTCGAAACTGATGTTGTCGTGGCAGGAACCGCATGCATCTTTCGTGGGAACCGTCTTCCAATTATCGCCGTTGGGTGTTTCCGGATCCCCGCCGTCGTGGCATTTGGTGCAGTTTCGAATATCCATGGGCAGATGGACGTCAGAGTAATCATGGAGGGAATTGCGGTACCCATAGATAACGTAGCTGTCGCCGTCCTTCACGCTGGGCAGGTTGGCTCCCCTATGAATCTTGTGGATCATCACCTTCATATCCAGGCTATTGCCGCTCTGCAAGTCCGTGGAGCCAGGATTATGGCAGGTGACGCAGTAAAAAACGTCTTTGCGATTGTCTCCATCATGGAATCCCATGTCATGGTGGCACTCAGATCGGGAAGACGTGGCCGCCACTCTCCGCGACTCAAAAGGCAATCCATCCGGCCTGAAATCATGATAGAAATTTTCCTTATTGTCATCAACCTGAATGGCGACACGGTGAACATAATCCTCCCGGTAAGGCACATTGACAGGTCCGTCTTCTAAAAGCGAAACGGTGTATAAATAAGAGCCGTCCATGCCATTTTCGAAATTCACATCAACCTCTCCGGGCGAAATCGTCGTGGCTTGAACAACATAATCCTCGCCGTCTTGAGGTTCTCTGGGCTCCGTTCTATTGAAGTAACTCCGCCAGAAAGATGCATCGCCCGCCATCGGCGGGGGAACAAGCTGAGTCACGGCCAACCGCATCGAAGGCCCGGCGAGGCCAGTGTAAGGCGCGCCATCGAGCGACTGTAGAGAAAATTCGACCGTCATTTTCACATCGCCGCCACTATCATCGACTGTCACCCCATCAATTTCACCAACAATCGACCCCGCGTCGAACTTATGCCGCTCTTCAACCCCCGCCAAGTTGTCGATGGCATGGCAGACGGCGCACGCCTCGCTCACGGGCCGGTCGACGACGATGGGATCATCTTGCTCGATGGGTTCATCCGCCTCCGTTTCTCCGAGGTCCTGACTGTCGCACCCCAGCAGCGAAAGGGAAAAGAACAGCAAGAGGCCCATGGCCCAGAGGCCCTTCAAAAGGTGTCTTGAAAACATTCGGATCATGATACCCTCCTCTTCCTCGGAAAAATAAAGGTCCGGTCTCGACGGCTATTTCTTCAGATAAAACTCTTCGAACAGCACCAGGGCCTTTTTCACCGCGAAGGTGGCGCTGCGGGACGAGATGGTGGCGCCGCTGACGCCGGTGATGTCCTTTCCCACCTCCAGCGGA
>JAABTM010000066.1 GCA_011389855.1 Desulfobacteraceae bacterium
CGATCCGGGGCGTGGATATCGTGATCATCGGCGGATCGGCCTTCGCCCACGAGCCCATCGCCAAAGCGGCGGCCCCGCATTTCGAGGACGGCCAGTACGTGCTGTTCACCTCCAACTTCGGGGCCCTGCGGTTCCGGGGCTGGATGCGGGAGATGGGCGTCACGGCCGACGCGACGCCGGTTGAGACCATGAGCCTGATCTACGCCACCCGTGCCCTGGCCCCCGGCGAGGTGTCGGTCATCGGCGTCAAGAACGACCTGCCGACCGCCTGCCTGCCCGCGAACCGGACCCGCGCCTTCCTCGACCTCATCGGCCCGGTCTTTCCCGAACTGACGGCCGCCGAGAACGTGCTCTTCACCAGCCTGAACAATCTCAACCCCATCGTCCATCCGCCCATGATGCTCTTCAACGCCGGGCGCATCGAGGCAACGGGCGGCGCCGGATGGAACCTCTATCACGAGGGCGCCACCGAATCCGTGGCCCGGGTGATGCTGGCCATGGACGCCGAACGGATGGCCCTCATGGACCGCCTCGGCGTCAAAGGCATCCCCTTCGAGAAAATCTTCTCCGCCATCTACGCCAGCTACAACCTCAAGGGCGAGACCCTGTCCGAAACGCTCCGGAACAGCCCGATCCACTCGAACCCGGCCTTCCCGGCCCCGGACACCATCGACACCCGGTACCTGACCGAAGACCTGACCTTCGGCCTGGCCCCCTGGTCCCTCATGGGAAAGGCGTGGGACGTTCCCACCCCCACCATCGACGCGGCCGTCCGCATGGCCTCGGTCATGCTCGGAAAAGATTTCCTCAAAGAATGCGTCACCCTGGATGAAATGGGCATCGCGGATGTCCCGCCGGAAAAACTAAATGAAACCGTCGCATAACGACACCCGAAGCATTGATCATCGTTTCGGCCATCAATCGCCTGCGCCCCTTCAGGGCGCATTGGTTGCCCGGTTCCAACCTGGGGTTGAAACCCCAGGCTTTATACCGTTGCCGCTCCGCGGCATTCATTGGCCGAAACGATGATCAAGACCACACCGGACTTTGTGCCTTTGTCCCTTTGTGCCTTTGTCCCTCTGTCCCTTTGTCCCTCTGTCCCTTTTTTCACAACCACTAACCATCGAGGTTCCCCATGATTCCTCACGGTTTAAAAACCTTCATCGCCACCCAGTACGGGATCATCACCCAGCATAAGTTCGGCATTTTCGGCGCGGTGATCATCCTCTTTTTCGGCGTGGTGGGGTTGTTCGGCCCCATGATCGCCCCCCACGGGCCCTGGGAGACCCTCCGGGACGCCTCGGGCAAGCTGGCCCTGTTGCAGCCGCCGAGTTGGGAGTTTCCGCTGGGCACCACGTCGCTGGCCCGGGACATCTACAGCCAGATGCTCTTCGCCACCCGGACCACGGTGCTCATCGGCCTGGCGTCGGGGCTGATCTCCATCTTCATCGGGGCCAACATCGGCCTGATTTCCGGCTATTACGGCGGAAAAATCGATGAAGTCCTGATGCGGTTGACGGACATCATTTACGGCATGCCCTTCCTGCCCTTTCTCATCGTGCTCATCGCCCTGTTCGGACGGGGCTTAGGGTTTGTCATCATCGCCATCTGCTGCATCGTCTGGCGGACATCGGCCCGGGTGGTGCGGGCCCAGACCCTAGCCATCAAGCAGCGCCAGTTCATCCAGGCGGCAAGGGCGAGGGGATGCACCAACTTCCGCATCATCTACCGGCACATCATGCCCAACATCCTGCCGCTTTTGCTGCTCTACACCTCATTCAACATCGCCTGGTCGGTACTGGCCGAGGCCAGCGCCAGCTTCCTGGGGTTCGGCGATCCGGACAACCTGAGCTGGGGCGGCATGCTCTACAGCCTCTGGATTTCGGGCAAGATCCGCACCGCCTGGTGGTGGTTCGCCTGGCCGTCGGTGTGCATCATTTTGCTGGTGAGCGCCCTGGTCTTCGTGAGCCGGGCCTATGAGGAAGTCGCCAACCCGCGTCTGAAAAAACGATAGAGCCATAGAAAGAGGGCGTCCATGCTGACCATCAAAAACTTGAAAACCCATTACGCGACCCAGAAGGGAACCGTGAAGGCCGTGGACGGCGTCTCCTTTGGGATAGCGGAGAACGAGGTCTTCGGGCTGGCGGGGGAATCGGGGTGCGGCAAATCGACCCTGATCCGGACCCTCATGCGCCTGACGCCGGACAGCGCCAAGACGACAGCCGACGAACTGAGCTTCAAGGGGCGGGATCTCCCGACCCTGTCGGAAAAGGTCTACCGGGAGGAGATCCTGTGGCAGGAGATCTCCCTGGTGATCCAGAGCGCCATGAACGCCCTCAACCCGGTCTACCGGGTGGGGGACCAGATCATCGAGGCCATCCAGGCCCACACCGACATGGGCAACGCCGAGGCCGCCGACCGGGTGGCCAAGTTGTTCGACGCCGTGGGGCTCCAGGCCGGGCTCATGAAAAACTATCCCCACGAGCTGTCCGGCGGGATGCGGCAGCGGGCGATGATCGCCATGTCCCTGGCCCTCAGCCCGGGTCTCATCATCATGGACGAGCCCACCACCGGCCTGGACGTGCTGGTGCAGGAACGGATCCTGCGAAACATCAAGGAGATCCGGCGGGCGTCGGAAACGTCCATCTCCATTTTGCTCATCACCCACGACATTTCGGTCATCGCGGAAATGAGCGACCGCATCGGCATCATGTACGCCGGCCGGATGATGGAGCGGGCCGACGCCATGGAGCTGTTCCACGACACCTATCATCCCTACACCCTGGGCCTGAAAAACGCCTTCCCCAGCATCAAGGCCATGGACCGGGAACTGATCTCCATCCCCGGCTCGCCCCCCAACCTCATCGGCGACATTCCGGGGTGCGTCTTCGCCGAGCGGTGTCCCTTCGCCATCCCCGAGTGCGACGAGACCCGGCCGCCGGACCTGGAGGTCAAACCCGGTCATTTCGTGGCGTGCATCCGGACGGAGCACGTGGAAGACTTTCGACAACGAGCAGGAGACAAGCGCACATGGCAATCCTCGAGGTCAGCCAACTAAGGCAGCATTTTTATCTGAACCCCGGCATCCTGGCCCGGATGCTGAGCGGAAAGAGGACCGGGGTCATCAAGGCCGTGGACGGCGTCAACTTCCAAATGGAGCCCGGCGAAATTCTGGGTCTGGCCGGCGAATCGGGCTGCGGCAAGTCGACCCTCTCCCTGGCCGTGGCCAAGCTCCGGGAGCCCACCTCCGGCGCCATCCTCTACAAGGGGAAAGACCTCTCGGAGATGAACCGGGCGGAACTCAAGGACTACCGCCGGCAGGTCCAGCTCATCTTCCAGGATCCCTACGAGTCCCTCAATCCCCGGTTCACCGTCTTCGACCTGGTGGCCGAACCCCTCCGGGCCCTGGACATGGGGGACCGGCACGAGATCCGCGAGCGGGTGATCCGAACCCTGGAGCTGGTGGGCATCAGGCCCGACGAGTACCTGGAGCGCTACCCCCACCAGATGAGCGGCGGCGAGCGCCAGCGGGTGGGCATCGCCCAGGCCATGGTGCTGGAGCCGGAACTGGTCATCGCCGACGAGCCGTTGTCCATGCTCGACGTCTCCATCCGGGCCGGCATTTTGGATCTGATCCGGGACCTGTCCGAGCGGCTCCATTTTTCCTGCATCTACATCTCCCACGACCTGTCCATCCTGTCCAACATCTCGGACCGGCTGATGATCATGTACCTGGGCCGGATCATGGAACTGGGCAAGTCCCGGGACGTCATCAGCGACCCGCTCCACCCCTACGCCCAGGCCCTGATCTCGGCGGTGCCCATCCCCGACCCGGCTTACCGTCGGCCCACCCCCAAAATCCACGGCGAGGTCTCCCAGCCCATCGACCCGCCCCCGGGTTGCCGGTTCCAGAACCGCTGCCTGGAGGTGATGGATGTGTGCAAGAAGGATGAGCCGGAGTTGAAGGAGATAAAGGACGGGCATTTTGGGGCGTGTCATTTGTATTCGTCCACTAAGTCCACCTGATTAAAACGAAAGTCAATACTGGCAAAGACAAACTCGCGCAGATGAAGCGCTATATTTTTCGACCGCCCTGAAAGGGCGAAACATACCAGACCGGGGCAACGCCCCGGTTTTAGGGGATGTTAGCATGAATCCAAAAAACCTGAAATGGGCCGTCATCGGCGGCGGAAACGGGGGCCAGTCCATGGCGGGCCATCTGGCCATCATGGGGTTTCCGGTCCGCCTGTACGACATCGTGCCGGAGACCGTCGAGGCCATCAAATCCCAGGGGGGCATCGAGGTGAACGGCGTGGTGACGGGGTTCGGCAAGCTGGACCTGACCACCCTGGTGCTGGCCGAGGCCGTGGACAAGGCGGACATCATCGTCGTGGTCGCGCCCGCTTTGGCCCACCGGGCCATCGCCGAGTCCTGCGCCGACCATCTGACCGACGGCCAGATCGTGGTCCTCCATCCCGGCGCCACGGGCGGGGCCCTGGAATTCCGAAAAGTGCTGACGGACAAAGGCTGCACGGCCGATGTGACCGTGGCCGAGACCAATTCCCTGATCTATGCCTGCCGGACGTCCCGGCCCGGGTGCGCATCCATCTTCGGCGTCAAGCAGCGGCTCATGGCCGCGGCCCTGCCGGCGGACCGGACCGATACGGTGCTGAAATGCCTCCGGGCCGCGTTTCCCCAGATCTACGGTGGCAAGAATGTGCTGGAGACGAGCCTGGCCAACCCCAACGCCATGATGCACCCGGCCCCGACCCTGCTTAACACGTCCATGATTGAATCGGGGCGGGACTGGCGCTATTACTGGGACGGCATCACCCCGTCCGTGGGGGCCTTCGTGGAAGCCCTGGACGCCGATCGGGTGGCCATCGGCCGGGCCCTGGGCATCGACCTTACGCCCATCGTGGCCTGGTACGCCGAAGCTTATGGCGCGGAAGGCGGCACCTTGAGCGAGGCGGTGAAAAGGAATCCGGCCTACGAGGGCATCAAAGGCCAGACGAGCCTGGAAACCCGCTATCTGCTGGAGGACGTGCCCATGGGGCTGGTCCCCCTGGCGGCCCTGGGCGATCTGGTCCAGGCCGACACCCGCCGCATCCACATCGTTATCAGCATGATCGAATACCTGCTGGGCCGGGATCTGACATCCAACGGAAGAACCCTTGACAATCTGGGCCTTGGTGGTATGACGGTATCGAAGTTGCAGCAATATCTTGAAACCGGCGAAACGGACGGCTAACGAGAGGAGATTTTATGAAGATAATGGTCTGTTACGACGACGCCAACGTCACCAGAGCGGCCCTGGATCTGGCCAAACAGCAGGCGAAAGCCTTTGACGACAGCAGCATACATTTGGTGGAGGTGCTGGAGCAGAGCCCGGAACTGAAGCTGGAAGCGATTCAAAGAGTGGAGAAAAAGCTCGATGAACTGGCCTATGAGTTCAATAAGAAACACGACATCCCCTGCGATCCCCACGCCCTGGTCACCCAGATGTCGCCGGGAGAGGCCCTGGTTCATTATGCAGGGGATAAAGGCATCGACATGGCGGTGATGGGGGTCCGGCGGCGGTCCAAGGTGGGGAAACTGCTGTTTGGATCGACGGCCCAATATGTGATTTTGAATGCGCCGTGTCCGGTCTTGACGGTGAAATGATCCGTGAACAGGGTGATGCCAGCGATGCCTTGGCATCCCATCCGCGCAGCTCTCTTCATGTCCACCCGATGGCCGCCACCGTCACTCGAACCCCGTCCACAAGGCTTTCCCCGGAAAGCTGGTCCAAAACCGCCTCGTCGGCCACCGGTGCGAACAGGGCAAGGGCGACGGAGGGCAGGTTCAGCTTTTGGGCGTATCCTGCTGCCTGGATTTTGGCTTTTTCCAGTTTCGACTGGCTCTGGTAGCTTTTCACTTCATTTTCCACCTGACGCATGAGCCATGTCTTCCCGGTCTGTCTTGGCGCCCAGATGGTAAAATAGTGGCCGCTTTTTTCCGGATTGCCGACAAGTTGCTCCCGACATCGATGGATCAGTTCTACAAGGCCCCGTGTAAACCTCACCTGCTTGTCGTCGTTTCCGATTATCCTTTCAAAAGCGACGCCGCGGGCGTGCGGATCATGCCCAGGAACTCGACCACGGCGTCGCGGGTCGCCTTGCCGGGGACTACAGCATGGAATCGATGTCGGCATAATCGAGGTTGAAAGCGTCGGACACGCCCTTGTAGGTGATTTTTCCGTTGATCACGTTGGCGCCCCGGCGGATCTCCACGTTCTCCTTCATGGCCTTTTCCCATCCCTTGTTGGCGATCTCCACGGCGTAGGGAAGCGTGGCGTTGGTCAGGGCCATGGTGGAGGTTTTGGCCACCGCGCCCGGCATGTTTGCCACGCAGTAATGAACCACGCCCTCCACGGTATAGATGGGATCGGAATGGGTGGTGGCCTTGGAGGTCTCGAAGCAGCCGCCCTGGTCGATGGCCACGTCCACCAGCACGGAGCCTTTCTTCATGGTCTTGAGCATGTCCCGGGTGATCAGCCGGGGGGCCTTGGTTCCCGGAATGAGGACGGCGCCCACCACCACGTCGGCCCGGGTGATGAGATCCCGGAGGGTCGCCGGGCTGGAATACAGCAGGAAGCAGTTAGCCGGCATCACGTCGCTCAGGTACCGGAGGCGGTCCAGGTTCATGTCGAGGACATAGACCTTGGCGCCCAGTCCGCAGGCCATTTTGGCCGCGTTGGCGCCCACGATGCCGCCGCCGATCACCACCACCATGCCCGGATCGACGCCCGGCACGCCGCCGAGAAGGATGCCGTGGCCGCCCTGGGCCATTTCCAGGTATTTGGCGCCCTGCTGAATGGCCATCCGGCCGGCCACTTCGCTCATGGGGGTGAGCAGCGGCAGGGACCGGTCCTCCTTCTGGATGGTCTCGTAGGCGATGCAGACCGAATCGCTCTTGATCAGCGCATGGGTCAGTTCCTCGGCCGCGGCCAGATGGAGGTAGGTGAAGACGATCTGGTCTTTCCGGATCAGGTCGTACTCGGCCGGCAGGGGTTCTTTCACATGCATGACCATGTCGGACCGATCGAAAATCTCCTTGGCGGTACCCACTATCTCCGCGCCGTGAGCCGCATAGTCGGCGTCCTCGAACCCGCTGCCGACGCCGGCGTTTTTCTCCACCAGCACGGTGTGGCCGTTTTGTTTCATCACCTCCACGCCGGCGGGGGTCATGGACACGCGATTCTCCTCGGATTTGATCTCTTTCAGAATGCCGACGATCATGGGTCTCTCCTTTGCTGAATTGGGTGGTTTGAATTACTTCGGATATTTACCTGTCTTCCGCACTATAAGGATACAAAATCCTTGCCAGGCATGGAAGACATTTTTGCCGATGCTGTCCGTGGGCGCGAAGGTCCGTGACGTGGCGGCCGATCATTGTTCGTCGAACAGCTTCAGATATTCCCCATACCCTTCTTTTTCCAGATCTTCTTTGGGAATGAACTTCAGCGCCGCCGAGTTGAGGCAATACCGCAATCCCGTGGGCTCGGGGCCGTCGTTGAAAACATGGCCCAGGTGGGAATCGGCATGGCGGCTTAGGACCTCCGTGCGGGTCATGAACAATTTTCTATCCTGCTTTTCGACGATGTTTTCCGGCGCCAGGGGCTTATAAAAGCTGGGCCAGCCGGTGCCGGATTTGTATTTGTGGGTGGAGCTGAACAGCGGCTCGCCGGAGACGATGTCAACATAGATGCCGGGTTTTTTGTTGTCGAAGTATTCGTTCTGGAACGGAGGTTCGGTGCCTTCTTCCTGGGTCACTTTGTACTGGAGCGGCGTTAGCAGATTGCGCAGTTCATGGTCGCTGGGTTTGGCGTAGGACCGGGAATCGCCGGCCGCGGCGGCGCTTTCCTCATTCCCGCCGATGGGCGCGACCTCATCTCTTTCATCGCCCCAGACCTTGTCGATAAATTGGTCCCGTCCCGAGTTATAGCGATAGAATTTGTAACGGATCGGACTCTTTTTGTAGTAATCCTGGTGGTAGTCCTCGGCCTTGTAAAATTCCTCCAGGGGAAGAATTTCGGTGGCGATGGGCTTGTCGAACCTGCCCGACGCCGCCAGGGCCGCCCTGGAGGCTTCGGCTTTCCGTTTTTGTTCCGGGTCATGATAGAAGATGGCGGTTCGATATTGGTCCCCGCGATCCACGAACTGGCCGCCCCCGTCGGTCGGATCCACATGCCGCCAGAAAACGCCCAGCAGCGTCTCGTAGTCAACTTTTTGCGGATCGTAATGGGCCTGCACCACTTCGAGGTGGCCGGTGCCGCCGGCGGACACCTCTTTGTAGCCGGGGTCTTCCACATGGCCCCCGGCGTAGCCGGAGACGACTTCCGCGACCCCGTCCACTTTTTCCAGGTCCGATTCCACACACCAGAAACACCCGCCGGCGAACGTGGCCTTCTCAAGATGTCGATCACTCATGGCTGTATCCTTCGCTTCTGTTGCTGTTAATCGATGGTGCATCCCGACGATCACCGTCGTCAGGATGATGCCGAAAAAAAGAATCAGGAGTTGTTTCATCTCAACCCCTCCTTTCGTGAAGGTTTCATTTTTGGCGAAAAATTATTTACAGACCATAATAATCATAGGAAACTTTTTTATCAAGCCTAAATGCCACAAGGAGGAGATGAGGGATTCATTACAAATCCAAATTTGTCTTGACAACTCCGGGCCCATTCTTCTACAAAACGTCAACAAGGGCCGTGATCGGGAGACCCCCTCCTTCACGGCCCTTTCTGTTTTTAAGGGCGCCGGGGAAAACGGCCGAACCTCAATGCGGACAAAAAGGAGACAGACATGCTCGTCGTAATGAACAAAAACGCCAGACCGGAAGAGATCGACGCCGTGGTGCGGGCCATCGAAGAACGCGGAATGACCGCCAGACCCATCGCAGGCGGCGACCGGGTTTCCATCGGGGTCCTCTACAACAAAGGGTCGGTGGATCCCTCTCCGTTTCTGGGCATGGCCGGGGTCATGGACCTGATCCCCGTCACCCGTCCCTACAAGCTGGTGAGCCGGGAATTCAAGCCGGAGGACACCATCATCCGGGTGGGGGACGTGGCCATCGGCAACGGCCATTTGACCATTATGGCCGGCCCCTGCGCCATCGAGAGCGAAGTCCAGGCCCTGACCATCGCCGAACACGTCAAAAAGGCGGGGGCCCAGATGTTCAGGGGCGGCGCTTTCAAGCCCCGGACCTCCCCTTATTCCTTCCAGGGGCTGGGGGAAGCGGGGCTCAAGATCCTGGCCAAGGTCCGGGAGGAGACCGGCATGCCCGTGGTCACCGAGGTGATGGATGAGGAAAACTTCGATCTCGTCCAGGAATACGCCGACGTCATCCAGATCGGAACCCGCAACATGCAGAACTTCAGCCTGTTGCGCCGGGCCGGTCAGGCCCGGAAGCCGGTGCTCCTCAAGCGGGGCATGTCGGCGGTCATCGACGAATGGCTCATGGCGGCGGAATACATCCTGGAAGGCGGCAATACCGAGGTGATCCTGTGCGAAAGAGGGGTCCGGACCTTTGTCAAGCACAGCCGCAACACCCTGGATCTCTCCGCCGTGCCGGTGGTTCGCCGGGAGAGCCATCTGCCCATCATCGTGGACCCGAGCCACGCCGCCGGGCGCCGGGACCAGGTCATCCCCCTGAGCCGGGCGTCCGTGGCCGCCGACGCCCACGGGCTGATGGTCGAGGTCCACCACGAGCCGGATAAGGCCATGAGCGACGGCGCCCAGTCCCTCTACCCCGAGCAGTTCGAGAGCCTCTGCCGGCAGGTCCGGGCCATTTTCGACATCTCGCGGCACGAAGCGTGAAACCTGTTGATCCGGACGCGGACCGAAGCACTGGACGCTCTCTTTAAAAAATGGTAGACTCCGGCCATTAATCCTTACAGGAGCGGAACCATGGCAGAAAAAAAAGTCTTTATGGACAGCGACAACAAGGCATTTTTTATCTGCCCAAGCTGCGACAAGGCCCAGCGCCAGGACGTATCCGCCTACCGTCGCCACGAGCATCCGGTGCGCATCTCCTTTACCTGCGACAAATGCGGGAGCGTCGCCTCCGTGGTTCTGGAACGGCGGTCCCATTACCGCATCGAGATTCGCAAACCCGGCGCCTACGGCCCTATCCGTGAACAGCCCGGAGGGACCGTCACCGTTCTGGATCTGTCCCGGACCGGCATCCGGGTGGAGCTGGACAAGGACATGGGTTTCGAACCGGGTGATCGGTTCCGCCTGGAGTTCACCCTCCCCAACGAAGAGGCGGCCCAAAGGGAGGTGGTGGTGATCCACAGCGCTGATCGGATCGTTCAGGCTGAATTCACCCGGCCTCTGGATCTGCCGCCCAAGGTGGTGGTGGGATAATCAGGGTATAAAAAATGAGAGGGATCACGGTCAGTGAAGGATCTGGCTCAGAAAGAGCTGGGTCCGCTCGTGCTGTGGATTATGGAAGAATTCCTCAGGCGTGTTTTCTTCCACGATTTGACCGAAGTCCATGAAAAGAACCCGGTGGGCCACGCTCCGGGCGAACCCCATTTCGTGGGAGACCACCAGCATGGTCATCCCCTCTTCCGCCAGCTCGATCATGGCGTCGAGAACCTCCTTGACCATCTCCGGGTCCAGGGCCGATGTGGGCTCGTCGAAAAGCATCACCTTGGGCTTCATGCAGAGGCTCCGGGCGATGGCCACCCGCTGCTGCTGCCCGCCGGAGAGCTGGCCGGGGTATTTCTCGGCCTGTTCGGCGATCTGGACCTTTTCCAGGTAGTACATGGCCGTCTCCTCGGCCTCTTTTTTGGGAACCTTGCGAACCCAGATGGGACCGAGGGTTAGGTTTTCCAGGATGGAGAGGTGGGGGAAGAGATTGAAATGCTGAAAGACCATCCCGACTTCGGCCCGGATCTTTTCGATATTCTTGATGTTGTTGGTCAGCTCGATGCCGTCCACGACGATGTCGCCCCGCTGGTGCTCTTCCAGGCGGTTGATGCACCGGATCAGGGTCGATTTTCCCGATCCCGACGGGCCGCAGATGACGATCCGCTCCTGGCGCTTGACGTTGAGGTGGATGTCCCGGAGAACGTGGAAGTCTCCGAACCATTTGTGCATGCCGACGATCTGGATGATCGGGCTGTCTTCCGGCGCGTCTTGAATCAATGTTTCGTTCATGGCTTAACGGCGTTCTCCGGCTCCCAGTTCCCGCTCCAGCTTCCGGCTGTAGTCGGACATGGAAAAGCAGCAGATGAAATAGATCAGGGCGATGAAAATATAGGCCTCCGAGGAAAACCCCATCCATTTGGGGTTGGACAGCACCGACTGGGTGGTCTTGAGCAGGTCGTACAAGGCGATGATCACCACCAGGGAGGTGTCCTTGAAGGCCGACACCAGGATGCCCACGGTGGGCGGAATCACGATCTTGAGGGCCTGGGGCAGGATCACCAGCCGCATCTTCTGGGGAAAGCCGAGCCCCAGGGACTCGGCCGCTTCGTACTGGCCCCTGGAGATGGCCTGGAGCCCCCCGCGGACCACTTCCGCGATGTAGGCGGCGGTGAACATGATGATGGCGATCTGGGCCCGGAGGATCTTGTTGATGGTGAGTCCCTCGGGCAGAAACAGCGGGAACATGACCGAGGACATGAACAGCAGGCTTATGAGCGGCACGCCCCGGATCATTTCGATATAGACCACGCAAAGCGATTTGATGGCCGGCATCCGGGACCGCCTCCCCAGGGCCAGCATCACCCCCAGGGGATAAGCGGCCACCATGCCGAAGACGGAGAGCAGCAGGGTCAGGGGCAGGCCGCTCCAGAGGGTGCTGTCCACGTTTTCCAGCCCGAACAGCCCGCCTTTCATCAGCAGGCCCATGACGAACAGACCGGCCAGCCATGTCCAGAGCAGGGAACGCCGCCAGCGCCGCCGGTCCCGGCTGTAGACCAGCAGGGCGATTAGCAGCACTATGGCCGCGAGGGGGCGCCACTGGAGGTCATGGGGATAGAGGCCGAAGAGGATGAACCGGATGTTGTTGTAAATCACCGACCAGCAGGCCCCGTCGGCGGCATAGCATGCCTCCGACGCGGTGGTCCAGACGGCGTCGATGAAAAACCAGCGGATCAGGGGGGGAACCGTCTTCCAGAGAATATAGAGGATGACCACCGTGAGGATGGAATTGAAGACCCCGTTGAAGAGGTTCTGGCGCATCCATCCGACAACCCCCGTCTGGGTCTTGGGCGGTTTGATCGCATCCGCGTCGGAAATGGGGTGTACGGCCATGGGTTATCGCTCCACCAGCGCCATTTTCTTGTTGTACCAGTTCATGAACAGAGAGGTCAGCAGACTGAAGCACAGATAGCAGGCCATGATCAGCATTACCCCTTCGATGGCCTGACCCGTCTGGTTGATGGTGGTGTTGGCCACGGAGACGAAGTCCGGGTAGCCGATGGCCACGGCCAGAGAGCTGTTCTTGGTCAGGTTGAGCATCTGGCTGGTCAAAGGCGGGATGATCACCCGGAGGGCCTGGGGCAGGATGACCAGGTTGAGCACCATCCCCGGCCGGAGCCCTAACGCCTCGGCCGCCTCCCGCTGACCGTAGCTCACGGACTGGATGCCGGCCCTGACGATTTCGGCCACGAAGGCGGCGGTGTAAAGGACCAGCCCGAGCAGCAGGGCCCCGAACTCCGGGCTGAGGCTGACGCCGCCGATGAAATTGAACCCCGACAGTTCCGGCACATCCATTTGCGTCGGCGCGCCGAACAGGGTCCAGACCAGGATCGGCAGTCCCAGCAGAATGCAGCCATTGGCCCGGATGACCGGAAAGATCCGGCCGGTTCTGGCCTGCCGTTTCCGGGCCCAGCGACGCAGGGCCCATGCGGCGATGCAGGCCGCGGCAAAGGCCAGGAGCATGTAGCGGTGGGCGGGGTGGCTCTCCGGGACCGGAAACATGAACCCGCGGTTGCTGAGGAAAACGCCGGCGAAGGGGGTCATGGCCCGGTGCGGCGAAGGAAGGTTTTCGTAGAAGATGGCATACCAGAAAAAAAGCTGAAGCAGAACCGGGATGTCCTGCATCACCTCGATGTAGATGCCGGCCAGCTTCGACACCAGCCAGTTGGTGGAGAGCCGGGCGATGCCGATGATGGTCCCCAGGATCACGGTGACGACGACGCCGATGAAGGAGACCTTGAGGGTGTTGAGCACCCCCACCCAGAGGGCCCGGGCGTAGGTGTCCGATGCGGAATATCCGATCAGGGACTCGCCGATCTCGAAAGAGGACTCTTTCTGCAGAAAGCCGAAACCGGTGGCGATGTTCTGTCGTTCCAGATTGGCCAGGGTGTTGGAGATCAGATAGTAGGCCGCCATGGCGACCAGGGCCAGGGTCAGGATCTGGTATATGATGGCGCGCTTGTCGGGGTCGTTCCAGAAGGGAACCGTTCCGGCCATGAGATCGCTTATGTTTCTGTCGCGCATGGGGGATGTCGCTCTATCCGGAAAGCGGCGCGCCCCTTCCGGGGAAAAGACGCGCCGGGAAAACTTAAGGGTTACGTGGGTTGTAAACCCTTACTTGAAGGGCGGGGCGTACATCAGGCCGCCGTCGGTCCACAGGGCGTTGAGGCCCCGTTCCAGCCCGAGAGGCGTATCGACGCCCACGTTCCGCTCGAAGACCTCGCCGTAGTTGCCCACCTGCTTGACGATGTTGTAGGCGAACTTTTCATCCAGCCCCAGGGCCTTGCCGTTGCCCGCGTTCACACCAAGGAACCGCTGGATTTTGGGATCTTTGCTCTTGAGCATCTCATCCACGTTCTCCGAGGTGATGCCCAGTTCCTCGGCATTGATCATGGCCAGGACGGTGAAGTCGACGATGTCCATCCACTGGTCGTCTCCATGGCGAACCGCGGGGGACAGGGGCTCCTTGGAGATGACTTCGGGCAGGATCATGTAGTCGGCCGGATTGGGCGCCACGGCCCGGACCCCGGCGAGCTGGGAGATGTCGGAGGTCAGGGAATCGCAGCGGCCGGCGAAAAAGGCCTTGTTGAGTTCCGGCGTGGATTCGATGACCACGGGCTTCCATTGCATGCCGCTGGACCGGAAGTAGTCGGCGGCGTTGAGTTCGGTGGTGGTGCCGGGCAGCACGCAGACGGTGGCGCCGTCCAGCTCTTTGGCGCTCTTGACGCCCAGTTTTTTGGGGATCAGAAACCCCTGGCCATCGTAGTAGTTGGTCTGGCAGAAATTGAGGCCCAGGGAGGTTTCCCGACTCAGGGTGCGGGTGGCGTTCCGGCAGAGGACGTCGATTTCCCCCGACTGGAGCGCGGTGAACCGCTGAACGGCGGTGAGGGGGGTGAATTTCACCTTGGTTGCGTCACCGAAGACGGCGGCGGCGATGGCCCGCCCCGTGTCCACGTCCAGCCCGCGCCAGACGCCCTTGTCGTCGGCCGCGCCGAAGCCGAACAGGCCCTGGTTGACGCCCACCTGAATGAATCCCTTGGCCTTGACCGCATCCAGGGTTTCTCCCGCCATGGCGGGCGCGGCCAGCAATGTGAAGAGGGCCAATGCAACAACGCACAATCCAATCCGTTTCATCTTTCGTCCTCCTTTTTCCGTCAGGGTTTTGAGGATGGTGAACGGTCTTCATCCTCTGGTTCAGCGTCAGTCGCTAAACAGATGACAACGTCTAACACAAATGGCGTCCTTTGGCAAGCACGAGGTTCGCGGCGCGGCGGCGTCCCGGAAAAAAACCGTTTGTGAACGCCATCGGGGCGTGATAGCGTAGTCAATTTTGATTTCGATAGACTTTTTACGCCGCCGGAACGGACCCGCCGGAAATGGATAAAATCGACAAACGGGTGTTCGCCACCCTCTTTTTTTCTCTCTTCGCCACGGTGACCGGCGTCGGCATCGTGGTGCCGCTTCTCCCGGTGTACGCCCACGACCTGGGCGCCAGCGGGCTTTATATCGGATTGATTTTCGGCGCGTTCTCCCTTTCCCGAACCGTATTCCTTCCCTATTTCGGCCGCCGGTCCGACCGTCAGGGCCGCAAACCCTTCATCGTCGCCGGGCTCTTGGCTTATGCCGTCATCTCCGTGGCCTTTATCTTTTCCAAGTCCGTGGAGATGCTGATCTTCATTCGGCTGGTGCAGGGGGTGGCCTCGGCCATGATCATGCCGGTAGTCCAGGCCTACGTGGGGGACATCACGCCGCCCCGCAAGGAAGGCTTCGTCATGGGGCTGTTCAACATATCGGTCTTCATGGGCCTGAGCCTCGGCCCGCTGGTGGGGGGCGCCATCAACGACCGGTTCAGCCTGGCGGCCGCCTTCGGGTGCATGGGGGCCCTGGCGCTGGTGGGGTTCCTGGGAAGCCTGGTGTTTTTGCCCCCGACCCGGACGGAGCGGGTCTTGTCCCGGGGGGAACCGCCCGCTGCCTGGCGGGCGTTGCTGGCGGACCGGGAGATCGCCGGCCTGGCTGTTTTCCGCTTCTCCTACGCGGCCTGCATCGGCGTCATCTGGGGGTTTCTGCCGGTTTTCGCCGATGGGGAGTTTTCTTTATCCGGCTCGGCCATCGGGGTGCTGGTGATGATGGGGGTGCTGGTGAGCGGCGTGTTGCAGACGCCGCTGGGCCTTTTGGCCGACCGGATGAACCGGCGGCTCATGGCGGCCGTCGGCGGCCTGATCGTTGTTTACGCGGTGGCCTCTTTTGCCTGGTCGACCGGTTTCTGGGACCTTTTCCGGTCCAGCCTGATGTTCGGCGTCGGCGGGGGCGTCTCCATGGTGTCGATCATGGCCATGGCCGTGGACAAAGGCAATTCGGTAAAAGCCATGGGGTCCGTCATGGCCCTGATGACCATGGCCCACTCCGCCGGGATGCTGGGCGGTTCATTTCTGGCGGGCTTGATGATGGACATGTTCCACCTTCGGCTGGCCTTTTCCATCGGCGCCGGGATCATGCTGCTCGGGGTGGGACTGTTTGCGGTTCTTCAATCCAGCCACAGATCCGCCAAGTCGATTTCAATCTCCTGAAACGGTTCGGCCCCGACCTTGTCGTTTTCGACGTAGGCGTTCACCAGAAGCCATCCGCCGGAGGTCAACCTGAACACATCCAGGGTTTTATCCATGGGGTTGATCAGCCAGATGTGCCGGACGGCGTGTTCAGCATAGATGGGCATCTTCCGGGTCTTGTCGAGGCGAACCGTGGCGGGGGAAAGCACTTCGCAGATCCAGTCCGGAGGGACGTCGATCCAGTTCGTCTCAAGAGGCGATGGAAACCGTTCTTTTCGCCAGCCCGCGATATCGGGCACTAAAATATGGCCGGCCATTTGAAGCTCGGGCTCGTCTAAAATGATCCATCCACCTGGCCCCCCGCGCCCGAATCGATACGAGTAGGTAATGACCGCGCCCAAATCCGATGTCACTTTCGCATGTTTCGGCGACGGTCTCGGCATCGCGTGCAGCTCGCCATCGATGATTTCGCCGATCATGGTGTCGGGGATGCCGTAGAGATCGTCGTATGTGGCGTTTTTTTTCGCGGGTTCCGCCATGTTCCTTACCTCACTGCCCTGTCGGGCTTTCCGCCTTTCGCCCCTCCCCCGCCGGCAACGCGCTCAACCCTAAAACGGCTTTCACCCGTTCCCCGATGGGGTTCACTGAAGCCCAAAGCCGGACAGCTTCCGGGCCGCGGTTTTCAGGGCTTTTCACAGAGCGTCGTTCCACATGCTTTATGTCTCGATATCTATATTTATTTTTTTAAGTTCTTCGACAAAGTATTCAAAACTTGGATTCTCTTTACACCATCTGATCAATCTTTTATGCTTACGAAAATTTTTGGCGATTTTTTCATAATAATCGACTATTTTATTATCAGGATCAATTGTAAAGTTTTCTTTTGAAACCAATCTTCTATTTAATGTTTTCAGACAATTGACAATTTTAGCTTTTCTATCGTCATTATAATACAACGGCAACAACCAGCATTCGATGGAATGCACTGAAATCGCGAATATGATTTTTTCCTGATGCTTATCGAAAAATTCCAAACCGATTAAGTTTTTAAATTTTCCTCTCACTTTTTCTATTAATTCAACAACGTCTAATTCTACTCCCGTCGTCGCATCCCGTTTTGAAACACCGTAATGTGGATCTTCCGATACGTCAGTGTCAATTTGAATTATTATGTAATCATTAAACTGAAACGCTTGCTTAAATTGTTCTGATTTGCAATAATCGAAAACCAGTGTCCATCCGCCATAATTTTCAGCTCGGTGGCGATCCGTTTCATCACGCAACGGCTGAAGCTCATTTATATCAATGTCGTCGGTGTTAAAATAGCCATTGAGAATATACTCGATTATAATTTGATCGGTTACGCCTTCCGTAATAAAGCCAAAATTTGTCATATTAGAATCCTTTTGGCAGACCTCCTATGTAACCTCTTAAAAAAGCTTCAGACAATTTTACAGGCTCCTGTCCTTCAAGAGGCTTCGGTTTTAAAATTTGTTTGATTTTGGTGTATCCCAATTTGTTGCGATAAACGACAAACAGTTTTTGATCGGGATCATCAAGATTGAGCCCATCTAAAACAGCGGGATTATGAGTTGTCAATATTGCTTGTTTATTAAAATCTTTTCCTAAAACAGCCAATTCTTTAGTTAAATGGGAACAAAGCTTTGGGTTTAGAGAGGCGTCGATGTTGTCGATTGCAAAAAAGTCAGGCGTATTTTCACTGATAAAAAGTGAAAAATAAAAAAGAAGGAATAAAAAGCCTTCATTTGAACTTTTTTGATCAAAATATGAAAGTTCCTCGGCCAGATATTTATCTTTAATTCTTATATATTTTTCATTTTCCGACAACTTCTCCGGCATTTCAAAATCTTTGAACCAATCAATAAATCCGAGTTTTTCCTTTAATATTTTCAATTTGCTCGCATTGTTTTCCATGCTCAGAACCTTTAAGAGCTTAAAAAGCCCTTCTCCATTTATTCCCAAAGGTTCGATTTGCCCTTCTTTTTCAAATACTCTCAAAGAAAAATTTTCAGGAGAATAGACAAGAAAGTCTTGGAGATTCAGTTTTTCGATTATATTCTTTTTATTAAGTGAATAACCAATAGCGTTTTCTAAAGCATTTTTTAGTCGGTTCGGCAATATTCGACCGTCTTTAAACTCCTGGGTTATTTCAGTAACTCTATTGATCAGCTCTTCATTGCTGTTAATGCTTCCGATCAAATCCTGAATCAACTCAGAATCTGATTCTATAAGCTTTTTAACATCAATATTCGATTTAGAAAGGTCAAAGTCGCCATACTCTACTTTCCATTTAGAATACGGCTTGTTGTCATTTTGCAATCGACAAGAAAAAGAAACATCTTCATCTCCGGTAAAGCGAATGTGAATATCTTTATCAATATTTTCATTGTCAAAAGCGGATCGCATAAATTTGGGTTCAGTCACCCTTATTCCTCTTGACGATAAAAATTCATTGTCCAATTTATTGACAGAAGCGGCGGAAGCCAATGCGACGCTTTCTAAAATATTCGTTTTTCCTGATCCATTTTCTCCAATCAAGACAGTTAAGCGACCTATGTTCATCTTTAAACTTTGTGTGGATTTATAATTTTGTATGCGAATATCTTTAATCATTTTTCTCCCCCGCCGGCAACGCGCTCAACCCCAAAACGGCCTGCACCTGCTCCCCGATGGGGTTTGTGGGCATGGTCCGTTCTTCGGCCACCTGTTCCTTGACCGCCTCGAACGCACGGCCGGTGAGCCGTTCCGTTCCGGCTGCGGCCCGGACGATGATCTGGTAGAGAAAAAAGCACAGAAACAGGATCAGCCCCATGGTCAAAAACGC
>JAABTM010000322.1 GCA_011389855.1 Desulfobacteraceae bacterium
CTGGAAGTCGTCCGCCAGCCGGTTTCCCACCTTCAGATCGACGACCTCCACGACGCCGGGCGCTTCGGCGATGGGCGGCGGAACCGCTCTCTTCGGCGTCACCGGCGTCCCCGTCAGGGAAAAGGTTTTGAAGACCCCGTAGACCCGTTCATGGAGACTTTCCGGCGCCGTCTCGGGGGCGGCGCTCCAGAGCGCGAAGGCCCGCCCCTTTGAAACGGTGTAAAACGCCCGCACCCTGACCGCCGCGCCGTCCTGACGCATCCGGTAGAGGGTCATGACCCCCGGCGCGCTGTTGAGGGTAAAGCCGGTCTCCGACAGCCGGCGGGCCGCTGGAAATGTATTGGTTTCGAAGCTGTCGGCCATGGCGGCGGCGTCTTCTCCCGGAGCGGCCGGGAAAATACGCAACTGGATAAAGGTATCGGGCCGGGGGCTTTTGAACTCGTGGATAGTCGCGTCCGGTTTCTCAAAATTCCGCCGGGTCCAGTCGGGCGGGACGTAGATGCTGAACCCGTGGGTGGGATCGACGTAACAACTTTGGGCGTCGGCGGCGGTCCCCTGAACCGGTAAGGCCAAAGCCGCCAGCAGGATGACGAGCCCGATCTTCAGTGACGTTTTCATGAGCGTTTCTCCTCGATGGGTTGATGTTCGATCCGGCCGGGCGCCTGCGGCAGTTCGGCCGGCGGCGGCGGGGGCGGCTTGTCCGAGAAAAGCCGGGCGACGAATCCGAAAACCTTTTTGATTCCCCGCCAGATTCTGGGCAGCAGCCAGATGACGAAGACGATGAAAAGGACCAGGAGCACCAGGAACACCGTCGGATGATAAAGGGCGGTCCACAGGCCCGCCACCACCACCACGTCTTCGCCCAGGGAGGCGAACCAGTTGGTGAAGGGTTCCGGCGAGGTGTTGATGAGCACCCGGCTCCCCGCCTTGGCGCCGTGGGACCCGGCCGAGATGGTCCCGCCCACGATGGCGGCCGCCACGGCCAGGCCGGGGTCGATCTCGGATGTCGCGCCGTAGGCCAGCAGAGCCCCGGCCGGGATGCGGATAAAGGTGTGGACCGTGTCCCACCCCGTATCGACGCCCGGCACCTTGTCTGCGAAGAACTCCACGATGTACATGAAGCCCGCGGCGCCGATGACCCGCGGATCGGCCAGTATCTGGAGATCCGCGGGCAGCGTGGCGTTGCCGGTGTTGGCCAGCAGGCCGAGCATGACCAGGGCGGCGTAGAGGTTGATGCCGCTGGCCCAGGAGACCCCGAGCGTTAAAGCGATGGCGTGGACGATCTCGCTGTATTGTTCCATCTGTCGGTCTTCCTTTCTGAATGCGGATCCGCACCGCGGCGGGTCATCGCCGTCCGAACACTTTCCGGGTCGCCCATTTCAGAATGATGAAACAGACGACGGCGATGACGATAAGCACTTTTATGGACCCGAAAAAGACAATGAAAATCCGGGTTTTCTGGATCGCCAGGATGCCCCCGAAGGTGATGACCAGGGCGATCATCACGGCATAGAGCCGATCCACCCCCGGCAAATAACTCCAGGTTACCTTCCGCCCGATGATCGCGAGGGTGACGATCATGGACAGGATCGGCAGGTAGTAGACGAAGATGTTGACCTCGAGAAGGTTCCGCCCCAGGAAAAACAGGGAATAGGCGATCAGGACGCTGGAGAGAATGCCCGGAACGGAAACGAGGTAGACGAAAACCGAATACAGGTATCGCCACGGATTCCGTTTGGCCCGGTACTGGCCGATGAAAAACCCCATCAACAGGACCAGCAGCGGCGGCGCCGCGAAGACGCCGGTGAGCAACAGCGGGCTGACGTACTCCAGTTGCTTGATCAGGGACTGAATGGTCATGGGCTCCCCGGATGCCCGTCTCCGGCGGTCCGGAGCGGACGGGTTCGGCGTAAAAAAGGAGCGCACCGTTTCCATGACGCCCTCCCCTTCGGCGGATGGGTCTCGCCGCGACGGCGGATCATCGGCGCGGCCGATGGGCGGGGGCTCCGGAGACGGGACCGCTTCCACCGGCGCGGGCCCCTTTTCGATCCGGGCCACCCCATCGGCGGGATATCTGACCACCGCGCCGAATTTCGTGTAATGGACCTGGTCGCCCTCGACCCAGACCTTTTCCGCGCTGATGGTCCGCCCGTTTTTCAGATAGATGGTATCGGCCGTAGCGCCCTGAATCAGAAAAAAAAGGACCAGAAAAAAAAGGCTCGGAACCAGCAGCGCCGTTTTGGACCCCTTCATTTTCACCCTTCCCCGGTCTCGTCTCCGCCGCGGGTTCCCCGGCGGTCGTCGAAAAAGCCCCGTTCTCACTGTTTTCCATACCCTAAGAATGTACCACAACGGCATTGGCGACGCCATACCAAATGCGGCCGGGAATCAATGATACTGCTGGTGGATACTGTTGGCGAATTTCGAAAATGAAGGTCCCAATAAAAGTCCAACGCCCTGGCCGCGCCGCCTTGGGTTGAAACCCCAGGCTCAATCATCCAAAACCGGCTAAAAGCCGGTTCAAATTGCAAACCGTCATCTTCCCAACGGCAGCCATAACCGGCTTCCAGCCGGTTTTATGGGTTCAGCCTGGGGTTTTAACCCAAGGCGGCGCGGGCGCTCGACTTGGACTGGAATAAAATCGATTATCCATTGGGATTAAAGGTATATTGTTTTCAGAAAATCACCTTATGCGTGGTTTCTCAGCTTCAGGGCCGCGGGATGCGGCCGCAGATAACTCTGCTCCTTCAGGTAGGCCTGATCGTATTTTCGGACGTAATGGTTGAGCAGCGTGACCGGGACGATGAGGGGCACATAATCGTTCCGGTACTGGTCCAGCACCTCCAGGATCTCCTGTTTCTCGTCGGGCGTGAGGTCGTTTTTGAAGTACCCCATCATGTGCTGGAGCACGTTGACGTGCTTTTTGGGGGTGGTTTTGAGGCGAAGGGCTTCCAAAAGTCCGGCTTCATAGGCGGCGAACAGCGCGTCCGCCGGCTTCCCTTTGCCCTCCGCCGTCAACTTGCCCAGGGTGCGATAGTGGGTCGGGCTGTGGGAGAGGAGCAGCAGCTTGTTCTTCGTGTGGAAGGCCACCAGATTGCCCAGGGTTTTGCCCGCCGCCAGGGTCTCCCGCCACCGCTTCAGGGCGAAGATTTGCTCGATGAAATTTTCCCGGAGTTTGGGGTCGTGGAGGCGGCCTTCCTCCTCCACCGGTATCAGGGGAAAATGGTCCATGAAGGCCCGGGCGAACATGCCCACGCCTTTTTTCTGCGGCATCCCGCCGTCGTCGTACACCTTGACCCGTTCCATGCCGCTGGAGGGGGAATCCTTTTTAAAAATGAATCCGCAAAGGTTCTCCGCTTCCAGGGCCTCCACCCGGTCCCGGGCATAAGCGAGCATCCGATCGGTTAAATCCATGCCGGACCGGACCGTCACCAGCCGCGGCGCCGCCGGATCGCCTTTCAGCCGCATCGCCTCCCGGGGGATCCCCAGGCCGCATTCCACTTCCGGGCACACCGGCACGTAGTCGACGTACTGTCCCAGTGTGTCGGTCAGGTAGCGGTCCCATTTGTGGCCGCCGTCGTACCGCACGTTCTCTCCCAGCAGGCAGGCGCTGATGCCCAGCCGGATCTTGTCTTCGTTTGTCTCGTTTTCCATGTTCATGGTTCCTGTCGCTTTAAAGTTGTGCATAGTCGGCAATGATCGGCCGGGTCCGCCCCTATCGCCGATCCCCCTCCGCCATGCGCCGCCGGCATTCGGCCGCGTAGGTCCGGGCCGGGTCTGAATCGGGAAACTTCTGAAAGTTTTCCAGGGCGGCTTCATACGCGCCCAGGTTCATCCGGCTGACGCCCAGGCAGATGTGGAGATCCAAGCTGTCCGGGTAATGGGCGGCGCCCCGGGTCAGTATTTCCGCGGATTCCCTGAAATCCCGCCGTTTCTGAAGCAGGATCCCCAGCCCCAGATAGGCCCGGTGGTCCGGCCCGTACCGGAGCGCCCTCCTGTAGAGCATCCGGGCGACGCCCTCCCGGTCCGGAATGGCGTCGATGCCGGCGTAATCGCCGTGGCTGAAGGTCATGGCGAGTCTGCTGAAAAAATCGGCGTGGCAGGGGTAGAGGGTCTTGTCGTCCACCACCTCGACGACCGCCGCCGCCTCGGGGAGCATCCGGTAAAAGGATTCCCTAAGCCGTTTTCCGAAAGCCAGCACATCCTCGCGGGACAGGGCCGGGTCCACCTGGAGATAGAGGATGTCCTCGATCCGTTCCAGCCAGAGGTCGTCGGTCAGGCCGAGTTGTCTCTTTATCCCCTCGAAGAGCGCCGTTCCGGGAAACAGATCGAGGATGTAGAAGATCGCCGACAGGGGCTTGATCCGTTTCATCAGCTCGATGGTTTCGCCGATGGTTTCGGCGGTCTCGCCGGGGCAGCCGTAGATAAAATAGGCCCGGGCCAGGATGCCGTGACGGACCGTCATGGAGAAGGCCCGCTCGATCTGATCGTCGGTGATGTCCTTGTTCAGCACGGATCGAATTTTTTCGGACCCGCTCTCCACGCCGTAGGAGATCTGCACGCACCCCGCCCGGCGCATCCAGTAGAGCATCGCTCTGTCCACATGGCTCACCTTGGAAATGGCGGCCCAGGAGACCGCCAGCCCCCGATCGATGATCTTCCGGCAGATCTCGATGACCAGGGCGGGCCGCATGGTGAAGATGTCGTCGGACACGAAAAAGAACCCGACGCCCCGCCGGTGGAGCATCTCCATGCCGTCCACGAAATAGTCGGCGGAGTGGAACCGGACCCGCCGTCCCCAGAACCCCGGCGAGCCGCAGAAGGCGCAGTTCGACGGGCATCCCCGGGTCAGGGAGAGGTGCTGGAAGGTAAAATACCGGGCCGGATGGGGCAGGCGGTCCAGGTTCTTGACGGGTTCCGCCGGTTCCGTGCGAATATTGCGGCCGTGGCGGCGGAAAGCGATCCCCGGAATGGCGTCCTCTCCCTCCCCGCCGCCCTCCTCGATATGACGGATCAGGTTCAGAAACGTCCCCTCGCCTTCCCCCAGCACCACGAAGTCCACCTCCGGGAAATGGGTCAGAAAATGGTCCCACAGATAGGTGGCGCCGACGCCGCCGAAAACGACGGGGGTCTCCGGCGCCATCCCTTTGACGATCCGGGCCGCGTCGACGGCCCCCCACCGATTGGCGTTGAGCACGGAAAAGCCGACGACATCCGGGTCTTTTTCGGCCAGGAGCTTTTCGATGGCCCCGGGCCGTCCCTCCACCGCCTGAAGGTTGACGATCTCCGCATCGTACCCGTTCTCCCTGAGCAGGGCGCCGATGTAGTAAAGCCCCATGGGCGGGGCGGATACGTCCTCGGTGTGGATCCGGTCTTCAAGACAGTGGGGGTATACCAACAGGATCTTCATGTCCGGGCGGACCCTTCTCCGGCCAGTTCGGGGCGTTCGTCATAGACGGCCAGCACGGAGCGTTCCTTGTCTTTGACCTCCAGCATGACGTCCAGGT
>JAABTM010000323.1 GCA_011389855.1 Desulfobacteraceae bacterium
CCGACGCCCTTGCCGGCGAAAAGCCACTGGGCGCCGATGAAGGGCGCGCGCCAGGCCTTCAGCGACGGATAGAGGCTCACCGGCTGCTTGCAGGCGTACTGGACGTAGAGTTCCAGGTGGTCCTGGAGGTTTTCGCCCACGCCGGGCAGGTCCTGGACGGCTGAAATCCCCAGCGCTTCCAGGTCCCTGGCGTCGCCGATGCCGGAGAGTTGCAGCAGTTGGGGCGAATTAATGGCCCCGCTGCACGAGATGATCTCGCCAGCGTAAACTTTATGGGTTTTCCGGCCCTTGACGTATTCCACCCCCACGGCCCGGTTGCCGTCGAACAGGATCCGATGGGTCATGGCGCCGGTCTTCACCGTGAGGTTGGCCCGGTCTTTCACCGGATGGATGTAAGCCCGGGCCGCGTTCCACCGGCTGCCCTTGTAGGTGGTTCGGTCGAATTTGGAAAAGCCCTCCTGACGGGGGCCGTTGATGTTGTCCACCACCGGATAGCCCGCTTCCCGGACCGCGTTGAAAAAGGCGTCGAAGAGCGGGTTGTCGCAATCCGGGGTGGTCAGGTAGAGGGGGCCGTCCGTGCCGTGATGCCCGTCGCCGCCGGCCAGCCGGTTTTCAAACCGGTTGAAATAGGGGAGGCAGTGGGCGAAATCCCAGTTTTCCAGGCCGTCGTATCGGGCCCACTTTTCGTAGTCCAGGGGATTGCCCCGGATGTAGATCATGCCGTTGATGCAGCTCGATCCGCCCAGCACCTTGCCCCGGGGCTGGTAGATCCGACGGTTGTTCATATACGGTTCGGGCTCGGATTCATACCACCAGTTGTAGGTCTTGCCGGCCAGGGGATAGGTGAGGGCCGCCGGCATGTGGATCCGGAAATCGGGCTTGTGGTCCGGGCGCCCGGCTTCCAGCACCAGCACCTGGTTGGACGGGTCCGCGCTCAGGCGGTTGGCCAGCACGCTGCCGGCCGATCCGCCGCCGACGATGATGTAGTCGTAACGGGTTTGGGTCATGATGTCTCCTTTCTTGTCTGCAGGCAATCCAGCAGAAGCGCGTAATGGCGTCCGATGGAGGAAAGAGCCCGCATGGGCTCGTTGGCCGCGATCTGGCGGGTGGTTTCCTGCCAGTTGGCAACGGTTTCCTTCCTGAAATAAGGGTCGGCATACAAACAATCGTCATGGGAGCTGAATCCCAGTTGAATGGCCTGCATGATCCATTGAAATATGGGGTTTTTGCTCATTCCTGCCAGTTGGATGTTCAGTTCCCTGTCCATCTCGGCCAGGGTCGCCATGTCGGGATCGCCGTTGACCAGCAGGGACGCCATTTTCTCCGCATTTGCTTCCAGTTGCCGCTTCGATGCCTCGTCGGACCGGGCGATGGCCAGGATGGTGATGGTCCGGTCGATGCTCTCCCGGAATTCCACCAGGCAACAGGGGTCCACGTCCCGCTGTTTCAGAAACAGGGCCAGGGATTCGCTGGCGTTCTTGACCTCCGCTTCCTTGACGAAGGCGCCGCCTTTGGCACCTTTCCGGATTTCCACGAGTCCCTTCTCCTTGAGAGCCCGCATGGCCTCCCGGATGACGCCGCGCCCGGTTTGAAACTGATCCCGAAGATCCCGCTCGCTGGGCAGGCTTTCCCCCGGTTGGATTTTTCCATCCAGGATGGCCGCCTCGATCTGAAGGGCGACGTCCTCTCCGGCCCTGCCCATTTTCGCGGGCGAAAATCCCAGGTCGTCTGTTCTGTCCGACATTTATCCATAACTCCGCTTAATGGTCCGACATTAATTTGCAGTGAAAACGAGGCGCTCCAATAAAGGGGTTTCGGTTAAAAGCTTTATATAATAGAAATAATATAGCCTTAAAGGTTGTGACTGTCAAGATCCGCTCCATTGGAATGCCCCGATACGAGTTCCAAATGGTACGACAATTAAATAGACCGGAAAAATGCGCTTGTCAAGGGAAATTTGGGGAAGGGAAGTCGAATTTACGTTGAAGGCCGCCTGAGAAAGGGAATCCGGGGCTCCAGGTTCCTGTTTTAACTGATCCGTTAGAGGAATGGCGAAAATGTAGGCTCTAATAAAATCAAACGCTTTGGCCCCGCCGCCTTGGGTTGAAACCCCAGGCTGAATCATAAAAATCACGCTGAAGCGTGATCTGGCTATCGAAATAATTGAAAATAGTTGCGCCCCAAACCGGCTTTAGCCGGTTTCAGATGATTCAGCCTGGGGTTTCAACCCAAGGCGGCGGGGCCGATCCGCTTTAATTGAAATCGAACCGATCACCCATTAGAATCATGGGTATATTGATTCAAACAAATCGCCGTAAGTGGGCGCCGGCTTTATCCCCATGGACCGCCCCCTGATAGTACAGGTCAGCGGGCCATCATCGATTCCACAATCTTTTTCACATCCTCCAGACGATCCTTGTGGACTACAAGGGTGCGGGTCCCGGCGCGCACCACCACCATATCGCTGACGCCCACCAGGGCGACGGTCTCCCGGGGCTGATCGCAGAAGACCAGGTTGCCATGGGCGTCCAAAGTGTGGATTTGCCCTCTGATATAATTGCCATCGGCGTCCTGTTCCAGGAAATCCTGGATCGCCAGCCATCCCCCCACGTCCCGCCACGAGAAATCGCCGGCCACGCAGCGGACGTCTTGCGCTTTTTCCATGACGGCGAAATCGATGGATATCCGCTGGACGGCGCTGAATTCGGTTTGCAGGGTCGCTTCCCAGTCGGGGGTCCCCAGGGTTTCCACGGCGCTGGACAGATGATCGACGTGGTCCGGGACGTGGCGTTCCAGTTCACCGCAAATGGCGTCCACGGACCAGACGAACATGCCTGAGTTCCACAGATACCGGCCCGATTCCAGGTACTGACGGGCGGTCTCCAGGTCCGGCTTTTCCTTAAAGGAATGGAGATGGAAATGGACGATGCCTTCGTCGTCGGCCGTCTTTTCGCCGACTTCCAGGTACCCGAATCCCGTGGCCGGGTAGGTCGGACGGATGCCGAAGGTGTACAGCGCCCGGGTCTTCCGGGCCGCTTTGGCCGCAGACAGCAGGGTTTGCCGGAACACGTCCACCGGCTCGATAAGGTGGTCGGCGGTCAGGATGGCCATCACCGGGTTCCCGAACCGTTTTTTGGCGATCAGCGCGCCCAGACACACCGCGGCGGCCGTGTCTTTCCGCTCGGGCTCGCCGACGATGTTTTCCCTCGGGATTTGAGGGAGCTGCTCCGCAACGAGACCGGTGAACGCGGCATTGGTCAGCACGATGACCCGGTCGTCCGGAACGATCCCGGCCACCCGGTCGTAGCTTTTCTGCAACAGGCTCCGGTCGTCGAAAAGCTGGATGAACTGCTTGGGCTTCTCCTGCGTGCTCAGCGGCCAGAACCGCGTCCCCACGCCCCCGGCCATGATGATGGTTACCAGGTTGTTTTCCATTGGTCTTTCGTGTCCCTTTCTTTGCGTGTCATTGATATCATTTCGGTTCTAATCTGGTGGATGATTTGGGTTTTGATCATGGATAATTGGCATCACGCTCTAAAACATCAGGTTGTTGTGGCGATAGAATATGTCCCCCATCTGGCCTTGATCATCGTTTCGGCCATTTTGGGGCGAACACAAGGTTCGCCCCTACCGAAATCGTCGGGTTGCGCCGTAAGGGCGATCCTTGTGATCGCCCTTTTTGGCCGGGATTTTGATCAAGGCCCCGCCAGGCCGAAATGGGCGGCGTGGTTGGGGTGCAGGCCGGTGATCGACCCGTCGTCCTCGACGCCGAGGTATATCTCGCCGCCTTCGGAATTGGCCAGACAGACCGCCGTTTCGATCAGTTCCCGGTCGGGCAGGGGGCCGCGGTCGCTTTTGAACTCCACGGCGAGGCTTTCCGTGTAGGGGATCAAAACGCGATCCTTTTTTTTAGAGTCGCCGGCTTTGGCATATCCTCCGTGGGGCCTTTACCTGTCGGATGTTCCCGCACGGCAACCCTCCGCTCGGCCCTTGAGTCGATGGCCGCTTTGTCCTGCACCGCCCACCCCGCCGCCGTCAGCATGGCGTCGATGCGGTCGCGGGCTTTTTGTTCCGGGGTTTTGTTCATGGCATCGTTCAATGGCGTTCTCGGGTTCGATTTGTTTGAACTCGTCAACCGTCAGGATGGGACATCATACGATAAGTTGCAAAGATGTCAATCCGATTTGGTTTTAAATGAAGGCGGAACGTTCTCGGAAAGCCCCCTTCTGTTCAGCAATCGGTTTTGTTCAACAGGAATGAACATGTATTGATATTGAACATTTTGCAATTGAATTTTGAAGCCTACTCATCAGGCACTCGCAAAAAGTGTTGAGGCGATAACCCCCGGCAAATTTTTCTTGACATCAGCATCCGGATTCTTTATATAGGGAACTTACTTGAGCTTGTTCCCCAGTAGCTCAGTCGGCAGAGCAGGTGGCTGTTAACCACCGTGTCCGTGGTTCGAGTCCGCGCTGGGGAGCCAAAAAATCAAAGCCCGACCGATTTATCGGTCGGGCTTTTTGCATTTAAGGCCGCCCGCCATTTTCTATTGACAACGCTGTTTTTGTTTATGATAATTTTACCAATATAAATAAATATATGATGGTATGTTTATCATGTCATTCAAGAACACAAAAAAACATGGCGACCGTTTCGATAAAGCGACCGAGATTTTTAAGAAGAACTCCGGGATACTCCGGACGGCGCAGGCGCTTCGGGCGGGCATGCATCCCGAAACGCTCTACGCCATGCGGGACTCAGGAAAATTGGAAGTTGTAAGTCGTGGCGTTTACCGCCTTGCCGATAGTTCGCCTATGAGTGATCCTGATTTGGAGACCGTTGCGATTCGGGTTCCAGGGGGCGTCATCTGCCTTATTTCAGCGTTGGCCTTCCATGACCTCACAACCCAAATACCCCATGAGGTACATTTGGCGCTGAACCGCGGGGCGGAAGAGCCCCGACTGGACCACCCGCCAATCAAAACTTATCGCTTCTCCGGCAAGGCGTTCACCGAAGGCGTAAAAACCCACGAACTCGATGGCATCAAAATCCGAATTTACAGCCCTGAAAAAACGCTCGCCGACTGCTTCAAGTTCCGAAATCAGGTCGGACTCGATACAGCCATGGAGGCGATCCGCTTTTACCGTGAGCGCAAAACCACCAATGTAGACGATATCATGCGTTATGCTGAGATCTGCCGGGTCAAAAGGGTTATTCGCCCCTACCTTGAGGCAATTCTTTAATGGCGAAAACGATCAAAAACCTTGCTGCATCCGTGCATCAGCGACTCCTCATTAAGGCCAGAGAAAGCGCTCGGCCATTCAATGAGCTTATGCAACGCTTCGCTATTGAAAGGTTTATTTACAGAATCTCCAAAAGCCGTCATGCAGACCGATTTTTCTTGAAGGGAGCCTTAATGCTTTACGCCTGGATGGGACCCGGCTCTCGCTCCACAAGGGATATTGATCTCTTAGGCGAGATCGGAAGAGCGTC
>JAABTM010000067.1 GCA_011389855.1 Desulfobacteraceae bacterium
GGTGGTGGTCATCGATCGGGACCCGGAGGCCCTGCGCCGGGTGGGCGACAGCCTCGACGTCCAGACCGTGGAGGGGTCGGGGGGAAGCCCCCAGGTTCTGGAAACCGCCGGCGTCAAGGAGGCCGATATCCTGCTGGCGGTGACCGACAGCGACGAGGCCAACCTGCTGGCCTGCCTCATGGCGGACATCATTTCCCGCAACACCAAGAAGCTGATCCGGCTTCGGGATGCGGATTACGACGAATACCACGAGGCGCTTCGGAAAAACGCCCCCCACATCGACACCATTATCAACCCCGAAATCGAAGTGGTCCGCACCATCGACCGGCTCATGAGCGTGCCGGGCGCCGTGGACGTGGGAGAGTTCGCCGAGGGACGGGTGAAATTCGTCGGCGTCCAGCTGGACAAGGAGACCCGGCTGGCGGGAATCCGGCTTATGGACATTCCCAAGGAACTCGGGGATCAGCGGATTCTCATCGCAGCGGTGGTCCGGGATGAAAAGTTGATCATCCCCCGGGGGAAGGACAAGCTGCTGCCCGGCGATCTCATCTATTTCATCAGCGAAGAGCGCCGGCTGATGGAGACCCTGAAGATCTTCAACAAGCGCGCAAGGCCCATTCGCCACGCCATGATCGTGGGCGGCGGCCGGGTGGGGACCCGCCTGGCCCGGCTGTTGACGAAAAGACACATCCATACCAAAATCCTGGAGCGGTCCTCCGAGCGGTGCGATCTCCTGGCCCGGGAGCTGGACGAGGCGGTGGTGCTCTGCGGGGACGGGTCGGACCAGAAGCTCCTGGAAGAGGAGAACGTCAAAGGGATGGACGTGGTGGTGACGCTGACCGACGACGAGGAAACCAACATCCTCACCTCCCTCCTGGTCAAGCGACTGGGCGCGCCCAAGATCATCACCAAGATCCGGAAGTTCAGCTATTTTCCGCTAATGCTGGCCATCGGCATGGAACAGGTGGTCAACACCCGGCTGTCGGCCATCAACACAATTTTGCAGTACATCCGGAAAGGCAAAGTGCTCTCGGCCATTTCCATCAAGGGCGAGGAGGCCGAAGTCATGGAGGCGGTGGCCCTGGAAACTTCCGACATCGTGGGGAAACCGCTCCAGAAGATCTCTTTTCCCAAGGGGGCCCTGGTGGCCTGCATCATCCGGGGCGAAGAGATCATCATTCCCCAGGGCGACAGCGTCGTCGAACCCGACGACCGGGTTATCATTTTCGCCATGCGAAACGCCATTCCCAAAATCGAAAAGATCCTGGCGGTCAAGCTGGAGTTCTTTTAACATGCACTGGCGCTATGTTCTGTGCGTGGTGGGCATTCTGGTCCTGTTTCTGGCCCTGGCCATGACCCTGCCCCTGCTGGTGGGGCTCTGGTACCGGGACGGCAGCGTCCTTTCGCTGCTCAAGTCCATCGGCGTTTCCGCTGTCTGCGGCGTGGCCATGTACCTGTTGTTCCGAAGTGAAAAAGCAGAAATCATCAGCCAGCGGGAAGGAATGGCCATCGTGGCCCTCGGGTGGACCGCCGTGGGGCTCTTCGGCGCCCTGCCGTTTTACATGGGCGGCGAGTTCTCCTCCTTTACGGACGCCTTTTTCGAATCGGTCTCCGGCTTCACCACTACCGGGTCGTCGATTCTCACGGACATCGAAGGGATTTCCAAAGGGCTGCTGTTCTGGCGGAGCATGATCCAGTGGCTGGGGGGCATGGGGATCATCGTCCTCTCCCTGGCCATTCTGCCGTTTCTGGGGGTCGGCGGCATGCAGCTTTACAAGGCCGAGGTGCCCAGCCCGGTACCCGACAAGCTCAAGCCCCGGATCCGGGATACCGCCAAGATCCTGTGGCAGGTCTACGCCCTGTTCACCGTCTTGGAGGCGATCCTGCTGGCGCTGGGCGGCATGAGTCCCTTTGACGCCGTCTGCCATGCCTTTACCACCATGCCCACCGGCGGCTTCTCCCCCAAGGGATTGTCCATCGCCGCCTACGACAGCCTCTATTTCGACACGATCATCATTATCTTCATGTTGCTGGCCGGGGTCAATTTTTCCCTCCACTACCAGATGCTCCGGGGAAAACCCCTGGCCTTCTGGCGGGATTCGGAGTGCCGGTTTTTCCTGGGGCTCACGGCGCTGCTGACCGCCGCCGTGACGGTGGAGATTTGGTGGCATGCGGTCTACGAAACCGTCGGCGAGGCCTTTCGGTACGGCGCTTTCCAGGTGATTTCCATTCTCACCACTACTGGATATGCCACGGCCAATTACGAAGAGTGGCCGGCCATGTCCCAGGTCATCCTTCTAATATGCATGTTTCTGGGCGCCTCGGCCGGGTCCACGGGCGGCGGCATGAAATGCCTCCGGATCATGCTCTGCCTCAAGTTCTGCTACAAGGAACTTTTCCAGCTCATCCACCCCCGGGGCGTCATGCGGCTCAAGATCGCCGGCAAGCCGATCCCCGAGGACGTGATGCGGAGCGTGCTGGGATTCCTGTCCCTTTATGTCCTCCTGTTTGCGGTGAGCGCGGTCATTCTGGCCGGCATGGGGGTCGATTTCGTGACGGCCTTCGGCGCCGTGGCCGCCACCATCGGCAACATCGGGCCGGGGTTCGGGACGGTGGGGCCGGTGGAGAATTTCGCCATGATCCCCGAAGCGGGCAAGTGGCTCCTGATCTGGTGCATGCTCCTGGGCCGGCTGGAGATCTACACCATCATCGTCCTGCTGGTGCCGGAGTTCTGGCGGCGGTAATCGACTTACGCGATAACCCACTTGAATCTTTGTTAAGGTCGAGCCGGTAGGCAAAATCCCCGCTCCCCCCAGGGGCGCTTTGGGTTGCTGTCGTTACCAAAAAAACACCACAAGCGGGTAGGAAAACCGCATCCCCTGAATACACCTATCATCCCATTGATTTCTTGTTCTTTTTCGTGGAAAATGAAAGCCAGGATAAAAGAGATCTTGACTTTCATATCCAACTTTCAGATCCCGCCGACGGCGGGACAGGGGGGACCCATGAAAGAGACCCGGTACACGCTGAAGCAGTTGAGCCAGGACTTCGATATGAGCCTCAGGGAACTGAGGAAGCACATCAAGCAGGGAACGTTGAACGCAGCCAAGGAGGGACGGTGCTACTGGGTGACGGCTTCCGACCTGGAACGGTTTGTTTCGGCCACCACCCGACCGGTTACGCGCAATTATCTTTGCCAGTATTACGACGCCTGCCTCAACAGGGCCGCGCTGGAAAACAAGGTGTTCGGCTGCGACGAGTGCATCCGCTTCCGGCTGGCGGAAAAGCAGGTGATTTCCCCCTGGGACCTGGGCGGGATGATCTCTCTCTGGGAGTCGGTATTCGGCCAGAGACTCACCATTTAAAGCCCTATTCGGACCCGGCGGCCGTCCGTCCGGGTCCGCCCCTAAAAAAAATACAGGCATTTTTTCCCTCCATCCATATATTATAACCCCACGGAGCGCAACAGAGCGAACCCCGCGCCGTCGCCCCCATCCGCGCCCGACGCATCAATTCTTTTCAGCGAAATCCCGAACCCAACCGAAAAATCCCCTGATCTGGCCAGAATAGTTCATAATTATACTTGCAAGTCTCTTCATATCACAGTAATTTGGAAAAGGTTCGCCTACAGCGCGGATAAAGATCCCGAAAACAGGCGGTGATAATGGCGTCCGCGGTTGAAATTCGGAGATAATTATAATATTATCCTTTATCCTGTGATTCAATGATGTTAATAGGGATGAAGATGTGAACCCAAAACGCAACTGTTTGCAGGAGGTGTCAGGATGGCAAGGAAATTCTTAACGGCGTTCTTTGTTCTGGTTCTCGGCGTGCTGATAGTGGGTTGCGGCGCGAAGAAACAACAGCAGACCGCTACGCCCGAAGCGCCGCGGACCGCGGACGCCGCCGCCCCCGGCGAATCTTACTCGGAAGACGTCATGGCGACCGAGGCGGGCGCCGGCGGCCCGGCCCTCGATGAATACATGGAGATCGTTGACAATTTCCTTGTCATACTGGATGCATCGGGTTCCAAGTATCTCCCCTACAACGGTCAGATCAAGCTGAAGATCGCCAAGGACATCGCCCGGCGGTTCAATCAGCGGGTTCCCCCCCGGCCCCTGACCGGCGGGTTGCGGCGGTACGGATTCGAGGCCGGCGCGTTCACGGAGAAGACCGAACTCCTTTTCGGCGTCGGTCCCTATTCGCGTCCGGCCTACGCCGACGCCATCGAGAAGGTCCGCTGGGCCGGGGGCAAGAGCCCGCTGGCCCTGGCCATCGACGCGGCCAACGAGGACCTGTCCACAGTCACCGGGCTCATGGCCCTGGTGATCATCAGCGACGGCAAGATCTACCGGGGTGATCCGGTGGCCGCGGCCCAGCGGATGAAAGACCGCTACGGCGACCGGCTCTGCATCTACACGGCCCAGGTGGGGGATCTTCCCTTCGGACGGAAGCTGCTCCAGCGCATCGCCGAGGTGGGGGGCTGCGGCTATTTCGTCACCTCCGACGACCTGGTTCCCGACGCCAACATGGACCAGTGGGTGGACGACATCTTCAACCGGCGACGGGGATTCCGACCCGGGCCGCGCTACGTTGAGCGGGATATGGGCCCGTGCCCCGACGCCGACGGAGACGGCGTGTGCGACGATCAGGACGCCTGCCCCGGCACGCCGCGGGGCGCCAAGGTGGACGCCCGGGGATGCTGGGACATCGGCAAGGTCCAGTTCATTATCGACCGTTACGATGTGCGGCCCCGGTATTATCCGATCATCGACGAGGTGGTTCGGGTGATGAAGCTCAACCCCGACCTCAAAATCAAGGTCCAGGGCCACACCTGCACCATCGCCTCCGAGAAATACAACATGAAGCTGTCTTACAACCGGGCCATCTCGGTTTCCGACTACATGCTCAAACAGGGCATCGGTTCGAACCGGATCTCGGTGGAGGGCTTCGGGTTCCACCGGCCCACCGCCACCAACCAGACCGAGGAGGGCCGGGAGCTGAACCGGCGGGTGGAGTTCGAACCCGTCAAATAATGACGCCGCGCCGTCCTTCATCTGCGTCATTCTGAATGGGCGCGGGGGGAGTTAATCCCCCCGCGCCTTCTATCCGATTCCAAAGGACACCCGCCATGAAACGCTTTCTTAAATGGTTCCTCATTGTCGGCGCCGCAGGGGTCGTGTTGCTGGCGTCGACGGTCCTGCTCATCCCGCTGTTCTTCGATGCGGAGGACTTCAAGCCCCGGATCCAATCCATGATCTCGGACGCCGCCGGCCGCCCCGTCAACCTGACGGGCGACATCGGGCTGTCGGTTTTTCCCTGGACCGGGTTTTCCATCGGGGGATTCGAAATGATGAATCCCCCCGGCTTTTCCGAATCCCATTTCCTCACCGTCAAATCCTTCGACATCAAGGTGGCCCTTGTCCCGCTCTTGTCCAAGGACATCCAGGTCCGGCACATCCGGTTGGAATCCCCCCGGATTGTCCTGGAGACCACGGAGGAGGGGCGATCCAACTGGGAGGGCCTGGGCCGGTCTTCGGACGCCCCGCCGGAGGCGAAAACCGGGCCTGCCCCGTCCGATGGAGGCGGCGGACCGCCGGTCGCCGCCTTCCGGGTGGACGAGATCACTCTTTCCGATGGACAGGTCCTCTGGATCGACAGGGCGGCCGGGGTCCGGAAAACGGTCTCCGACGTGCAGTTGAAACTGGAAGACATCTCCCTGGACGCTCCGGTCCGGCTGGCCTTTTCCGCGGCGGTGGACGGCGATCCCGTGTCCCTGAAGGGGAACGTGGGGCCGGTGGGGAATCCGCCGGGCGCCGAGGCCCTGAACCTGGATCTGACCGCGTCCGCCCTGGATTTGCTGACGATCCATCTCAAGGGCAAAATCGAAACCCCGACAGAGACCCCTTCCTTCCAGGCATCGGTTGACGTGGCCCCTTTTTCCCCGAAGAAGCTGGCCGGTCGGTTGGGGCAATCCATAGAAACAACCGATCCCAAGGCGCTGGAAAAGGCCGCCTTCAGGGGCAACGTCGCCGCCAGTCCATCGTCTGCGACCCTGTCGGACGGTCGGCTGACCCTGGACGATTCGACCCTGGACCTTTCCCTGACCGTGGGGCGGTTCGACCGGCCGGACGTCCGGTTCGATCTCCGGCTCGACGCCATCGATATCGATCGCTACCTGCCCCCCGGTTCCGCCGAAGCCGCGGAAACCGGATCCTCCCCATCACCGCCTCCGGAACCGTCGGACCGGGCGGCCCTCCGACAGTTGCTGTTGTCGGGAAACGTGCAGGTCGGTCAACTGACAGTGTCGGGTGGAACCCTTCGGGACATCCGGATGACCCTGTCGGGAAAGGACGGGGTGTTCACCGTCGATCCCCTGGACCTCGCCCTGTACAACGGGACGCTCCACGGAACCGCCGCGGCCGACCTGAGCGGCGCCGCCCCCAAAAGCCGGGTTCACGCGACCTTCGACAATGTCGATGTGGGACCTCTGCTGACCGATTTCGCGGATAAGGACGTTATCACGGGAACGGGGAAGGGAGACATCCGGCTGCGGACCTTCGGGGACACGCCGGCGGCCGTCAAGCGCCGCCTGAACGGCAAAGGGGAACTGGTCTTCACCGACGGCGCCGTCAAAGGGGTGGACCTGACCCGGATGGTCCGGAACGCCAAGAGCCTCCTGTCCCTGAAGAAGCAGCCGCCCCTGGAGGGCCGGACCGACTTTTCCGAATTCAAGTCCGCCTTTACCATCGACGACGGCGTGGTCACGGTTTCCGAATCCCGCCTGACGGCGCCCCTGATGCGGTTCAGCGGCGGAGGAAAGGCCGATTTGACCGCCGAAACACTCGATTTAAGAGCGGAGCCCACACTGGTGGCCACCCTCAAGGGAAAAGGGGATGAGACCCAGCGGTCGGGGTTCACGGTTCCGCTTTTGATTACCGGGACCTTCGACGACCCGAAGATCCGTCCCGACCCGGAAGCCCTGTTGCGACAGGTCAAGAACCTTTCCGAGTCCCTCGACAAGGGTAAAGCGGAACTCGAACGGGGACTGGAGGAGAAAAAGGCGGCCGCCAAAAAACTCCTGGAGCCGTCCTCCAAAACGGAAGAAAAGGCGTCGGATTTGCTTAAAAAGCTGCCCTTCGGCCAATAGGCGCGAAGATGTCGGTCCGGTGTTTTGCCCCCACCCCTTCGAAAAATGGCCGTCGGGGCGCCATCTAACGCTTGAAATTTTGAATTTTTTATAATATTGCGGTTTTCTTGAAGACATGCTACAGAGGACAGGATTAATGTGGTAATGTGATACGCGTGCTTTATGTTTTGTTGAAAAAAAGAGAAGATGGCACGGAAGGGGGTGTGGCGATGGCATAGGGGAGAGGACCTTTTTTTATAAAGGGTAGGTTTGAATTCATACATTACCAAAGAAGGAGGAAAGAGATGAAGAAGAGAAGCGTTTTTGTGTGGACGGCCCTGTTCGCGGCCGTCTCCCTGGTGGTCGGTATGCCGGCCTTTGCGGTGCAATTGACCCCTGAAGCGGCCCGTAACCTGGATGACCCGGCCAACTATGCCAGCGTCAGCGACGGAACGGTGGTGTTCAACACGACGGCGACCGCCTACAGCCCCGACGAGCTGGACATGCTGCTCAACGCCTACGGCGTTTCCCTGACGCCGGAAAAGGCCCGCGGCCTGGAAGGGCCGACCGATTACGCCACCGTCAGAGACGGCGGCATATCGTTCGGAAGAAACCCGACCGCCTACAGCCCGGACCTCATGCATGAAATTCTGACGGCTTACGGCCTCTGCCTGACCCCGTCGGCTGCTCAGAACAGCAACATGCCGTCGAGCTATGCGGTGGTGCGGGACGGCGCTATTGTTTTCGGAACCACCGGTACCGCCTACAGCCCCGACGTGTTCGACGGCATCCTCAACGCCTATGAACTCTGCGAGAAACCGGTGGCGGATGCCGGCCCGGGCGATAACGACAACGACGGCGTGCCCAACGACCGCGACCGCTGCCCCAACACCCCGAGAGGCGTCCAGGTCGACAGCCGCGGATGTCCGCTGGATAGCGACGGCGACGGCGTGGCCGATTATCTGGATCGCTGCCCCAACACCTCAGGCGGCGTTCTGGTCGATGCCCAGGGTTGTCCGCTGGAAGCCGGCGAGAAGCCGACGGCCATGGATTCCGATGGCGACGGCGTCTATGACGACCGCGATCAGTGCCCGGGTACACCCCAGGGCGCAGTGGTCAATGATGTCGGCTGCTGGGTGGTCGGTAACCTGCTATTCGATTACGACAAGTCCGATATCCGTCCCCAGTATTACTCCGACCTGGATCAGGTCGTTCGCGTCCTGAAGCGCAATCCGGGCATGCAGGTGGAGATTCAGGGCCACACGGACAACGTGGGCTCCAAGAACTACAACCTGCCGCTCTCCCAGAGACGCGCCAAATCCGTGGCCAATTACCTCATCCGCCACGGCATCGCCAAGGACCGTCTGACGGCCAAAGGCTTCTGGTTCTCGAGACCGGTGGCGCCGAACACCACTCCGGTGGGACGTCAGAAGAACCGCCGCGTGGAGATCCATCCGATCTACTAAAAGATCGGGTTCGGTTACACGGATCCTAAACGCAACATAAGTTAGCAGCACATGAAGGCGCCTTGGTTGACAGGGCGCCTTCATCACGTTATATTAGTAGGAATATACAGATCCGCGGCGTCGCCCGCATCAACACATACGCGAAGCGCAAAGAAAGGATGGCAACACATGGCAGCAGGCGTTATGGAAATAGACGACAGCAGTTTCGACAGCGAGGTATTGAAGGCCGATAAACCAGTGATGGTCGATTTTTGGGCGCCCTGGTGCGGCCCGTGCAAGGCGATCGGTCCCGTGGTGGAAGAGTTGTCCGGCGCCTACGGCGACAGGATCAAGTTTTCCAAATGCAATGTAGACGACAATCCGGTGACCCCCGGTAAATTCGGCATCAAAGCCATTCCCACCCTCATCTTTTTCAAGGACGGCGAAGTCGCCGAGCAGATCACCGGCATGGTGGCCAAATCCAAACTGGAAGACACCATCAAGAAGGTGCTCGGAGAGAAATAGGCCGGCGGACGGCCGGAAGAAAACAAATGAAATCGAGAAGACCCATGAAACGGATTCTCTGCCTGTGCCTCATCCTGACCTTCGCGCTTGGGGGATGCGCATGGTTTGAAACCCAGGAAGAAAAGACCGCCAACAGACTGGCCCGGGAGGGCATGGAAGCTTTCGAACGGGAGAAATACCGCAGGGCCATTGAATCCTTTGAAAAACTGCGGGACTGGTATCCCTTCAGCAAATACGCGAGCCTGGCGGAGCTGAAAACAGCGGACGCCTACTACCACCTGGAAGAGTACGAAGAGGCGGTTTACGCCTATGAAGCCTTCGAAAGTCTACACCCCCGCAACGAAGCCATCCCTTATGTGATCTATCAGATCGGACGTTGCTATTACGAGCGGATGGAGAGCATCGATCGGGATCAGACGGCCACCAAAAAAGCCCTGGATACTTTTCAGCGGCTGCGGCGGGCGTTTCCCAAAAGTTCCTACGCCATGAAGGCGGACAGCCATATCAAGGAGTGTTACGAACGGCTGGCCGGTCATGAGTTCTATGTGGGAATGTTCTACTACAAGAGCAAGCACTACAAAACCGCCCTCGACCGGTTCCAGACGGTTCTCGACGAATACCCCACGGTGGGGGATCTCCGTTGGAAGGCGCGGAAATACATTGCGCTGTCAAAAGAACAGATGGATGAGAACGCAAAAGATTGAAAAATATCTTTACAACCGATGGGGAAGGGGATATATTCCCCCGCTTGTGATTTTCATCTAATCTCGAAAAACGGAGGATAAGATACCATGTCGAAAATGTGCGAACTCTGCGGGAAAAAACCCATGGTCGGCAACAATGTGAGCCACGCCCATAACGTGAACAAGCGCCGATTCAACCCCAACCTTCAGCGGGTGAAAACGGTTCGCGACGGCCAGGTGAAGCGGATCATGGTTTGCACCACCTGCATCAAATCAGGCCACGTCGTCAAGGCCCCCTGAGTGCGGTTTTCGGGTTAGACGCCGATCCGCTTCACTTCCATAATCATTTTCAATTGCCTGATGTCCGACAGAACCTTTTCCAGTTGGTCGGTGTCCTTGACCGCCAGTGTGAAGACGCTGTCCACGGTCTTGTTGCCCCGGATCTCGCTGTTGGCCGAGATGATGTTGGCCCCGTTTTTACTGATGTTGACCGCCAGGTCCGCCAGCAGCCCGACCCGATCATATGAGCGGATGTAGATCTTGGCCGGGAACGTTTCCGACGTCTCCTGGTTCCATTCCACGTCGATCCGCCGCTCCGGATTCAGTTTCAGCGCATTGACGCAGTTTTTCCGGTGAACCGTCACCCCCTGCCCCCGGGTGATATACCCGATGATGGGGTCGCCGGGAACCGGCTGGCAGCACCGTCCGAACCGAATCAGAATATCGTCGAGCCCCTTGACCGTCACCCCGTCGGTCCGGGGCTTTTTCTTTCGGCCCCGTTCGACGATCTTATTGAGGATGGCCTCTTCCTCTTCCACCTCCTGGGCCTCTTCGGTTTTGGGGAGGATCTTCCGGACCACCTGCAAGGGCGTGATCTTGCCGTAGCCGACGCTGGCCAGCAGGTCGTCGACGGTCTTCAATCCGAAATGCCCCACCACGCTCGCCATCTCCTCGGACCGGAGGAACACGTTGAAATTGAGCCGGTGCTTGCGGAAGGCCTTTTCACACATCTCCCGGCCCAGGGTGATGGACCGGTTCTTGTCCTGGGTCTTGATCCACTGCCTGATCCGGGAGCGGGCCTTGACCGTCTTGACGAAGCCGAGCCAGTCCTTGCTGGGCTGATGGTTTTTCTGGGTGACGATCTCCACCACGTCCCCGGTCCGCAGCTCGTATTTCAGCGGCACCATGCGCCGGTTGACCTTGGCCCCCACGCACTGGTTCCCCACCTCGGTATGGATCAAATAAGCGAAGTCCACCGGCGTGGCGCCTTTGGGCAGGGCCTTGATCTCCCCCTGGGGGGTGAAAACGTAGACCTCGTCGGGGAAGAGATCGATGCGGACGTTTTCCAGGAATTCATCCGGATCCTTGATATTCTCCTGGTTTTCTATGAGGCTCTGAATCCAGGAAAACCGCTGGGTGGCGTCCTCATCCAGTTGGGTTCCCTCCTTGTACCCCCAGTGGGCCGCGATTCCCGATTTGGCGACCCGATCCATCTCGTGGGTCCGGATCTGGATCTCGATCCGCACCCCGTCCGGGCCGATGACCGTGGTGTGGAGGGACTGGTACATGTTGGGTTTGGGCCGGCCGATGTAGTCCTTGAACTTGATGTCGATGGGCTTCCAGAGCGCGTGGAGATGGCCCATGGCCTCGTAGCACTGGTATTTGGCGCCGAGGATGATCCGGAAGGCGATGATGTCGTAGATATCCTCGAAATCGAGGCTCTGGCTGGCCATCTTCTGGTAAATGCTATAGAAATGCTTGTACCGTCCCATGATCTCGCACTTCATCCCCGCTTTTTCCATCTCGTCCCGGATGAGGGTGGTGACCTTTTCGATATACCCCTCCCGGGCCACCTTGTCTTTGCTCACATTCTGCCGGATCTCTTCGTAGACCTCGGGCATGAGGTACATGAAGGAGGTGTCTTCCAGCTCCTTTTTCATCCAGTAGATGCCCAGCCGGGAGGAGATGGGGGCGTAGATGTCGAGGGTCTCCCGGGAAATCTGCCGCTTTTTCGACGCCTTCTGGTGGTATTTGAGGGTCCGCATGTTGTGGATCCGGTCGGCCAGCTTAATGAGGATGACCCGGATGTCGTCGGCCATGGCCAGCAGCATCTTCCGGATGCTCTCGGCTTGGCGGGCCTGGGCCGAGCCGAAGGAGAGCTTGCTCATCTTGGTGACTCCGGAGACGATGTGGAGCACGTCCTGACCGAAGACCTCCCGGATTTCCTCGTCGGTGGCGTGGGTGTCCTCAATGACATCATGGAGCAGACCGGCGGCGATGCTGACCGGATCCAGGTTCATGTCCGCCAGGATATAGGCCACCTCCAGGGGATGGGAGAGGTAGGGCTCCCCCGACAGCCGGGTCTGGCCGTGGTGGACCCTGGCGGAGAAGATGTAGGCGCGGTCCACGATGTCCACGTCCGCTTCCGGCGCGTTTTCCAGAATCCGGTCGATGATGTCATTGATTCGGATCATGATCAGTACGCCTTGGCAAAAATCACCCGCTCGCCGCTGGGTTCGCCGCAGTGGATGCACTTGCCTTCCACCGGTTCGTTTTCAAAGGGGATGCAGCGGATGGTGACGGCCAGATCGTCTTTGATCTCCTCCTCGCACCGGGCCGATCCGCACCAGTGGGAACGGACGAACCCTCCGTGGATCTCCGGCGCCTCTTCGTTTTCGGGCGTGAAAAAGCTGTAGAAATCCCCCCGGTCGTCGATGGTCGCGGTATGGGCCTTCCGAAAGGAGAGAGCCCGGTCGAAGAGGGAGAGCTGGATCTCGTCCAGGAGTTCCGGCAGCCGGGCGATGAACTCCTCCCGTTTCATGGAGACCTTGTCCCGGTGACCCTTGTCCCGTCGGCCCACGAAGACCGAGTCGTTGGCGATGTCCCGGGGACCGATCTCCACCCGCAGGGGGATGCCCTTCTTGATCCAGTCCCAGTTCCGGGCCCCGCCGATGTCCCGGTCGTCCACCGCCGTCCGGACCGGCCGGCCGTTGTACCGGACGTCCCGGAGGGCGTGCTGGAGCCGCTGGGTGTATTCCTTGACCGCGGCGGCTTCTTCATCCTTCCTGACGATGGGGAGCAGCACCAGATGGGAAGACGCCACCTTGGGCGGCAGGATCACGCCGTCGTCGTCGCCGTGGCTCATGATCAGGCCGCCGATGAGCCGGGTGGACGCCCCCCAGGAGGTGGTCCAGGCGAATTCTTCGGTCTCCTGGGCGGTCTGGAACCGGATGCCCGACGCCCTGGCGAAGTTTTGGCCGAGAAAATGGGAGGTCCCGGCCTGGAGCGCCTTCCGGTCCTGCATCATGCTCTCGATGCACAGGGTGTCCACCGCTCCGGGGAACCGTTCCGCCGGCGATTTCCGGCCCTTGATCACCGGCATGGCCAGGTAGTTTTCCGACAGATCCTCGTAGACGTCGAGCATCATCCGGGTCCGCTCCAGGGCTTCGGTGTCGGTGGCGTGGGCCGTGTGCCCCTCCTGCCACAAGAATTCGCTGGTGCGAAGAAAGATCCGGGTCCGCATCTCCCACCGGACCACGTTGGCCCACTGGTTGATCAGCAGCGGCAGGTCGCGGTAGGAGCCGATCCACTTTGAAAAGGCGTCCCCGATGATGGTCTCGGAGGTGGGCCGGACCACCAGGGGCTCCGTCAACCGGCCGGCCGGGACCAGGCCGCCGTCGGCGTCCTTTTCCAGGCGGTGATGGGTGACCACGGCGCATTCCTTGGCGAACCCCTCCACGTGCCGGGCCTCCTTTTCAAGGAAGCTCAGGGGAATGAAAAGCGGGAAATAGGCGTTCTGGACCCCGGTGGCCTTGAACAGATCGTCCAGTTCGCGCACGAGGTTCTCCCACACGGCGTAGCCCCAGGGTTTGATGACCATGCACCCCCGGACCGGCGACCGCTCGGCCATGTCCGACGCCCGGACCACCTGCTGATACCATTCCGCGTAGTTTTCTTCCCTTGTCGGCGTGATCGCCGTCTTGACCTGTTTTCCCATTGTCTTCCTTTCTAATGCTTTGTGGATTCAGATGATAAGGTCGCCACCGCCTCCAGCAGCACGGAGACCAGTTGTTCCTGGGGAAATTTTTTGACCACTTTCCCCTTTTTGAAGAGAATCCCCGTGCCGTCGCCGCCGGCGATGCCGATGTCGGCCTCCCGTGCCTCGCCGGGCCCGTTGACCACGCAGCCCATGATGGCCAGTTTGATGTCTGCGGTGCTGGTCAGAAGGGCCGCTTCCACCTCTTCCATGATCCGGAACAGGTCGATGCGGCATCGGCCGCAGGTGGGGCAGGAGATGATCTCCGGCCCGCGGCGCCGGATGTCCAGCGCCCTCAGTATTTCATAGGCGACCCGGACCTCTTCCACCGGGTCCCGGGTTAGGGAGACCCGGAAGGTGTCGCCGATCCCCTCGGCCAGCAGCATGCCGATGCCCAGGGAGGATTTGACGATGCCGGCGTAAAGCCCGCCGGCTTCGGTGACCCCCAGGTGCAGCGGCAGGTCGCACTGCCGGGACAGCAGACGGTAGGCGGCCAGGGTCCGTCCCACGTCCGAGGCCTTGATGGAGATTTTGACATCGTGGAAGTTCATGGACGCCAGGAGGTCGATATTCCGAAGCGCGCTCTCCACCATCCCCTGGGCCGTGACGCCGTTGTATTTTTTCAGCAGGTCCTTTTCCAGGGATCCGGCGTTGACGCCGATGCGGATGGCCAGACCCCGTTGGCCGGCGGCGTCGATCACCCGTCGGAGCCCCTCGACCTTGCCGATGTTGCCGGGGTTGATCCGGAGGCCGTCGGCGCCGGCTTCGGCCGCGGCGACCGCCAACCGATGATCGAAGTGGATGTCCGCGATGAGCGGAATGTCGATCTCCTTTTGGATGTCCGGGACGGCCGCCGCCGCCGCCATGTCGGGGACCGCCACCCGGACGATCTCGCAGCCCGCGGCCGTCAGCCGATGGATCTGGGCCGCGGTGGCTGCCACATCGTCGGTGAAGGTGTTGGTCATGGACTGTACCGACACGGGCGCGCCGCCGCCTATGGGCACGTCGCCAACGAAGATTTGGCGGGTTGTTTTTCGATCGAGGCAAGGTTCCATCAAAACATGCGTCCCATTCGAAAGCCGGGCTTTCGGATAATTGTTCAACCAGAATCGTCTATCGGAAGGTCCATCCGGTGCGTCGGGGTCGGTTTGAGTTTTCTGGAAAAATACGATATAAACAAAGTGCAACATACACCAAATCGAGGAAAGGAGCAATGGATGGCCTCGGACGGAAAGAAATTTTCAGAAAAACACGGACCAGGCGCAACCCCTGATCCGGCCATTGGGGAAAAGGTGAAGGAACGGGCGACGGACGGCGCCCTCCCCTGCGCGGTGGCGTTCGATATCGCCGCGGACCTGAATGCGGCGCCCCACGAGGTGGGGCGGGCGGTGGACCTCATGGAGTACCGTCTGATCAAGTGCCAGTTGGGCCTGTTCGGGTACGGGGAGAAGCGCAAGATCGTCTCTCCCATGACGGACCCGCCCGAAGCGCTCCGGTCGGCCGTCGAGGCCGAGGCAAAGGAGGGCCGGCTGCCCTGCCGGAAGGCATGGGAGATCGCGGAACGGTTCGAAGTCCCCAAACTCCGGGTCGGCGGGGCCTGCGAGGGGTTGGGGATCAAGATCAAACCGTGTCAACTGGGGGCGTTCTGATTTGACGACGCCCAGCGGGGACGATCCGTTCAGACGACTCCGCCGATGGGGGGTTCCGGTTCTCATCCTCGTTCTTGCCGTCGCTTTCGCTCTCTCCTACCGGCAGGAGCGGCATCCCCGGACCCTCCTGCGCCAAATCCTCAAAAACGGCGAAATCACCGTCATCACCCGGAACAACGCCCACTGCTATTACAGCTACCGGGGCCAGGAGATGGGGTTCGAATACGACCTGGCCCGGGCCTTTGCCGATTATCTGGGGGTGGATCTACGGATCAAGGTCGATTCCCGGTGGGACGAGATGATCGACGATCTTCTCAACGGCCGCGGCGATCTCATCGCCGCCGGCATGACCGTCACCGACGGTCGTCGGGAGCGGACGACCTTCAGCGACGGCTATATGGCCGTCCGGCAGCATATCGTCGTACACCGAAAGAACCGGTCCATCCGGACGGTCGAAGATCTGGAAGGAAAGACCGTCCACGTCCGGAAAGGGACCACCTACGCCCTTCGGCTTCAGGCGTTGCGGGATTCGGGAATACAGCTTGACATCGCGCTCCACGACGACATCTCCACCGAGGAACTGATCCGGTGGGTGTCGGAGGAACGGATCACGGCCACCATCGCCGACAGCAATGTGGCGCTCCTCAACCGGCGTTATTATCCCAACACGGTGGTGGCCGGCGCCATCGGCGAAGAACAATATCTTGGATGGGCGGTGGCGCCCCGGTCCTACATGCTGCGGGATCGGGTCAATCTGTTTTTCAGGACCATCAAGGATTCCGGTTTGTACGGCGAGATCCACGACCGGTATTACGCCGATGTGGAGATATTCGATTATGTGGATATCCGGGCATTCCACCGGCGGATCGAGAGCCGGCTGCCCCGCTATATGGACCCGCTTCGCCGGATCTCGGTCCAATACGGGTTCGACTGGCGGCTGATCGGGGCCATGGCCTACCAGGAGTCCCATCTGGACCCCCGGGCCCGGAGCCATGCCGGGGCCTACGGGCTCATGCAATTGATCCGCCGGACCGCCCGGAGCTACGGCGTCCGGGATCTCTACGACCCGGAGGAGAATCTGGCGGCGGGGGTCCGCCATCTCCGGAAGCTCTACGACTTTTTCGACAAGGCCCGGGGCCGGGACCGGCTGTTCATCGCCATGGCGGCCTACAACGTCGGCCAGGGACATATCCTGGACGCCCGGAATCTGGCCCGGGACCGGAATCTGAACCCCGACGATTGGGAAACGCTCTCCAGAATGCTTCCCCTGCTGTCGGAAGAGGCATACTACAAGGACGCCATCTACGGCTACTGCCGGGGATCGGAGCCGGTCCAGTACGTGCAGCAGATAATGATCTACTACGACATCCTGCGGCGCAAGCACATCGAATACGCCGGCGGCGCCCGGCCCACGGCCGATGAGGCGGCAGGCGCCGCGCCGCCGCCGGAAGGAGGAGACGACGATGGATGAGATTGCGTTGATCGCGGAAAAGATCGCCCGGGGCGGACGGAACATCGTCTTCACCGGGGCCGGCATCTCCACGGAAAGCGGGATTCCCGATTACCGAAGCAAAGGCGGCATCTGGGACCAGTTCCGGCCCGTCTACTTCGATGACTTCATGCGTTCCCGGGACTCCCGGATCGAATACTGGCGGCAGAAGACCGGGATGTACCACGACCTGGTCAGGGCCAAACCCAACGCCGCCCACATGGCCATCCACCGCCTCCACGAAATGGGACTCCTGGAGGCGGTGATCACCCAGAACATCGACGGCCTCCACCAGATGTCGGGTCTGCCCGAAGAGACGGTCGTCGAACTCCACGGCAACACCCGGCGGATCCGGTGCATGACCTGCGGCGAGATCTCTTCGGAAGAAGCGGCCCAGGAGCGGATCACGGCCGGCGATCCGGCCCCGGAATGCCACTGCGGGGGGTGCCTCAAGCCCGACACCATCTCCTTCGGCCAGGCCATGCCGGCGGCCGAGGTGGAACGGGCGGTCCGGCTGTCCGAAACCTGCGACGTCTTCCTGGTGGTGGGCTCCACCCTTCTGGTCCACCCGGCCGCCGGCATGCCCCGGTTCGCCAAACGCAACGGCGCCTTCCTGGCCATCGTCAACTTATCGGAGACGCCCATGGATGATCAGGCCGACGTGCGCATCGAGGGGAAAGCGGGGGAAGTGTTGCCGAAAATCGTCGAGGCCTTGGATCGCGGATAAGAGGATGAGATTTTCCTCTTGACATTGCCTGCCGATCATTTATTATTCACTATTTTTGCACAATGACGTATAATACTGCGGTCAAAGGAGGATATCATCATGTATGCGGTCGTAAATACAGGCGGAAAACAGTACAAGGTCCAGGAGGGGCAGATCTGCCGCTTTGAAAAGCTCCCCGGCGACGTGGGGGCCCCGGTCTCGTTTGACCGGGTGCTCATGTTTTCCGATGGAGAGAACGTGCGGGTGGGGCAGCCGGTGGTGCCGGACGTGGCCGTCCAGGGCCATATCGTCGAACAGGATAAGGCCCGCAAGATATTGGTCTTCAAATACAAGCGGCGGAAGCGGTATCGCCGGAAGCTCGGCCACCGTCAGCCCTTTACGGCGGTCAGGATCGACCGGATCGGCGGCCCGGAGGCCGAACCCGAAGAAGCTCCGGCAATGGAAGCGGCCGAGCCCGAAGCGACGCCGGAAACCCCCGCGACCCCAGAGGAATAACCGGAAGGCAAAAACAAGGCCGCTATCAGGCTAAGGCTCTAAAAAAATAGAGGAGATCGAAAGATGGCACATAAAAAAGCAGGCGGCAGTTCGAAAAACGGCCGCGACAGCAACGGCCAGCGCCGTGGGGTCAAGATCTACGGCGGGCAGAAGGTGAGGGCCGGCGGCATCCTGGTGCGTCAGCTCGGCACCAAGATCCACCCCGGCGAAAACGTCGGCGTGGGCAAGGATTATACCCTTTTCGCCAAGGTCGACGGGGTGGTCGCCTATGAGCGCGTGGGCAAATCCCGAAAGCAGGCGAGCGTTTATGCCGAGTGAAATTCATTGATGAAGCCACCATTGCCGTTCAGTCCGGAAACGGCGGCGCCGGCTGTGTCAGTTTCCGGCGCGAACGGTTTGTTCCGCGCGGCGGTCCGGACGGCGGAGACGGCGGGAAGGGGGGCGACGTCGTCCTGAAGACCACCGACCGGAAGCGGACCCTCTACGATTTCCGCTTCAAGCGCCATTTCAACGCGGAAAACGGCCGCCCGGGCGGGGGCCAGCAGAAAACCGGCCGGAACGGAAAAGACATCGTCATCGAAGTGCCGGCCGGCACCGTGGTCCGCGACGCGGAAACCGGCGCCGTGCTGACGGACCTCGC